>JAFEFQ010000048.1 GCA_018240505.1 Pseudomonadota bacterium
TAGCCGAGGTCCAACTGCGTTGCGGGAACAGACATGGCAGCCATGCTCGCGTTAGAGTCAATGCTCGATTTTAGCATTGGCCCCCGCACGCGGCTCCGGGAATCTCGCGGGCGAGCTCCGGCCTATTGCGTTTGCGTGATCATTCCGCTAAGCGAATAGGCGGCGAGGCGCTCGCCCTGGATCCGCGCGGGATAGTCCGATTCCGCATCGAAGCGCACCGTGGCGGCGAGCGAACGCAATTCATCCGCGCACGATTGCGCGGCTTTTGCATCCACGCCGACGATGCTGAACTCGAGCACGCCCTTGCGCGCCAGCCGCAGCGCGTGGCAGTCGTGGACGCTGGTCGCCGCGCCTTCGGGTTGGCGCTCTTCGCTCCAGACGATCGTCGAGCCCTCGCGCTCCGGCGCGACATCGTAGCGCAGCAGGGTGCCGCCGCTGCCGGCGAGCCGCGGCACGCGTGGCCGGGTGTGCGCGGCGTCGAGCAGTGCGGCTGGATCCGCCGCATCGCCGGCGACGAGGCCGTCGTGCCGCCAGCGCAGACGCACGATGCGCAGGTTGGGGTCGCTGATGGTCCGGTCCTGGGCGATCATCCAGCCGATCAGATGCGTGTCGTCCACGCCGCGCAGGGCGGCATCGGCGCGGCGTGCTTCGGTGCCGGCGAGCATGTGCTGGCCGCGCGGAATGTCCAGGTGCATGCCGATCGCCTCGCGCGCATAGCGGCCGCGCAGGAAGGCGACGCGTCCGGCGAGCCCGCGCAGTTCTTCCGCGGTGGCGCGGCGTGCCGGTTCGGCCTCGTCCGCAAGCGCCGAGGCCGGTTGCGTCGAGCTGCGTTCGGGGCTGGCCGGCGCCGCGGAGTCGGCCGCGCCTCGCGCGCCGACGCAGAAAGCGGTCGAGCCGAGAGCCAGAATCATCCACTGCCAACGCATCGCAACCTCTCCCCGCAGCAAAGGGATGCAAGTGTAGACGAGTGCGGCGGACAAAAGCGGGCAACCTGCCGCGGTTTTGCGATCCCGCACACTCAGGTCTGCGTTTCGGGCTTGATCATCGCCTTGAACGGAAACAGCTGCTGGTTGACGAAACCGTCGGGCATGTAGTCACCGACCACGCCGTAGCGCTCGGGGAATCGCCTCGAAGACTTCACCGCGGTGCCGAACAGGTAATCGAGGAACGAGTAGTGCGCGGCGTAGTTCTTGTCGATCGCCTCGTCGTCCTGCGAGTGGTGCCAGTGGTGGAAGTCCGGGGTCACGATCAGATAGCGCAACGGCCCCCACGGCAGGTGCACGTTGGCGTGGTTGAACACGGCCTGGAAGCCGACGATGAGGATGTAGGCGTTGATCACGCCTTCGGAAAAGCCGATCACGAACAGCGGCGCGAGCACGAGCACGCGCGTGGCGACGATCTCGAGCATGTGCTGGCGCGAGCCGGCGAGCCAGTCCATCGTCTTGGTCGAGTGATGCACCGAGTGGAATTTCCACAGCAGCGGCACCTCGTGGTAGGCGCGGTGGGTGAAGTACTGGGCGAGATCGGCGACGAGGATGCACAGCAGCAGTTGCGGCACGAACCAGATGCGCTGCACGGCGAGCTGGAAGTCGTGGTTGACCAGCCAGCCGAACACGTGATGAATCAGAAAGTTCACCGTCAGCAGGATCAGCCCGACGAGGAAATGGTTGACCGCGAAATGCTTGAGGTCGGTCTGCCACTCGCGGCGGAAGATCGGCTGGCCCTTGTACAGCGGGAACAGCTTTTCGAGCACGACGAAGATCACGGTCGAACCGAGCAGGTCGAGGATGAACCAGTCGAGGCCGATGTACGGCGTGTTGTCCGGGAAATCGCCGACCGGCACGCGCGAGCCGCCGAGCGCGACCGCGACGATGACGCAGGCGAACGCAACCAGATTGAGATTGCGCCGGCGGTTGAAGATCAGGTTGGTCAGCGACAGTGCGCCGGCGACGAGCAGGCCGCCGAACAGCAACTGGCGCAGCACGTCGACCGAGTACTTGTGGCGCAGCTCGGGCATCGTCAGGTACTGCGGGAAATGGAACGCGAGCACCGCGAGCAGGCTGAGCACGCCGAGCAGCAGCGCGATCACGGTCGTGATCAGCGCCTTGCCGGTGCGCAGGTCGCCGCTGCGATGGAGCAGGTCGTCGGCATCCTCGACGACTTCACCGACATGCTGCGCGGCCTTGGCCAGCGGCGCGACGAGGACGCGGCGCGAAATGGACTTCGTGGATACGGGCATGGCGGCAACGCGGCTGGGCGATTGCCGTCAAATATAGCGCGGAATGACGCCGCGCCTGCGCGGTACGTTCGCTCAGCTATGCGCGCGCCGATGCAGATCAGGCAGGAACGCGGTGAGCAGGCCGATCGCCGGCAGCCAGGCGCACAGCGCGTAGACGTACTCGATGCCGCGGTAGTCGGCGAGCTTGCCGAGCACGGCGGCGGCGATGCCGCCCATGCCGAAGGCGAAGCCGAAGAACATGCCGGCGACCATGCCGACGTTGCCGGGCAACAGCTCGGTCGCATAGACCAGGATCGCCGAGAACGCGCTCGACAGGATCAGGCCGATGATCACGGTGAGCACCGCGGTCCAGAACAGGTCCACGTGCGGCAGCAGCAGCGAGAACGGCAGCACGCCGAGGATCGATACCCAGATCACCCACTTGCGCCCGACCTTGTCGCCGATCGGTCCGCCGGCCAGCGTGCCGAGCGCGACCGCGCCGAGGAAATAGAACAGGTGGATCTGCGCGCTTTGTGTCGAAACGTGGAATTTTTCGATCAGATAGAACGTGTAGTAGTTCGACAGGCTGATCAGGTAGAAGTATTTCGAGAAGATCAGCGCGAGCAGCACGCCGACGGCGAGCACGACCCGGCGTCTCGGCAGCGTCGCCGCGACGGCGGCGATCTTCGCCGCCTTCGGCTTCGCCCGCTGCGCATACCACATGCCCACGCGCGTCAGCAGCACGATGCCTACGAGCGCGAGTACCGACACCCAGGCCAGCGCGCCTTGCCCGTGCGGCAGGATCAGGAACGCGGCGAGCAGCGGTCCCAGCGCCGAGCCGGCGTTGCCGCCGACCTGGAAGAACGACTGGGCGAAGCCGTGGCGTCCGCCCGAGGCCAGGCGTGCGATGCGCGAGGACTCGGGATGGAAGATCGACGAGCCCGTGCCGACCAGGGCCGCGGCGAGCAGCAGCATCGGAAACGACGCCGCCTGCGAGAGCAGCAGCAGGCCGGCCAGGGTGAAGCCCATGCCGACCGGCAGCGAGTACGGCAGCGGCCGGCGGTCCGTGTACGCGCCGACCACGGGTTGCAGCAGCGAGGCGGTGGTCTGGTAGGTGAAGGTCAACAGGCCGATCTGGCCGAAGTCCAGCGCGTAGTTGCTCTTCAGGATCGGATAGATCGACGGCAGCAGCGACTGGATCAGGTCGTTGAGAAAATGCGAGGCGCTCACCGCGGCGAGCACGCCGAGCGCCGTGCCGGTTTGCGCGGGCGCGGAGGACGGAATCTTTCCGGTGACGGCGGCAGGCTGGGCGCTCACGGCAGGTATCTCGGACGGCGAATTTCGACAGCTTGCAGGTTAGAATCGTTCGCATTCGCCCGCCGCCGCAGGCAGGTCAGCGATCTACGAGGTCGGGCCAACAGCAACTTGCCGCGCGCGAGCGCGGCTCCGATTGGTTCCCGGTCCTCCCGCAGCTTCAGGGCAGCAATGCGCAACGCCAACGTCGACGACTACGAAGCGACCCCGCGGCCGATCATCTCGGTCGGCAACGACTACGCGCCCGGCGTCGCGCGCGGTTCGCACCAGCACCGGCGCAATCAGCTGCTGTACGGCGCGACCGGCCTGATGATCGTCACCACGCCGCAGGGCCGCTGGGTGGTGCCGCCGCAGCGCGCGCTGTGGATACCGGCGGGCGTCTACCACGACGTCTACGCGGTCGGCCCGGTGACCACGCGCAGCATCTTCCTCGAGCCGACCGTGAGCAGGAAGCTGCCGGACGAGTGCCGCGTGCTCGGCATCACGCCGCTCGCGCGCGCACTGCTGCTCGAAGCGGTCGACCTGCCGGCCAAGTACGACGTGCATGCGCGCGCCGGCCTGATCATGCGCCTGCTGATCGCCGAGATCGAGCAGTTGCCGACGCTGCCGCTCAACATCGGCCTGCCGACCTCGCCCAAACTCGCCGCGCGCTGCCGTGCGTTCCTCGACAAACCGACGCCGCACGAAACGATAGACGACTGGTGCACCGCGCTCGCCATGTCGCGGCGCTCGTTCACGCGCCTGTTCCGCGAGCAGACCGGCACGAGCTTCGCCGCCTGGTGCCGCCAGGCCTGCGTCGTCGCCGCGCTGCCGCGCCTCGCCGCGGGCGATTCGATCACCACGATCGCGCTCGATTTCGGCTACGCGAATCCATCCGCGTTCACGCAGATGTTCCGCAGCCAGACCGGCGTGGCGCCGAGCGCCTATGCCGGCGCTTCGCCAGTCACCTGAAACTGCGTCGGTTGATGTCTTTCGGCGACCAGCGCAACCGATGCGTCGTTTCCTGCGGCGCGGAACCATGCCGGTCGACACCATGTCTTTGGACACTGTCCGGCTGCGCCGCGGCCGGTAACACTGTTCGGGCAACATGGCCGCGTGTCGGGCGCGGCGCGCAAACCAAGGAGAGAGCGATGCGTGGAAGTTTCGGAAAGCGGATTCTCTGTGCTGCAATCGCCGTGCTGGCCCTGGCCCCGATCGCCCATGCGGACGACGATCCGCTCAACGATCCCGGCGTGCAGAAGACCCTGCGCGCGATGGCCAATGCCTCGACCTGGTTCCATCCCGACCTGTTCGGCATGACCGTGGGCATGCGCCGTTACGCGCACAAGGACTATGCCGGCGCGCTGAAGTATTTCGAGATCGGCTCGTACTACGCCGACAAGCTGTCCCAGCTCAGCACCGGCCTGATGTACATGAACGGCGAGGGCGTGAAGAAGGATCCGGTCACGGCGTATGCCTGGATCGATCTCGCCGCCGAGCGCGACTATCCCGATTTCGTCGCCACGCGCGACCAGCTCAAGGCCGAGCTCACGCCCGAGCAACTCGCGCAGGCGATGCAGGTGCGCGGCAAGCTCGCCGGGCGCTATGCCGATGCGGTCGCCAAGCCGCGCCTGGCCGTGCAGCTGCGCCAGGGCCAGATGCAGCTCACCGGCTCGCGCACCGGCTTCAATTCGGGCGTGAGCCACCTCAACACCAAGGACAACTGCGGCCCCGCCCTCGTCGTCGGTGGCCGCACCGTTGCGCAGGCCGGCTGCGGCAACGACGACATGTACGCCAAGGACAACTGGGATCCGGACCTGTACTTCGCGAAGCGCGACCGCGAATGGAAAGCCACCGTGACCGTCGGTGCGGTCGAGGAGCAGGGCAAGTCGATCGACCAGCTCGCGCAGCCGAACGCGACGACTGCGGCCGAGGCGGACAAGCCGACGCAGAAGCAGCGTTGACGGCAGCGATGGTTCGATCCGGAAAGGCTGCGTGCGCGGCCTTCCCGGACCCGGGTCGGGATCGCGCGTTATACTCCGCGCCTCGACTCTTTCGATCGATCGCCATGTCGTCAACGCTACGTGTGCTCCTGCTCGCCTCCGTCGTCGTCGCGACGCTCGCGGCCTGCGGCAACAAGGGTCCCCTGGTGCTGCCCGACAAGACGCCGGAGCAGCAGGACAAGGACAAGCAGAAGGACCAGCCCGCGAATGCGCCGCAGCCGGCGACGAAGGCGGGCGATGCGGCGGGTCAGCGCTGAGGTCTGCGGCGCCGCGCGATGGGTCTGCACTTCACCAAGATGCACGGCATCGGCAACGATTTCGTCGTGCTCGACTGCCGCACGCAGCCGTTCGCGCTCGCTGCCGGCGAGATTGCGCGCATCGCCGACCGCCACACCGGCGTCGGCTTCGACCAGTTGCTGACGATAGCGCCGGCGCGCGATCCGTCCTGCCGGTTCTACTACGGCATCTACAACGCCGACGGCTCGACTAGCGGGCAGTGCGGCAACGGCGTGCGCTGCGTCGCCGCGTGGCTGCAGCGCGCGGGTGCGCTCGGCACCGGTGCGGCGCGGCTGGAGAGCCCGTCGGGGCCGGTCGCGGTCGAGCTGCTCGCCGACGGCCGCGTGCGCGTCGACATGGGCGAGCCGCGCTTTGCGCCCGATGCGATTCCGCTGACCCTGCCCGCGGCCGATCCGTATGAGCTGGCGATCGATCGTCAGCGTATCGAATTCGGCGCCGTGTCGATGGGCAATCCGCATGCGGTGGTCGAGGTCGCCGATGTCGCCAGCGCACCGCTCGCCACGCTCGCTGCGGCATTGTCCACAAGTGCGCATTTTCCACAAAGCTGCAATGTCGGCGTCGTCCAGCTCGTCGATCGTGCGCATGTGCGCCTGCGCGTGCGCGAGCGCGGCGTCGGCGAGACGCTGGCCTGCGGCACCGGCGCCTGCGCCGCGGTCGCGGTGCTGCGCCGGCGCGCGCGGGTCGATGCGACCGTCGCGGTCGACCTGCCGGGCGGTCGGCTCGAAATCCGCTGGGACGGTCCGGGCCACACGTTGTGGATGACCGGGCCGGCCGCTTTTGTTTATGAGGGAGACTGGAATGAATGACACTGCGATCAGGGACGGCGTCACGCCGGCCGAAGTGGCGAGCTACCTGCGCCGCCATCCGGCCTTCCTGCACGACTATCCCGATCTCGCCCTGACCCTGCTGCCGCCGCGCGAGGAGGGCAAGACGACCTCGCTCGCGAGCTATCAGCTCGACGTGCTGCGCGACAAGAACCGCGATCTCGGCCGGCGCCTGACCGAGCTGGTCAACATCGCCAACGAGAACGAGCAGCTCGTGCAGCGCGTGCACGCGCTCAATATTTCGCTGATGCGCGAGGCGACGCTGGCCGGCAGCGTGCGCCGCGTCGTCGCCGGGTTGCGCGAGGATTTTTCCACCGCCTTCGTCAGGCTCGTGCTGCTGCACGCCGACCCCGAACTGCCCGCCGCCGACTGGTTGATCGTGCAGCCGCAGGGGGCGCAGGCCTTGCCCGAATTCACCGAGTTCCTGCGCAACGGCGAGCCGCTGTGCGGCCGCCTGCAACCCGACAAGCTCGATTTTCTGTTCGGCACGCACGCCGAAGAAGTACGTTCGGCGGCGTTGCTCGCGCTGGAAGACGGCGGCGCGCAGCTCGGCCTGCTCGCGATCGGCAGCGCCGACGCGAACCGCTTCCATCCGGGCATGGGCACGCTGTTCCTCGAGCTGATCGCCGAAACCGTCTCCGCGGGAATCGCGAGGTTCCCGGCGCACGGATGAATGCATCGCTGGCCGCGACGGTCGACCGGTTTCTCGATCACCTGAAGGTCGAGAGAAACTACTCGCCGCAGACGCTGATCCGCTATCGCCACGACCTGACCCGGCTGGTGGAATACGCGAATGCGCGCAACCTCGGCGACTGGTCCGCACTGCGCAGCGACGCGCTGCGCAGCTTCATCGCCGGTGAGCATCGCGCGGGCATCGCGCCGAAGACCTTGCAGGCGCGTCTGTCTGCCTGCCGCAGCCTGTTCAAATTCCTGATCCGCGCCGGCGAACTGAAGCATGACCCCGCCGCCGGCGTGCGCGCGCCGAAGGCGCCGCGCAAGCTGCCGCAGGTGCTCGACGTCGACGAGATGGGCCGGCTCGTCGAGATCCCGACCGACGGCGCCGAAGCCACGCGCGACCGAGCGATTCTCGAACTGCTGTATTCCAGCGGACTGCGCATTTCCGAATTGACCGGATTGAAATGGCGCGATCTCGACCTCGCCGACGCCAGCGTGCGCGTCACCGGCAAGGGGCGCAAGACGCGCATCGTGCCGGTCGGCGCGAAGGCGCTCGAAGCGCTGCGCGCGTTGCGCGAACTCGAGCAGGTCGCAAGCGAAGACGAACCGGTGTTCCGCGGCCGCAACGGCGCGGCCATCAGCGCGGCGACGGTGCGCACGCGCATGAAGGCCTGGGCCAGGGCGCAGGGCATCGAGCGCCGCGTCTATCCGCATCTGCTGCGCCACTCGTTCGCGAGTCACCTGCTCGAATCCTCGGGCGATCTGCGCGCGGTGCAGGAACTGCTCGGCCACGCCGACATCGCGACGACGCAGATCTACACGCATCTCGACTTCCAGCATCTCGCGCGCGTGTACGACAGCGCGCATCCGCGCGCGCGACGCAGGAAGTAGGCCCGCGTCGCTCGCGCGCGGGCGCGAACGACGGGCAGGCACTACAATCGCCGGCAACGCACCGGCGGGATCGGCAATGAAATTCGAAGGCACCGAACGCTACGTCGCCACCGACGAACTCAAGCTCGCGGTCAACGCGGCGATCGCGCTGCAGCGCCCGCTGCTGATCAAGGGCGAACCGGGCACGGGCAAGACCCTGCTCGCCGAGGAAGTCGCGCAGGCGCTCGGCGCGCCGCTCCACACCTGGCACATCAAGTCGACGACCAAGGCGCACCAGGGCCTGTACGAGTACGACGCGGTCAGCCGCCTGCGCGACTCGCAGCTCGGCGATCCGCGCGTCGCCGACGTGCGCCAGTACATCAAGCGCGGCAAGCTCTGGCAGGCGTTCGACAGCGACGCGCGCGCGGTGCTGCTGATCGACGAGATCGACAAGGCCGATCTCGAATTCCCGAACGACCTGCTGCACGAACTCGACCGCATGGAGTTCCACGTCTACGAGACCGGCGAAACCGTGCGCGCCAGGCACCGGCCGATCATCGTCATCACCTCGAACAACGAGAAGGAGTTGCCCGACGCGTTCCTGCGCCGCTGCTTCTTCCACTACATCGCGTTTCCCGACCGCGCGACGCTGCAGCGCATCGTCGACGTGCACTATCCGGGCATCGCCCAGGATCTCGCCGCGCGTGCGCTCGACATGTTCTTCGAGTTGCGCGAGGTGCCCGCGCTGAAGAAGAAGCCGTCGACCTCGGAGCTGATCGACTGGCTCAAGCTGCTGCTCGCCGACCACATTCCCGCGTCCGCGCTGGCCGAGCGCGACCCGGCCAGGGCGATCCCGCCGCTGTACGGCGCGCTGATCAAGCACGAGCAGGACGTGCAGCTGCTCGAGCGTCTGGCGTTCATGCACCGCCGCGCGGGACGCGGCTAGCAGGCCAGGCGCGACGCGCGCCGCCATGCTGATCGGCCTGTTCGAAATGCTGCGTGCGCATCGGGTTCCGGTGAGCCTGCGCGAGTGGCTCGACCTGATCGCTGCGCTCGACCGCGATTTCGCTTTCGCCGACGCGCAGGAATTCTTCCATCTCGCGCGCACCGTGCTGGTCAAGGACGAGCGCCACTACGACCGCTTCGAGCGCGCGTTCGCGGCCTATTTCGAAGGCGTCGCGAAGATCGATCCGACCCGGCTCACGCAGGTTCCCGCGGACTGGCTCAGGCAGAGCTTCCGGCGCCTGCTCAGCGAGGAGGAGAAGGCCAAGATCGCCGCGCTCGGCGGACTCGACCAGCTGCTCGAAGAGTTTCGCAAGCGGCTCGAAGAGCAGAAGACGCGCCACGCCGGCGGCAACCGCTGGATCGGCACGGGCGGCACGAGTCCGTTCGGCGCGGGCGGCGTCAATCCGATCGGCATGCGCGTCGGGCCGAACGGCGGCGGGCGCAGCGCGGTCAAGGTCTGGGAGCAGCGCAGCTATCGCGCGCTCGACGGCGACGCCGACCTGTCGCCGCGCAATTTCAAGCTCGCGCTGCGCCGCCTGCGCCGTTTCGCGCGCGAGGGCGCGGCCGAGGAATTCGATCTCGACGCGACGATCGATGCGACCGCACGCGAGGCCATGCTCGACGTGAAGTTCCGGCCCGAGCGGCACAACGCGATCAAGGTGCTGCTCCTGCTCGACATCGGCGGCTCGATGGACGACCACGTCAAGGTCTGCGAGGCGCTGTTCGGCGCGGCCAGGGCCGAGTTCAAGCGCCTCGAGCATTTC
>JAFEFQ010000049.1 GCA_018240505.1 Pseudomonadota bacterium
TTCCGCGGCAGACGTATCTGCGGGGAGCATGCGCAGGCCGAGGAAATCGGTCAGCCGTTGTTCCTGGCTACGGGGATCGGCGACGAAATTCTCATAGTCGACCTCGATCGTTGCCAGCGCCAGGCGCGTCCGCCAGTGCGCCATCAGTGCGGTGCAGTCCTTGCCGACCCGTGAAATTTCGGCGAAGCCGTAGGCGAAGCCGAGGTCCGCGTGGGCGAAATGCTGCATCCAGATCGACAGCGCCGTGTCGCGCGCGCCGCGCCGGCAATGCACGATCCTCGCGTTCGGAAAACACGCGGCGATGAAGTCGAGATGGCGGAAGTTGAGCGGATTCTTGTCGAGGTGGAACCGCGCAGGCGCATCGTCGCGGCGCATCTGCGCGCGGATCACTTTGGCGATCGCGGCAAGCGCCTGCGGGTTGTGCAAGTGCCCCTGCTCGGCGAGCAGCGCGCGCAGCGCCGGAACCCAATTCAACTCTCCACGGTCGCGCACCTCGGCGTGCCGCGCGAGCGCGCTGGCGACGAGAGTCGTGCCGCTGCGCGGCAGGCCGACGACGAAGATCGGGTTGAAGTCCGCGTCGGCGGACAGCGCGGGCAGCGCGGGCGCATGCAGTTGCGCGTCGACCAAGCGGCGCCAGTCGTCGATGTGCCAGCCGGACGCCTTGCGCGCGCGCGCATTCGCATCGGTCAGCACGCGCGCGGCCTGGGCGTGGTCGCCGAGATCGTCGAGCGCCTTGCCGAGGGCGAAGCCGACACAGGTGCGCGTGGTTTCGTCGAGGCCCGCGTCGGACCATGTGCGACGCAAGCGCTGCACGTCGGCATCGTCCTCGGCGAAGCGCCGGCAATGGGCCAGCCGCAGCCAGGCGGCGCCTTGTCTGGGATCGAGATCGACCGCTTCGCGCAGCGCCGACGACGCCTCGTCGAACAGGCCCAGCGCGAGCGCGATTTCGCCGGCCTCTGCGGCGATGCGTGCGTCGCCGGGCCAGCGCTGGCGCGCGGCGCGTGCGATGGTCAGGGCACGGTCCTGCGCGCCGCATTCCTTGAGGAAGCCCAATGCAGCCATGGTTTCGTCGCGGTCGGCCTGCGCGGTGTGCCACAACGCGATCACCGCGTCCGCCGCGGCATCGATGCGGCCGTCTTCGCGCAGGCGCTGCGCGGCGGCCCAGCCGGCTTGGCGATTCGACGCTGCGGCCATCACGGCGTTCAGTAGCCGCCCGGCACATAACCGAAGCGCTGCATCTGTTCGCGGTGCGCTTCGATGATGCGCGCGACCTGGTCGCGGCTGAGCTTCTCGCGCCACTGGTTGCTGCGCCCGGCGCGGAAAAAGCGTTTGCCCTTGATCGGCACCTCGACGAAGCCGTCGCGCTTTTCCATGTCGGCGAGCGCGCGGAAGTCGGAATGGCGGACTGCGCGTTCGACGCGGGCGCGATCTTCCGTTCCGACCATGCGCGCGACCTTGCCGAACCATTTCGCCGGCTTCTCGAGCAGGTCCTCGTAGCGCAGGATCAGGATGCGCTCACTCTCCATGTCGGCCCAGCTCTTCACGTGCTGCGACCACGAACCGAGGAATTCGATCACGAACAGTGCGCTGTTCTCGGTCGCCGAATTCTCGTTGTTGAGGTAGTCGATCGCGGCGTCGAGGTCGATGCCGAAGTGATGCGACATGCTGATCGCGACGTCGAGCGGGTTGCGCACAACGTAGATCGAGCCGGCGCTGACCTGCGGCGTCAGCAGCGGCACGCCGTCGATCACGCCGGCCATGCTGTGCGTCTTCACGAACACGGTCCTGGCGGCGGCCGCCGCGATCGCCGCGTGCACCTGCGGGCGCAGCGCGCACAGCTGGGCGAAATCCAGCTCCGTGCTCGGCCGCCCGGCGATGCGCGAATACAGCTCGGGCTCGGCTTCGAGCCGGCCGTAGTCCGGCAGTTCGGCAAGCGGCACCGGCGTCGGCCGGTTCGCGATCAGGTTGGCGAGGAACGCGCGCAGCCAGGTGTTGCCGGATTTGGGATAAGAAGCGAGCCAGACGATATTGCCCATGGGACGGTCGTTTCAGTCCTTTTACGTAGATGCGGCGAACGGCGGCAGGCCGAGTTCGGCGCGCAGCGGATCGAGCAGCGCACCATAGCGCGGCGCGCGTGCGGTGTCGCGGCGCAACGGCTCGCGCACCTGCGTCGCGCTCGGCGTGTGCACATCGCGTGCGGTCGCGTGGAAGTCGAGGCAGGCCGGCTCGAATTGCAGACCGCAGAACGCGAGCAGTTCTCGGATCGCCGCTTCCGGCTCGCGCACGAGGCGTTCGTAGACGTTCTCGTGGACGTGCGTTGGATGCAGTTCGCGCCAGTGCGTCACCGCACGATCGAAGTCGCGCCAGAACGCGGCGAGGTCGGCGAACGTGCGCGTGTACTCGTTGTTGGCGAGGTGCTGGCGATAGCACGAGAAGCAGGTCTCGAGCGGATCGCGGCGGCCAACGACGATGCGCGCACCGGGCAGCATCGAGCGGATCGCGCCAATGTAGAACCAGTTGTACGGCAGCTTGTCGGTGAAGCGCGGCCGGCGCGCGCGCCAGTGCGCGGTGCGCTCGAGGTAACGCCTGCCGAGGCGCTGCCAGTCGTCCGCGTGCGCGGCGGCCACCCACAACGGGAACGGCTGGCCGCGGCGCTGCGATTCCTCGGTCAGCACCAGCGGCAGATCGGACAGTTCGCCCGCGCCGTCGACCTGCGAATGCGAGGCGAGCACCTGTTCGATCAGGGTCGATCCGGAGCGTGGCAGGCTGACGATGAAGATCGCTTCCGCACCGAGCGCGGCATCGGCGCCGTCGCGCGGTGGCGTGAATGCGTTCAGCACGGCGTCGACACTGGCTGCATGTGCCGCCGCATTCCAGCGTTGGCGCTGGCGCGCCCGCGCATTCGCCTGCGCGATTGCCTGCAACGACTCGGCATATCGGCCTTCGTCGTCGAAAGCCTTGGCCAGCGCGAAACCCATCGCGACGAGGTCGGCCTCGCTCGCGTTCGCGCGCCGCAGTGCGGCCTGCATCTGCGCGATGTCCGCGCCGCCGAGGCGCAGTGTCTTCATGTCGGCCAGGCCCCACCAGGCCATGCCGGCATCGGGCCGCTGCGCGAGCACGCGCCGATATTCGGCGATCGCCTCCGCGTTGCGCCCTTCGGCGCGCAGCATGTCGCCGAGGATCACGCGCGCGGTGGATTCCTCCGGTTTGAGTTCGACCGCGCGGCGCAGCGCGGCAGCCGATTCGTCCACACGCATGCTGCGCATCAGCACGAGGCCGAGGTTGTACCAGGCGACCGCGAGTTTCGGATCGAGTTCGACCGCGCGCCGCAGGCTGGCGATCGCGCCGTCGTAGTCGAACAGGTTGATCTGGGTCGATCCCAGCGTGTTCAGATACAGCGCATCGTCGGGGCGCAGCGCGACCGCGCGTTGCAGCGTGGCGATCGCCGCCCGGGTCTGGCCGCGCAGGCTCTGCGCGCCGGCCATGAGGCGCAGCACTTCCGGGTGGTCCGGGTGCATGGCGAGCAGGCCGATGATCTGGCGGTCGGCCTCGTCCGCGCGGCCGAGTTCGAGCGCCTGCGCAGCGGCGACGACGCTGCGGATCGCGGCTTGCGACAAGCCGTGCAGGCGCGATGCGGAGGTTGCGGGGGCGGTCTGGGCCATCGTTCCGGGAAGCGCTCAGAACTTCATGTACGTCGACACGATGTACTTGTCGTTCGAACGCGGCTTGAGCCCGGCGTGCTGGAACATCCAGTAAGGCGGGAACATGAGCAGGCGTCCGGCGCGTGCCTGCACCTTGACGCCGAGGTCGGGAAACTCGGTCTCGCCGCCCTCGGCGACGTCGTTGAGGTACCAGAGGAAGACCATGTAGCGGTTCGCGTACTTGTCGCCGGCATCGAAATGCGGCTGGAAGCGGTCATCCGTGTCGATGCGGTAACGCTTGATGCGCAGGTCTTCGAGCAGCGGCCGCGTCGGCACCGGCAACGACATCGGCAGGCGCGCGTTGTATTCGCCGAGATAGCGGTCGATCTGCGCGTAGAAGAAGCCCATGAAGGCAGGGTCGACGTACGGCTGGATATTGAGTTCGACCCAGGCGCTGGCGTCGAGCGCGCTGTGGTGGCCGCGGCCGTTGTCGGTCTGGAACTGCTGCATCTGGTGGAACGAGTCGACCATCTTCGCGCAGAAATCCGCGGGCAGCGCCGCATCGAACCACTGCACGTAGCTGCGCAGATCGAGCAGTCGCGAATTCGCCTGTGCGTCAGCCGTCATAGCCGAACCGTTCCAGCATCGGTTGCAGGGTCGGGAGCACGGGCTCGAAGTAGCGCCGGTAGCGGCGCCAGCGGTCGACGGCCTTCTTGTTCGGCGGCTCGATCACCTGGTTGTAGCTCGGCGTCGAGATGAAGCCCTTGCCGCGCGCGTGCGCATCGAAGTGCGCCAGCGGTGCCGCGTCGTCGAGGCCGAGGAAATCGCCGATGCGCTTGACGTTGCCGGGGAAGTCATCGAGCAGGTCTTCGTAACGCGACTGGATGACGTCGGGCTTGAACAGCTCGGCGTGATGCAGCCAGAAATCGAATGCGGTGACGTAGCCCTGCGCGAGCCGTTCGAGGCTGGAGCAGAGTACGGCGAACATGTTCGAGTTGAAGTGCTGCATGTAGTTCGACAGGATCACGTCGCAGGGGTGGCGCAGCGCAAGGATGATTGGCGCCCGCGGAAACAGCCGCTGGATCAGCGGCAGGCGCAGCATGTTGAGCGGATTCTTGTCGACCAGGCGCTGGCCTTCGCGGCGCGGCGCCACCTTCGCGGTGAGGCTCCAGTAGAGCTGGCGCAGCTCCTCGCATTGGGCGGCGTCGAGCTTGCCGAGGTCGCGGGGATAGACCAGGCCGAACCGGCTCATGCGCTCGACCAGCATCTGCAGGAACGCGCGTTCGTCCATCGCCTGCAGGCCGGGATGCGCGTCGAGCATCTGCTCGAGCATCGTCGTGCCCGAGCGCGGGAAGCCGACGATGAAGATCGGCGATTCGAGCATCGGTGGTGCCGGCAGTTCGGGCCATGCGGCGAACGCCTCGGCGCTGATCCATTTCGTTGCCGTGTGCAGCGGCTGCGCAGCCGGCTCGAGCAGTTGCGGCAGCGAGGTGCGCACGAGGTCGATCTGCAATGCGTGCGCTTGTTCGAGCGCGCGCATCGCGGCATCGACGTCACCCTGCTTGTCGCAGGCCTTGGCGAGGGAAAAATACAGGTTGTCCTGCAGCCACAGGTCGGCCTCGCGCGAGTCGCCGCGCGTGCGCAGGCGTTGCTGCCCGGCGATCATCGCTTCGACCGTGGTGCGCGCCTGCACCGGGTCCTTCTCACGCAACGCGAGCATCGTGCGCGCGGTGATCGTCTCCTGGCTCAGCGCCGGATCGGCGATCGCTTCCGGCGGCGGCAGACGCGCGAGCATCGCCCGCGCCTCGTCGAGGCGGTTGACGCGCTCGAACATCATCGCCAGGTGCGCGATCGCGCGCAGGTTGTGCGGGTTGTCGGCGAGCAGGCGCTCGAAGATCAGCTTGCCTTCGGCGGAATCGCCGAACTGGGTCATCAGGATCGCCAGCTCCAGCGACAGGTCGTCGGAAAGATCCGTCCACGTGCGCCACGGCTCGATCAGGCGTTCGGCGATGTTGCGGTCGTCGAGGGCGAAGCACATCTGCGCGGCGTAGATGCGCGCCTCGGGCGAGTCCGGTTCGAGCGCATGCGCATCGAGAAAGCAGTCGCGTGCCTGCGGATAGATGCCGCGTTGCAGGTAGAGGTAACCCAGGTTCATCAGCGCGGTGTAGTACTGCGGATCGAGTTCGATCGCGCGCCGGTAGGCGTCCTCGGCTTCGCGCATCTGCCCGGCGCTGCGCAGCACGCTGCCGAGGTTGTTCCAGTGCAGCGCCGATTGCGGCTGCATCCGCGTCAGCTGGCTGAACGGCCCGACCGCCTCGGCCCAGCGCTCCTGCTCGCGCAGGCACAGGCCGAGCAGGATCAATCCATCGGGATCGGCCGGGGACTGCCGCAGGAAATCGCGCGCCAGGCGCTCGGCGTCCTGCGGCCGCCCGCGGCTCAGGGCTTCGTTGATGGCATGGATCGGTAACGGCGTGGCGGTGGACATGCGGGGAGGGAAAGTCGATGCGGGCTGCGGCGCGAGCCACGGCGGCGTATTGTGACGCAGAAGGCGGACGCTTTCATGCGCGGCGATGCCAAGTTCCACGGTCGCGGCTATGATCGCGCCTGCCGCAGACCCGCTGCGAGCTGCGCGGACTCCAAGGAACACGATGCAAGACACCCTTTCCATCCCATCCCTGCGCGACCCGGAATCCTTGCGCCTCGCCGCGGAGATGGCGCGCATCGCAACGGAAATGGCCGCCTGCGAGGATGTCGACCGGTTTGCCGCCAGCGGCTGGCTACCGGACCGGTTCTTCGACCTGCTCGACGGGTTCTACGCCGTCTACGACAACTACATCACGCACAACATCGGCGCGAGCCGGCTGCGCATCCAGTGCAAGGCGGGCTGCGCGCGCTGCTGCCGGCAGGCGGTGCATGGGGTGTATTCGTTCGAGATCATCAGCCTGTACCGGCAACTGCGTTCGCGGCTGGACTATCCGCGCATCCACGACGCGTTCCTGCGCCAGGCGAACGAGTTCCAGGCGCTCGCGGCGGATGCGGGCGCGGCCGGGGGCGACGCCGGCGACGTGCTGACCCGTGCGCTGCGCGCGTATGCCGCCAAGGGCAACGCTTGCGCGCTGCTCGCGGGCAGCCAGTGCGGAGCCTACGAGCATCGCCCGGTGCCGTGCCGCATGTATCACAGCCTGACCGATCCCATCCTCTGCGTGACCCCGCTCGGGCACACCTTCAATCTCGAGCCGCCCGCGGAGGCCGCCGAGATCCTTGCCGGGCTCAGCGACCGTCTGGCGTTTCCGTATTCGGAATTCCTCGCCCAGGGGCTGGTCGTGTTCGCGGCGCAGAGGCAGTTCCGTCCTTGGAATATGTCATAAGGCGAATTCAAATACGTTGTGACACGGAAGTCAATTTGACCATAGTGTGAACTAACCAAGCTCACACCATGGGTTTAGCAACGATCAATTCCAGAAATTCAACAAAACGACCGGTTTAGCAAGTTTGGCCTTGGCAGTTATAACATTCTCCTACGCAGTTTTGTAACATGTTTGTACACGCTGCTTGGGTTCCGCCGTGCGCAATGCAACTGTCATATTGGGACCAACATGCGGCCTCGCAACGTGGGTTATCCGCTAAAGCGATTGATGACATCCCAACGCCGGCTCCGAAAATAAACGCACAAAAAAGCGTGAACTTTTTCATTTTCTTACTCCATTCGGCACGCGACCACTTTTAGGTCACTCTATGCGAGCTTGGTCGCTGAGCTCGCAATCAATTGGGCGGTGGGAGGTGGTTTATGGTTGACAAGGCATCTAATACTGCAGATTCGCGTAGCCCGCGAATTTTTCTGTTGCCGATATAGATTAGTGGGACTGCTCCTCCACCTTGTTGCTCAAATAATTTCTCTGCTCCTATTGACTTGTCTATTGTGTAGTCAACGTATTTGATGTGGCGAGCGTCGAGCATTTCGCGCGCTTTTTTGCAATAGGGGCAGGTCGATGTCGTAAAGAGTACGACCTCACTTCCGGCTTGTGCACGGATAGCGCTGAAATCGCCGCTTTGAAATTCGGGGTCGGGGAAAAGATGCTTATAGCCTGAATAAACTGCAGGGACGCCATAGAGACCAGCCGTAAAGCACGCCCCCAGCGTCAAAATACCGGCGAATGTCTTGTTGATGCCCATCTCAAGGATTCTCTTTTAAACATGGCCAGACATTTGTCTTCGAAAGGACTTCCATCAGCTGCCGCCACAGTTTCACAAGATCACCTACTTGGGCGGATGAAGCGGCAGCTACGACTTTCCGCACGTCCCGGAAACTACAGATGCGGCACGAAAAACGAGAGAACGTTTTGCGCTCATAGCAATCTTCATCTGAGGGATTGGCAATCAAACGATCACTGGACTCCCAAGACCACGCTATGTTCGGGAATCGGCAAGCTATCAAAGCGGCATTCAAAAAAAGGTAATTCCTAAGCTTTCCGGACCAAAATTGGGTTGATATCAGCCATCGTCAAAGTCTGGAGAAGCTTGCGTAGCAAGGGTTTACGGTCTTCATCGCGATGGTTGAAGCGCCAGCTGGTTTCTGCCAAGTAAAGATGGAAGAAATTCGCAGGCACACCGCGGTACTGATACAGCCAGTTCTTGGCATAGCTCCAGAAGCCTTCGATGCCGTTGATGTGATCGCGTCCCACCGGCTTGCCTTTCTCCTTGCGGATCATCACGTGCTCACCACGCATTTTCAATGTGGCATAGGCTTGCCATTCATCGGTGTAATACAGCGAACCCTCGCGCGTGTGCGCCTGGATGCGCTGCATGATCTCCTCGCGGTTGTGCGCCGGGATCGGCATGGCCTTGACGTGGCCGTTGCGTTTGACAATTCCGAACACGATCACCTTTCCTGCCGCACCCCAGCCGCGCTTGCCATGCCGGGCGCCTCCGAACGTGGTTTCATCGCATTCCAAGGCACCCACGAACGGCGCCTGCAAGCGTTCCTCCCAAGCGCAGCACGCACGGCACAGACGGTAGAACCGCTCCATCGTCGGCGCGCTTGCCGGGCGCGCGAAGCGTTGCCTCCACACGGGTACGCCCAGCACGAACATGTCGAGCAGACGGCTCTTGGCGTATCCGCTCAGTCGGATCGACTGCCATACCGAACGTCCGCTATAGCGATGTCCACAGACGCGGCATTTGCGCCGACCGTCGCCCAAAACGTACGCCCTACCACTTCCACATTTCGCACATCGTTTCATCGTCGGGCCAGTCTAAATCTGGTCCGGATTTCTTAGGAATTACCCAAAAAAAAACCGCGCAGTTCACACTGCGCGGCTTTGCAAAGTGTTGCCAGAGACGTGCTTAGAACTTGACCGTGACCTTGCCCCAGAAGAAGCGGCCGATCGTGTCGTAGGTGTTCACGTCGGTGTTGGCGTTGGCCACGTTCTGCTGATACAGGATCGGCGGCTGGCGATCGCCCACATTGTCGATACCGACCTGCACCATCGTGTTGATCGGCTCGATGTTGTAGCCGAACGAGATGTTGTGGTAGGTGTACGAACCGAACGGCAGGATCGCGTTCTCCGGATGCGGATAGCAACCGTCCGCACCGGCCGCATCGCCCGCCGCCGCCGAAGCGCCGGGGCTGCAAGCGTAGCCGACACGACCGCGACCGATGTAGCGCGCGGTCCAGTTGGCGTTGAAGGCGCCCAAGTTCCAGTCGAGTCCGGCCAGCGCGCGCCAGCGCACCAGGTTGCCGTAGGTGCGGTCGAAGTGGCCGGCAAAGCCCTGCGTTTCGCCAGACGTCGTGATGTCGTACCGCTGGATGTACGTCGTCTGGAAATTCGCCGTGAAGTTGCCGAACGGCGTTTCCGGCAGACGATAGTGCAGGTTCAGGTCGGCACCGGAGGTGACCAGCGTACCGGCGTTGAACGAGGACTCGTAAATGTACTTGATCTGACCCACGTCCGAACCGGAGGTGTTGCGCGTGATCAACTGGCAGGTGATCGATGGGGCGGCTGCCGTCGACGCGAAGCAGGAGTCCAGAATCGTCTGCGCGATGCCGGCGCCGGACACGATCAGGTCGGTGAGCACGATGCGGTAGTAGTCGGCGCTGACCGAGAAGCCCGGCAGCCAGTTCGGGTCGTAGACGAAGCCGTAGTCGAACGACTTGCCGTGCTCCGGCTGCAGGTTGATCT
>JAFEFQ010000004.1 GCA_018240505.1 Pseudomonadota bacterium
GAGGCGCGCATCTCCGCGCGCAGCTGTGCGTCGAGGTTCGACAACGGCTCGTCCATCAGGAACGCTTTCGGCTCGCGCACGATCGCGCGGCCGAGCGCGACGCGCTGGCGCTGGCCGCCGGAAAGCGCGGCGGGCTTGCGCGCGAGCAGCGGCTCGAGCTGCAGCAGACACGCCGCTTCGTCGACGCGGCGCGCGATCTCGGCCGCGGGCTTGCCGGCCATGCGCAGGGCGAAGGCCATGTTCTCGCGCACCGTCATGTGCGGGTACAGCGCGTAGTTCTGGAACACCATCGCGATGTCGCGTTCGTTCGGCGCGAGATCGTTGGCCGGTCGGCCGCCGATCTCGAGCGTGCCGGAAGAAATCGCCTCGAGCCCGGCGATCATGCGCAGCGTGGTCGATTTGCCGCAGCCGGAAGGGCCGACGAGGGCGACGAATTCCCCGTCGCCCACGTCGAGGCTGAAATCCCTGACCACGACCTGCCCGTCGGCGTAGCGTTTGCTGATGTTGCGCAGGCTGACGGCGGCCAAGTGGCGGCTCCGGGCGGGTTGTGGACAAGCGGCAGGGTAGGATAACCCATCGAGTCCGGCCAAGCCCTACAGTCCGGGCGCGGCAACGCGTATGATGACGTCCCTTTCGTCGAGCCGAAGCCGGAGCGTTGGTGAGCATCAAATCCGATCGTTGGATCCGCCGCATGGCGGAAAAGCACGGCATGATCGAGCCGTTCGAAGCAGGGCAGGTGCGGGTCAACGCGTCGGGCGGCAAGCTGATTTCCTACGGCACTTCGAGCTACGGCTACGACGTGCGCTGCGCCGACGAGTTCAAGGTGTTCACCAACATCAACTCGACCATCGTCGACCCCAAGCATTTCGACGCGCGCAGCTTCGTCGACGTCAAGGCCGCGGAGTGCATCATCCCGCCGAACTCGTTCGCGCTGGCGCGCACGGTGGAGTATTTCCGCATCCCGCGCAGCGTGCTGACCGTGTGCCTGGGCAAGAGCACCTACGCGCGCTGCGGCATCATCGTCAACGTGACCCCGCTCGAACCGGAGTGGGAAGGCCACGTCACCCTGGAGTTTTCCAACACGACGCCGCTGCCGGCGCGCATCTACGCCAACGAGGGCGTGGCGCAGATGCTGTTCTTCGAATCGGACGAGGTTTGTGAGGTAAGCTATGCCGATCGCGGCGGCAAATATCAGGGTCAGACAGGAGTCACCTTGCCGCAGGCATGATTGAACAGGTTCCTGTCAGACCGTCGCTGTCGTGCAAATTGACGATTGGGCGCTGACCGCAAATCCACGAGGCACGCAGGACACATGCAGAACATCACTTTCGCTCGCTCATTCAAGCTCGTGCTGCTGGCGTTGGCCTTGGCCGTGCTCGCCGCCTGCGGGCGCGACAACATCAAGGAAGGCACCTCCGAGCCGACCGTCTCCCCGCAGCAGTACGACCTCGTCGTGCGCGCCGACAAGGACGGCCAGTTCGACCTCGACGGCGCGACGCTCGACACGCAGACGCTGCGCGACCACATCCGCTATCGCAACGACACCGGACAGCCGGTGCGCACGATCCTGCTCAAGCGCGGCGAGAAACAGAAGGTCACCAACCAGCAGGTTGCGGGCCTTGCCGGCATCGCGCGCGACCTGAAGGCCGAAGCCTATGTGCTCGACAACGACGACAGGCTCAAGGTCATCCAGATCGCCGATGACGGCAAGAAGTAGCACGAGCGATTTGCGCCGCAAATCGCTCCGGTACATGGATGTACTGCCGAATCAAACGCTTTGGGTTTGATTCGGCAAACGAGGCGCGGCTTTGCCGCGACCGTTTGCTTGCAAACCGCGGCAGGATGCCCGGTTTTGCAATAGTTTATCTACGGGAGAAAACCATGCGTCGCACGATCACAATTCTGGCCGTCGCACTTGGCCTGGCCTTCGCCGCCACCGGCTTCGCGCGCGATATCGAAGACGGCAAGCTCATCATCAAGATCACCAAGGACGGCAAGTACCAGGTCGGCGATGCGCTGACCGTCGACAAGGTCGGCATGTACGGTGCCGTCGGCAGTTTCTACCAGGATGGCAAGGACAAGAACAAGCCGCTCCAGGGCATCATCGTGAAGAAGGCCGAGAAGGCCAACGACGAGCAGAAGCACATGATCTACGTCACCGGCAAGCGCATGGCGCTGCCGGTCTATCTCGACATGGACGGCAAGGAACAGCTCTACAGCGAACCGGAACCCGCGCCCGCCCCCGCCCCGGCGGCAGCGCCGGCGGCCGAGGCAGCACCCGCCGCGGCGGCTCCGGCGCCCGAGCCGCAGGCCGATCCGAACAAGCATTGACGGTTTCGCTCAGGTGTTTCGAACGGCGCCCATTGCGGCGCCGTTCTTTTTTCCGCGTCCCGCGCGCAGCGCAGGCGCAACGAGCGCAGCGCATTGCGCCGCAAATTCCGCGTCGCTCTCAGTGCGTGGCGCCACCGGGATAGCGCAGATCGGCGCGCGTGGTCAGCGCGGTTTCCACGCACAGGCGGATCGCCGCGATCATCGTGGCCAACGGCAGGCTCGCCGCGCCGGGGAATTTCTTCGCCTGCTCGGGCAGGTACGGCACGTGGACGAAGCCGCCTCGCGCGCGCGAACGCGACCGGCCCAGGCGGTGCATCAGGCCGTAGAACACCTGGTTGCAGACGAAGCTGCCGGCGCTCTGCGACAGCTCGGCCGGAATGTCCGCCGCACGCAGCGCGGCCAGCATGGCCTTGACCGGCAGGGTGGCGAAGTAGGCGTTGGCCGCGCGCTTGACGATGCGCACGTCGACCGGCTGTTCGCCGGCGTTGTCCGCGATGCGCGCATCGATCAGGTTGACCGCGACGCGCTCGAGCGAAATGCCGCTGCGCCCGCCGGCCTGGCCGAGCGCGATCACGAGCGCGGGCCGGTGCCGGCGCAGCAGCGCATCGAGCGCGGGCAGCGAACGCGCGAATTCGGTCGGCAGCTCGGCGCCGACGACGCGATGGCCGGCAACGATCTCGCCGTCGAGCGCGCGCGCGATCTCGAACGAGGGGTTGAGCGCCTCGCCGTCGAACGGGTCGAATCCGGTCACGAGCGCGACCGGCAATTTCTTGCGGGTGTTGTTCATCGGAATACGAGCATGGCCATCAGGATGACGTTGACGACCAGCAGCACGAGCGCGGTCGGCCACTGCGCGCGAATCACGGCGTACTGGTCGCGCAGTTCGAGCAGCACCGTGGGCACGATGTTGAAGTTCGCCGCCATCGGCGTCAGCAGCGTGCCGCAGTAGCCGGTCAGCATGCCGAGCGAGCCGAGCACGGCCGGCGCGGCGCCATGCCGGTGCACGAGCAGCGGCAGGCCGATGCCGGCCATCATGACGGGGAACGCGGCGAACGCGTTGCCCATGATCATCGTGAACAGCACCATGCCGAGCGCGAACGCGACGAGGCAGGCGAGGCGGTTGTCGACCGGGATGACCGCGCCGACGATCGCGGCGACCGCGTCGCCGACGCCGGTTGCGGCGAACACGCCGCCGAGCGTGGCGAGCACCATCGGCAGCAGGGCGACGCAGCCGAGCGTGTCGAGCAGGCGGCGTCCCTCGGCGAGCGCCTGCGTCGCCGGCGCGCGCGTCGTGTACACGGCGACCAGCGCCGCGATCACGCAGGCCAACGCCAGCGAAACCAGCGTCGCCTGCGACGCTTCGACCAGCGCCACGCCGCGCCAGGACAGATGCGGCAACGCGAGCACGAGCGCGACCGTTGCGAACGGGATCGTCAGCGCGGGCAGGAACAGCCTGTTGCCGAGGCGTGCGGCGGAATCGCGCCGCTCGCCCTCCGTCGAACTCGGCATCTGCATCGTGCCCGACACCGCGAGCAAGCCGAGCGCGATCACGCCGAGGCCCATCAGCTGCGCCGGCCAGCGCGTGTGCGCGGCGCCCGCCGCCTTGATCGCGTCGCCGAACAGGAACGCGCAGCCGACCACGGCCCAGAACGCGGCCATGGCCCAGCGCCGCTCGCGCAGGTTGTAGAGCGCGCACAGCGCGAGCCACGCGCCCATCAACCAGTAGACGTATTCAAGGTGCAGCATCGGTCACCTCGCTGCCCGAAGCTTTCATGTGCGCGCGCTCGAGTGAGCGCTGCACCCACCAGATGCGCACGGCATGGATCACGAACGCCGCGATCGCGGTCGGCAGCGCCCACAGCGCGATCGACAGAGGATCGAGCTGGATGCCGTTGCGCGCATAGAAGCCCTGGATCAGCAGCACCGCGCCGAAGGCGAGGAATACGTCCTCACCGAAGAAGCGGCCGACGTTGTCGGTGGCCGCGGCCAGCGCGCGCACGCGCTCGCGTGCGGCGTCGTCGAGCACGATGCCGTCGTTCTGCGCCGCCGCCTCGCTCATCGGCGCGACCAGCGGGCGCACGGTCTGCGCGTGGCCGGCGAGGTCGATCATGCCGAGCATCGACAGCAGCTGGCGCGCGCCGAGATAGGCGATCAGCAAGCGCGCGAGCGAAAGCTTGCGGAACGAGGCGATCCACGCCTGCGCGCGCTCGCGCAGGCCGTAGCGCTCGAGCAGGCCGATCGCGGGCAGGGTCAGCACGAACAGCAGCAGCGCGCGATTGCTCACGAACGAGTCGCCGATCAGCGCGAGCAGGTCGCCGACGCCCATGCCCGCGGCGAGGCCGCTGGCCACGCCCGCGGCGATCACGACGAGGACCGGGTTGCGCTTGAGCGCGAAGCCAGCGATCACGACGGCGACGCCGATCAGCGGCCAGTAGTTCATGCATTCCTCCCGTCGTTGTATTCGCAGGGGCTCGATTCATCGAGCCCGGTCTGTTCATCCGCCGAGGACAAGAGCCGGGCGCGATGAATCGCGCCCCTACCCGTTGGATTCTAGGACGCGATGCGCCCGATGCCGACGCCGGCGTTTTTCAGCGCGGCATTCAAGCGCCGCGCGAACACCGCCGCGTCGGGGCGGTCGCCGTGCACGCAGATCGTGTCCGCGCGGATGTCGACGCGCCGGCCGTCGCGCGTCGACGCGTTGCCGCGCGTCGCGATCTGCACCGCCTGCGCGACCGCGGCCTCGACGTCGTCGATCACGGCGCCTTCCTCGCGGCGCGGCGTGAGCGAGCCGTCGGCGCGATAGCGGCGGTCGGCGAACGCTTCGTGCGCGACGATCAGGCCGAGCTGCGCGCCGGCGTGCGGCAGCGCGCTGCCGGCGAGACCGACGAGGATCAGGCGCGGATCGAAGTCGCGCACCGCATTGGCGATCGCCTCGGCGAGCTTCGCATCCTTCGCCGCCATGTTGTACAGCGCGCCATGCGGCTTGACGTGGTGCAGGCGCTGGCCCTGCGCACGGACAAAGCCGGCGAGCGCGCCGATCTGGTACAGCGTCGCCGCATGCGCCTCGGCCGGCGAGATCGCCAGTTCGCGCCGCCCGAAGCCCTGCAGGTCGGGCAGCGCGACGTGCGCGCCGATCGCCACGCCATGCTCGGCGGCGAGGATCACCGTGCGCTGCATCGTCATGAAATCGCCGGCGTGGAAACCGCAGGCGATGTTGACCGAGCTGACATGCGGCATGACGCCAGCATCGTCGCCCATCGTCCAGGCGCCGAAGGATTCGCCCATGTCGCAGTTGAGATCGATGACCATATTCGCGTTCGTCACCAGGGCCGATGCAGACGTGCCTGAATCCAGCTCGCGAGCTTCGCCAGCGCGCGTTCGCGCTCAAGATAGCGCATTTGCGCAGCGGCGAGATCGGTCGGTGCGAAACGCACCGCGTCGCCCGGGCGACGTTGCGCCAGGTGCGGCAGATCGATCGCGATCACCTGCGCGATGCGCGGATAGCCGCCGGTGGTCGGCGCCTCGGCGGTCAGCGCGATCGGCACGCCGCCCGGCGGCAACTGCAGCGTGCCGGGCGCGGTGCCGGCCGAGACCATTTCGATCGGCGCGGCAAGTTTCAGCGGCACGCGTTCGAAGCGGCAGCCGACGCGGTTCGAATCGACGCCGATGCGGAACTCGGCGCCGAACAGCGCGCGTCGCGAGTCGGCATCGAGGCGATCGAAATGCGTGCCGGCAATCGCGCGGATCGGCCGTGTCGCGCCCGCGTCGAACCACGACGAGGGATCGAGCGACCACTTCGCCGCAAAGACTCGTCGATTTTCGGTGCGCGCTTCGAACGGGAGTGCCCCAAGCGCTTCACGCAAATCGCCGCACAATACGCGCGGCGCAGCGGCGCAAGGCAATTCGTCGCCCGCGGCCAGCGCGCGCGGCAACGGACCGAGCGCGGCGTTGATGTCGCTGCTGCGGCTGCCGAGCACGGCCGGCAGGGCGATGCCGCCGGCGACGGCAAGATAGGCGCGCGTGCCGTGACGCATGCCGCCCAGACTCAATTCGCTGCCGGCGCGCAGCAGCACGGGCCGCCACAGCGGCACGATCTCGTCGCCGCAACGCGCGTCGATTTCCGCGCCGGCGATCGCGATCAGCGCATCGGCCTCGAAGCGCAGGCGCGGGCCGCGCAGGGTGATTTCGAGCGCCGCGACATCCTGCGCGTTGCCGACCAGCATGTTGGCGAGGCGCAGCGATACGTCGTCCATCGCCCCGGCGCGGCCGACGCCGATCGCGGCATGGCCACGACGCCCGCCATCCTGCACGCTGGTGAGCAGACCGGGCGCCAGCACGCGAAGGTTCATCGCGGCTGGCCGGCATCGTAGGGGCGCGATTTATCGCGCCCGGCTTCCGATTCGTCAGCTGCAAAAAAGCAGGGCTCGATCGCGCTGAACCCTTCGCGCGAGGCACGCGAAGGTCTGGCCCCTGCGGATTTCTGCAGCCACGCGAACTTGTCAGCATCGATCGCACGGAAACGCACGCGCTGGCCCGGAGCGAGCAGCGCGGGCGGATCGCGCGCAGCATCGAACAGGGTCAGCGGCGTGCGGCCGAGGATCTGCCAGCCGCCGGGCAGCTCGCGTGGGTAGATGCCGGTCTGCGCGCCGCCGATCGCGACCGAACCCGCCGGCACGCGCGTGCGCGGGTTCGCGCGGCGCGGCGCGTGCAGCGCCGGATCGAGGCCGAGCAGGTACGGAAAGCCCGGCGCAAAGCCGAGCATCGCGACGCGATAGTCTCCGGCGACGTGGCGCGCGATCACCTCGTCGGCGCCGACTCCGGCGAGCCCGGCGACATCGGCAAGATCAGGGCCGTGTTCGCCGCCGTAGCAAACGGGAATCTCCAATACCGTTCCCTGTTCCGCAGATAGCGCTGTCCTCGCCGGAGCGGGCAGGGCGGCAGCGATCTCGAGCAAGCGCTGCGCAAGGCGTTCGCCCGGCGCGGTGGACGCAGCTGGCTCGCTCCATGCGCGCGGGTCGTAGTGCACGGCAACACTCGCATACGCAGGCACGATATCGACCACGCCGGGCAACGCCGCCTCGCGCAGTGTGTGCGCGAGGGCGTGGACGCAGGCGTTCAGCGTTGCATCGATGCCGGCGCCGAGGCGCAGCAGCAGGGCGCGATCGCCGAGCCACTCGATGTGGACATCGTTCATCCGCGCGGCGCGGATTCGAGCAGCGCGAGCAGTTCCGCCTTGCGCGCCGCGAGCGCATCGGCCGCGTAGGGCGCGGCCTCGCCGACGCCCCAGACCGGCTTCGGCCACGCCGCATCGCCGACATGGCGTGCGACGACATGCACATGCAGCTGCGGCACCATGTTGCCGAGCGCGGCGACGTTGAGCTTGTCGGGTCGCACGCATGCGCGCAGCGCGCGCGAGCAGCGTTCGACTTCGTCGAGCAATCGATGCTGCTCCGCATGCGCCAGGTCGATCCAGTCGCGCATGCCGCTGCGCATCGGCACGAGGATCAGCCACGCAAAGCGCGCATCGTCCATCAGCAACACGCGCGAGAGCTCGAGGTCGCGGAGGAAATGCGAGTCCGCGGCAAGCCGGGGATGCAGTTCGAACGGAGCGGCGTCCATCATGCCGCGTCCAGGTGCCGTGCGAAGAAAGCCAGCGTGCGTTCGAGCGCGAGCGTGGCGCTGGCCGCGTCGTAGCTCGATGCGGTCGCGTCGCGGTTGAAGGCATGATCGGCAGGGTAGGTATAAATTTCCAGTTCGCGCTGCGCCGGCGGCACCTCCTCGGCGAAATGCAGCTCGGCGCGATGGCGCGCGACCGCCTCGGGCGGGATCGACTTGTCACGCTCGCCGAAGTGGAAGATCGCCGGCGCGCGCAGCGGTTCGTGCAGGAAATTGACGTTGCGCGCGCCGTAATAGCTGACCGCAGGCAGGCCCAGCCGTATCGCCGCGAGCATGGCGACCGTGCCGCCCCAGCAATAGCCGACGACGCCGATCCTGCCGCTCGACGCGATCGACGAAGCCGCGCTGGCGACATCCTCCATCACCCGCTCGAACGGCGTCGCCGCGACGAGCTCGCGCGCGCGCGCGAAGCCTGCCTGGTCGTAATCGAGCTCGACGCGATGCTCGACATGATCGAAGAACGCCGGCGCGATCGCGACGTAGCCGTGTGCGGCGAAGCGGTCGGCGACGCCGCGGATATGCGCGTTGACGCCGAAGATTTCCTGGGCGACGACGAGTCCGCCGCGCGGCGTGCCCGCGGGCCTGGCGACATAGGCGCCGATGCATTGCGTGCGCGTGGTGCCGATCTGGATCGTTTCGCCCATGGCCGCTGGCTCCGCTGAACAGGCAATCAGCGTAAATCGGCGGCGGGCGAAGTCAAGCGCGCCGGGAAGCCCTGCACCTGGTTGCGCCCGGCCTGCTTCGCCGCGTACAGCGCACGGTCGGCGGCATCGATGAGCAGGTCGATCGCATCGATCGTCGGCATCTGGCGCAACATCGCCGCGCCGATGCTGATCGTCGCGGGCGGATCGACGCCGGCCATGTTTTCGGCCACGGCCCGGCGGATGCGTTCGGCGAGCCGCCGGCTCGCGGACTCGTCGCGACCGACGAAGGCGACCATGAATTCCTCGCCGCCGAAGCGGCCGAGGAGACAATCGGCTTCGAGTGCGTCGCGGATGAAGCGCACTGCCTTGACCAGCACGCGGTCGCCGGCAAGATGGCCGTAGCGATCGTTGACCTGCTTGAAGTTGTCGAAATCGATCAACAGCAGGGTCAGGTTGCGTTGCGTCCTGCGGCAGTCGGCCAGCAGGCTGCCGAGTTCGCCGAGCATGTAGGAGCGGCTGTGCACGCCGGTCAGCGGATCGATGATCGTGGCCTGGTAGAGCGAACGCGCCTGCGATTCGAGTCTCCGGTTCGCGTCGGCCAGCGCCGTGCGCTGCCGGTCGACTTCCTCGCCGTGCTCCGCCAAGGCGCGATTGAGCTTGCGCAGCCGGACCAGAAGGGCGGCAAAGACGGCGAGGATCGCGACCAGCGCGGCGATCGCGACGATGCCGTAACGGCGCTCCTTGCTGCCGAGCTGCAGGCGCTCGGCCTGCAGTTCGTTGGTGCGTCTGGCCAGTTCGAGTTGCTGCCGGCTCTGCTCGCGCACCTGGCGGACCTCGATCGCGGTAAGCAGGCGCGAGGAACGCGTGCCGAGCAGTTCCTCGTGCAAGCCGGCATGGCGGTGGGCGAATTCGTGCGCCGTCGCCGGGTCGTTCTCCGCTTCGGCCAAATGGTCGCGCAAGGCGTAGGCCTGGGCGAGATAGGGGCGCAGTCCGGCGGCGTTGAGCAGCGGCGACACCTCGCCGAGCAGGCCATGGGCGCGTGCGAGGTCGTTGTGCGCGAGGGCGATTTCGGCGAGCGCCAGCTCGCTGCGCGCGACCAGCTCGCGCTGGCCGATCTCGCGCCCGATCGCGAGCGCCGCGTCGAAATGCGGGGCGGCGGCGTCCGGTCGGCGCAGACCGAGCAGCGCGCGGCCCGCCTCGAGGTGCTCGAAACCGATAGAAGGCCGGTTGTCGAGCGCTTCGCTGATCGCGAGTGCCTCGCTCGCCGCAGCCAGTGCCGCCGCATGGTTCCCGGCGTCGTTGAGAAATCCGGCGTAGGCGCCCTGCACCGACGCGTAGTAGCCGGGCTGCGCATAGCGCGAGGCCGCCTCGACCGCCTTGGCGAAGTAGCGCTGCGTCGTCTGCGTGTCGTCGAGCTCCCGGTAGAGCATGGCGACGTTGCGGTAGGCGACATCGAGGCGCAGGTCGATGCGCTCGCGGATCTCCAGCGCTTGCAGGAAGTAGTCGAGGCAGCGCGCGAAGTCGCCCTGGTCGCGCGCGATCGTGCCGAGATTCGTCAGCGCGGTGGCTTCGCCGGCGGTATCGCCGAGCTTGCGGCGCAGGGCCAGCGCCGCGGACTGGTGAGCGAGCGCGGCGTCGAGGTTGCCGCGGCGGCGGTCGAATACGCCCTGGTACTCCTCGGCGTCGGCCCGGAGCTCTTCGTTTCCGCTCGCCTGCGCGAGCTGCATCAGCTCGTCGGCCAGGGCGCGGCCGCCGGCATAGTCGCCTTTGGCGAGCACGGTCTGGATGCGTGCGATAAGGGCGATGCCATGGGCCTGGTCGTCGCCGGCGGCCCGCGCGTCCCGGTTCATCGCCTGCCAGTAGCGATCGGCGAGGTCGTCGACCGAGAGCGAGGCGTGGAACATGGCGAGCGCGAACTCGGCATCGATGCGTCCGCGCCGACCGCCGAGCTGCCAGGCGATGCGTGGCAACAGCTGCAAGACGGCGTCGGCCTGCACGCACAGCCGGGTCGCCGCGGTCACGGCCTGCGCGCGTACCGGTGCATCGTCGGCGAGAGCGGGCGCGGGGAGGAAGATCAAGGCGGCGAGCGCGAATGCGGCGCAGCGCCTGGCGACTTTGCCTGTAGTGGATCCCGAGTTGGCCAACCAGTTCCGGAGTGAATCCATTCGCGATCGCCTTGGGCCTATGCAGAAGCATCCGCAACCGAACCTGCGGAGCGGACTTCCGCAGCCGATCCGGCCTGGTCCGCCCCGGGCAACGCAAGCCTGCCGAGGCGAAATGTCCGCTGAAGTATAATTCCCCGGTTTCAGAATGTGACAAGGTTCATGTCTTCGAATACCCAAAAAGTCGGTTTCGTCAGCCTCGGCTGCCCCAAGGCGCTGGTCGATTCCGAGCGCATCCTTACCCAGCTGCGCGTGGAAGGCTACGAAATCGTGCCGAGTTACGACGCGGCCGACGTGGTCGTGGTCAATACCTGCGGTTTTATCGATGCGGCGGTGCAGGAGTCGCTGGATGCGATCGGCGAGGCGCTGGAGGAGAACGGCAAGGTCATCGTCACCGGCTGCCTCGGCAAGCGCGCCGAGGTGATCCGTGAGGCACACCCCGACGTGCTCGCGATCAGCGGACCGCAGGACTACGCGAGCGTGATGAACGCGGTGCACGCGCAGTTGCCGCCCAGGCACGATCCGCATGTGGATCTGATTCCTTCGTTGAAAAAAGACAAGAGGTCTCGCCGGCGGGGCGCCGACGAGGACGTCGATGTCGGCATCAAGCTGACGCCGAAGCATTACGCCTACCTCAAGATTTCTGAGGGCTGCAACCACCGCTGCACGTTCTGCATCATCCCTTCGATGCGCGGCGATCTCGTTTCGCGCCCGGTCGACGACGTGCTCATCGAGGCCGAGAAGCTGGTCAAGAGCGGCGTGCGCGAGCTGCTCGTGATCTCGCAGGACACCAGCGCCTACGGCGTCGATCTCAAGTACGCCGAGCGCGAGTGGAAAAACGGCAAAGTGCGTACGCGCATGACCGAGATGTGCGCCGCGCTCGGCGACCTCGGCGCGTGGGTGCGCCTGCACTACGTCTACCCGTACCCGCACGTCGACGAGGTGATCGGATTGATGACCGAAGGCAGGATCCTGCCGTACCTCGACATCCCGTTCCAGCACTCGAGCCCGCGCATCCTCAAGCTGATGAAGCGGCCCGCCGCGAGCGCGAAGACGCTGGAGCGCGTGCTCGCGTGGCGCAAGGCGTGTCCCGAGATCACCTTGCGCAGCACGTTCATCGTCGGATTCCCCGGCGAGACCGAGGCCGAGTTCGAGGAGCTGCTCGACTTCCTCGATGCCGCGCAGCTCGACCGCGTCGGCGCGTTCGCTTATTCGCCGGTCGACGGCGCCATGGCCAACGACCTGCCCGGCGCGGTGCCGGAGGAAGTCAAGCAGGAGCGTCTCGAGCGCTTCATGGCGAAACAGGCCGAAATCAGCGCGGCGCGCCTGCAACGCAAGATCGGCACGACCGTGAAGGCGCTGGTCGACCACGTCGGCAAGGACGGCGCCGTTGCGCGTACCGCTGCCGACGCGCCCGAGATCGACGGCCTGCTGCACGTCGTGGACGGGCAGAAGCTCAAGCCTGGGCAGTTCGTCGAGGTGCGGGTCGACGGCGCGGACGAGCATGACTTGAGCGGAAGCCTCGCGCGCTGATGTCGGCTTCGTTGCGCCAGGAATGACGAGTCATGCGCTTCGTCGCCCCTTCCCGCGAATCCATCGATCCGGCCGTTTTTCTCCGGCCTCCGCTCGACTCGTGGGGTGAATTCGCCGATCTGCTGCGGGAGCCTGCATGGCCGACGATCGCGCAGATCGAAGCGATGCGTGAAAAAGTGGAAAATGCAGCAAAAGCACGAATGCCGTATTTCGTCGAGCAGACCGCCGACCTGCTGCGCGACGGCCTGCACTACGAGCTGCGCATCGGCGAGCGCGGCGAGATCGCGACGCGGCCGGGGAACTGGCACGACCTGCTCAATGCGCTGGTCTGGCTGCGCTATCCGGCGATCAAGCGGGCGCTCAACGCGCGCCAACTGGCCGGGATCGCCGCGGTCGGGCCCCGGCAGCGCACGCGCGCGCAGTGCGCGTTGACCCATTTCGACGAAGCCGGCGTGATTGTGCAGATCGACGATCCGGCGCTGCTCGCGCAGTGGGACGCGCACGACTGGCACGGCCTGTTCTGGCGCGAGCGCGCGGCGTGGGGGGACGGCCGCATCCGCGTCGACGTGTTCGGCCATGCGCTGCTCGAGCATGCGCTGCAGCCCGCACAGTTGCTGGTCGGCAAGGCCGTGGCGATCGCGCCATGCGCGGACATGCCGCGACGTCTGGCGCACATGATCGACGCCGGCAAGTTGCTCAACGATCCCCTGGAACTGCGCCCGTTGCCGCTGTCCGGGATTCCGGGTTGGCATGGCGACAACGGCAATGAGTCGTTCTATGCGACTGCGCCATGTTTTCGCGCCCGTCGCCCCGGACGCTCCTATCCGCCAGCCATGCGCTGTGGTTGGACGCGCGATATCATTACGGCGCCCCGCAAGCGGACGCCAGCATGAGTTCGTCCATCGACCATTTCGGCGACCTGATCAATCCGCGCAGGTTCGCGACGCTGCTCGACGCCGCTCGGGCATTGCCGGTATCCGAACAAGAGAGCTTTCTCACTCAGGAGTGCGGTGACTGCGACGACCTGCTCGCGCGTCTGCGCGACGCGCTGCAGGAAGGGGCGCAGACGCGGCCGACCGGCCCTCCGTCACATGCTCCGCCGTTTGCGGACGTGCAGGCGTGGATCGCGGGTGGTGACGACGGCCATGAACCTGGGGTGCGCCGATTCGGTTCGTATCGCCTGCTGCTCTTGCTCGGCCGCGGCGGCATGGGCGAGGTGCACCTGGCCGAACGCAGCGACGGCGAATTCGAGCAACTCGTCGCACTGAAGCTGGTCTCGCTTCCGACTCCGGGCCTGATCCGGCGATTCCGTCAGGAGCGGCAAATTCTCGCGCGCCTGCAGCATCCGAACATCGCGCACCTGCTCGACGGCGGAGTCGGTGAGGCGAATATTCCGTTCTACGTGATGGAATACGTGGATGGCGTGCCGATCACCGACTACGTTGCCGAGAAACGGCTCGATGTCGCCGCGACGCTCGCACTGTTCACCCGGGTCTGCGACGCCGTGCAGTACGCGCACCGCAACCTCGTCGTGCACCGCGACATCAAGCCTTCGAACATCCTGGTCGACGACAACGGCGTACCCAAACTCCTCGATTTCGGCATCGCCAAGGTGCTCGAAGGAAACAGCAGCGGCAACGTGACCGGCACCGGCCTGCTTTTCTTCACGCCGAATTACGCGGCCCCGGAGCAGCTTCTTGGCGGCGATGTCACCACGGCCACCGACATTTATGCGCTCGGTGTCGTGCTGTATGAGTTGCTCACGGGCTGCAAGCCGTACCGTTTGCGCCGCAACGAGTCGCTCGAGCAGGCCATCGTGCACGCCGAGCCGATGACCGCAAGCGTGGCGGCGGAGCGCGCCGGGCCAGGCTCCGCCAGGCAGCGCAGGATGCGTGGCAAACTGTTGCGCGGCGATCTCGATCATGTGCTGCAAACGGCGTTGGCCAAGGAACCCGAGCGCCGTTACGCGTCGGCCGAAGCGCTGAAAGCCGACATCTGCAACTATCTCGATGGCCGCCCGGTCAAGGCACGCGGAGCGGGTACCGCGTATCGTCTGCGCAAGTTTCTGCGGCGTCACTGGGCCGGCGTGGCCGTTGCCGCGGCAGGCGCGATCACTCTCGTGACCGCTACCGGCTTCAGTCTGTGGCAGGCCGACATCGCCCGCCTGCAGGCAGACCGCGCGGCGACGGAAGCGGCCACCGCCGAGGCGGTGCAGGACTTCATGATCCACGCATTCACCCAGGCCGAGCCCTGGCGCAATGGCGGCCGCCCACCCAATGTGCTGGACCTTGCGACATCCGCGCTCGAACGCATCGACGTCGAGTTGCAAGACCAGCCTCTGGCCAAAGTCCGGATGTACCGCACGCTCGGGCGGCTGTTCCGCGTGGCCGGCGACGTGCGCGATTCCGCCAGGGCGGGGCAGAAGGCCGTGGCGGAGCTGGAAAAGATGCCGTCGGCGGCCCCGGCCGAGCTGCACGATGCGCGCATGGAATGGTTCTTCAGCCTGATCTCCACCGGCGACTATGCCGAGGCGCGGCGGGTACTCGCGAGCGCATCGGCCGGCGCGCCCGACGATGAAGCGCGCCGCCTGGCGATCGAGGATGCGCGCGCACTGCTGGCACGCGCGAGCGGAAATCTGCTCGACTACGATCGCCTGGAGCAATCGATACCCGGGCGTACCGCGGCGTTTTACGGCGAGGTCTCCGCGCGTACGGCGCAGGCCCGCTGGCACGCGTTCGAGGCGGCAATGCTGGTCGGGCACTACGCCGCGGCGCAGACCGCGCTCGAGCAGGCCTACGCGATCAACACGGCGATGATGCCGGTGGATGCGCCGCTGCGTGCGGAAGTCCTCGCGGATCAACTCGTCGTCGCGGCGAAACGCGGTATGCCCGAGGCTGCTGTGACTCTTGCCGAGCGCCTCGTCGCTCGCACGCGGCGCATGTTCGGTGCGAGCGGCGATCTTGCCGACAGCCTGACCAAGCTCGGCAGGGTGCAGCACGAGGCGCGGCAGGTCGACGCAGCGATCGCGACCTTGACCGAAGCGGATGCCCTGCTTGCCAACCCCGGGTTCGGCAACGCCTTGCGCCGCGCCGCGAATGCCGCTGAACTGGGTCGCGCCTGGCTTGATGCGAAACGCCCGCAAATGGCGCTGCCGGTACTGGCCGCGGCGCTGAAGACGTATGCCGATGCCGATGATCCGCGTGGTCTGGCCTTGCGTGCCGGCTTGGCGCGTGCGGCATGGTTGCTGGGCGATGCCACCGCCGCCACCCAGTTGCGCGAGTTCGCCGAGCGCGCGCGCAAGCAGCAGCTCGCGGAGCTGCCGGAAATTCTGGGATGGCTGGCCGAAGCCGAGCAAGGTGCCGCCGCGGAAACTCTCTGGCGCGAAGTACTCGTCGCTCTGGAAGCGCAAGGGCGGCCGTCGAGCTCGCTCGCGTTCGACAGTCGTCGCGCACTTGCGCGCCTGCTCGGCGCGCAGGCGCGCGCCGCAGACGCACAGGCTCAGTGGCGTCTTGCACTCGCGCTGTCGATCACGCTCTACGATGAGAGCAGCACGATCGTTGAGGAAACGCTGAAGGAAGCGGCGCAGGCGAATCACATCGAGGTTGCGACGCTGCTGCAGCGCGCGCGCGCCGATGCCGCGGCCAGCGACCCGCCGGCGCGGCGTTTGATCGACCGCGTGCGCGAAGACGTCGCCGCGACCGAGGCGACGTCGCATGCTGGCCCGGGCTGATTCGGCGCGAGGCAGCCGGGCCCGTTGCCCTCGGCGCTATCCCGTGTAACTGACTTCGGTCACGACGAAGCGCTTGCTGCCCGACGGCAGCGGCGCTTCGAACTCGTCGTCGACGCGTTTCTTCAGCGCGGCACGCGCGAGCGGCGAGTCGATGCTGATCCAGCCTTTCGGCGCGTCGGTCTCGTCGGGGCCGACGATGCGCAGGCGCTGCGTGTGGCCGTCCTCGTCCTCGATCGCGAACCAGGCGCCGAAGAAAATTGCGTCGCGACCGGCGGGCCCGGCGTCGGCGACCTTGAGCGCGGGCAGGCGCTTGCTCAGATAGCGCACGCGCCGGTCGATCTCGCCGAGTTGCTTTTTGCGATACGTATACTCGGCATTCTCCGAGCGGTCGCCCTCGGCCGCGGCGGCGGCGAGCGCCTTGACCACCTCGGGCCGGCGCACGCGCCAGAGTTCGTCGAGCTCGGCCTTGAGCCGCGCCTGGCCCTCGGTCGTGATGATCGCGGTCGATGCGGCCGGTGCGGGACGCCAGCGGCTCATGCCGGCGATTTTTCCGTTCGGGGCGCGCGCGGATTCGCCGCATCGACGCGGTCGAGGAACTCGAGATAGCGATCCACTTCGGCGAGTGCGGGATGGTCGGGCGATTCGCGCTTGACCTGTTGCAGCAGCGCGCGTGCGGGCGTCACCTTGTTCATGCGCTCGGCGAGCAGTTTCGCCGCGAGCAGGTAATTGCGCACGACGTCGGGATGGCCGGGAAAGCGTTTGTGGAAGCCGCCGAGCAGGGGGAGCGCGACTTGAGTTTGCCCCGCATTCGCCGCTGCGGCGGCGAGACGCGTGATGTCGGCCGGCTCGTCGAGCGCGAAGCCGGGATCGCCCTGTTGCGATTCGCGCGCGATGTCGACGGCGCGCGCATCCTGGCCGAGATCGAGCAGCACCGGGATGAATCCGCGGCCGTGCGCGGCCAAGGTTGCGGCGTCGCCGGCTTCGCGCAGCCTTCGCGCAGCCATCGCCGGTATTCGACATGCAGCCCGATCGACTGCGGATTGGTGCGCAGTTCGTCGAGCAGCAATGCCGCCGCGCCCGCCGCATCGCCGGACGCGGCGCGGGTGCGTGCGCTGGCGATCACCTTGTCCGCGTTGTCTGCCGTGGGAGTTTCCCGGCGCAAACCGGGATCGCCCGCGTAGTCGAATTCGTCGCCGTGATCGTGGATGAGCACGCCGATCAGGCGGAAGTTCGCAAGCAGCAACCAGCCGACGGCGAAGTGGAGCGCGAAGACCGCGATGAATCTCGCAAGCACGGCGCCGAGTGCGGCCGCGAGCAGGGTTTGCGCTGCGACAACGAGGGCGAAGAACGCGACCGGCACGAAATACACCGCGCCCAGTCGCGCGGCGATGCGCAGCCACGACAGCGGGTTGAGCGCGAGCCAGTTGCTGTCCTCGATCGCGATCAACATCATGATCGCCGGCACGGCGAAGGCGATCGCCGCGCCGACGGCCAACGCCGCGCCGGTGCCGTAGCGGCTGCCCGCGACGACGACGAGAATCTGGCAGACGATCAATACGCCGATGCCGAACCAGCCTGCGGATTCGCTGACGAGGAAGCCGAATTCCGGCGCCGTGTCGCGCCCGTTGGCGCTCCAGCGCAATACCTCGAGCGCGTATTTCAGGAACGTCGTCCAGGCGATGAAGTCGATGACCATGCCTGGCAGACTCGGCAGCCAATCGGCGACGACATGGGTCGCGGCGATCGCCGCCAAAGTCGACAGCGATCCCGATTGCCGCGGATAAACGAGCGCCTCGACCAGGCGTTCGAGCAACGGTGGGGCATCCAAGTGCGAGGCGGATTCGGACACGATGCTATTTCCGCAGCAGCGAGCCGAGTACGCCGCGCACGAGTGCGGTGCCGAGGCGGCTGCCGCCGCTGCGGATCGCGGACTTGGCCATCGTCTCGATCATGCCCTGGCGCCGCGTCGTTCCGAAAACGACGTCGCTGATCGTCTTGCCCCAACCGGAGCCGGCGCCTTGCGCGGGCGCCGACGCTCCGCCGCCGACATTGCCGTTCGTGGACGGCGCGGCGGTGGCGCCGGCGCGCTGGGTGAGAATCTCGAATGCCGATTCGCGATCGACCGCGGTGTCGTACTTGCCGCCGACCGGCGAGCGCGAGCGGATCGTCGCGCGTTCTGCATCGCTGATCGTGCCGATGCGGCAGCCAGGCGGCACGATCAGCGCGCGTTCGACCGGCAGCGGCACGCCGCCGTCCTGCAGGGTCGAGACCAGCGCCTCGCCGACGCCGAGCTGGGAGATGACCTGGGTGATGTCGCCGACCGCGGGATTCGGCGCGAACGTCTGCGCGGCGGCGTTGACCGCTTTCTGGTCGCGCGGTGTGAACGCGCGCAGCGCGTGCTGCACGCGATTGCCGAGCTGGCCCAGGATGACGTCGGGCGCGTCGTCGGGATTCTGCGAGCAAAAGTAGACGCCGACGCCCTTGGAGCGGATCAGGCGCACGACCTGCTCGACGCGCTTCTGCAGCGCCGGCGGGCAGTCGTCGAACAACAAATGCGCCTCGTCGAAGAAGAACACGAGCTTGGGCACGTCGAGGTCGCCGACCTCGGGCAGCTTCTCGAACAGCTCGGACAACAGCCAGAGCAGGAAGGTCGAGTACAGCATCGGCTTCAGGATCAACTGGTCCGCGGCGAGGATGTTGACCACGCCGCGCCCGGACATGTCCTGGCGCATGAAGTCGGCGAGGTCGAGCGCGGGTTCGCCGAAGAAGACATCGCCGCCGGCGTTTTCGAGCTGCAGCAGCGCGCGCTGGATCGCCGCGATCGAGGTCGGGCCGATCAGGCCGTATTGCGCGGACAGTTCCTTCGCATTGGCCTTGTCCGCGGCGAAGTTGAGCAGCGCGCGCAGGTCCTTCAGATCGAGCAGCAGCCAGCCGTGGTCGTCGGCGGCCTTGAACACGATCTCGAGCACGCCCGACTGCACGTCGTTGAGTTCGAGCAGGCGCGCGAACAGGGTCGGGCCCATCTCGGACACGGTCGCGCGCACCGGATGGCCGAGCTTGCCGTAGATGTCCCAGAAGATCACCGGGTTCGCGCTTGGCGCGAAATTCGTGATGCCGAGCTTGTCGAGGCGCGGCTGCAGCTTGTCGTTGACGACCGCGGCCTGCGACAGGCCGGCGAGGTCGCCTTTTACGTCGGCGAGGAACACCGGCACGCCGAGTTTGGAGAAGCCCTCGGCCATGACCATCAGCGACACGGATTTGCCCGTGCCGGTCGCGCCCGCGATCATGCCGTGGCGGTTGCCGTATTTCGCGTGCAGGAAAACATCGGGCGATTTGCTGCCCGCGAGTTGGCTTTTGCCGAGAAGAATGTCGTTTGCCATGCCAGTTCCAAGTTCGTCCGCTACCCAGCCACGAATAATCTCACGACAGATTGTGGACGCAACAGGGTTGCGGCGCCGGTTCAAGGTGGTAGGATTTCCGCGCAACGCAAATGGCCGATTCGTGCGCTCCGGGGGGAGATCGTCATGTTGCGAACCATGGTCCGACTGGCGGCGGCGCTGCTCTTCGCTGCCAGCGCTTGCTGTCACGCAGACGCGAACGTCGGCGAGGCTGCGCCCGACGTCGTCCTCGGCGTGACCCAGGCCGTCAATTCGGTACGGGCGTCGGATCACGCCGGCAAGGTGGTGGTCGTGTCGTTCTGGGCGTCGTGGTGCGCGACGTGCCGCAAGGAGCTGGCGATGCTCGACGGCCTGCAACTGGAGGACAAGGGCGGCCTCCAGGTCATCGGCGTCAATATCGAAGACCGCGAACTGTTCAAGAAGGCGGCCAGGCAACTCGGCGAGTTGCACGTGCTGCTGGTCAACGATCGCGACGAACGCTGCCAGAAAGCCTATGGCGTCAAGGCGATTCCGAACCTGGTGATCATCGGCCGCGATGGGCGCATTCTCGCCATGCGAAAAAGCTATGGCGAAGACGCCCTGGCGGGCATCGCCGATGAAATCCATCGCGCGCTCGCGCCGGCCTCGGCGAATAACGGCTGAACGAATTCCGCTTGCTTTCGGTCAAGGGTTGTCGGGCCGGCGCGCGCTGTGTAACGTGTGCGCGTTGATTCGTCGGATGAGCGGAATGTTCAGAATTCGTATGTGGGCGCCTCGAAAAACCGTAGCGAGCGAAGAGAATTTGCGCGTCGCCGGAGCGCAGGAACCGGAGCATACAGATGAGTATGTGAGGATTCCGAGCACCGCCGGCGCGCAAATTATCGAGCGCAGTAGGTTTTTCGAGGCGCCCTGGTGTGTTGCGGCTGTTGTGACGATCGCGCTGGCCGGCTGCGCGGGTGGCCCGGCGCAGAAGAAATCGGCGGCGAATGGTCAGGAGAAGCTCAGCCCCGCGGTCGCGGCCCTGTATACGCGCCTTGCCGACGACGAGAAACGCTACTTCGCCGCACGCGATCCGGCTACGTTCAAGAACGACGAGACCGCGGCGACGGCGTCGTACGAGTGGGCGTGGAACGACGCGCAGGACGCGGCCGCGCTCTGCGCGAAGACGCACGGCTGCGATACGACAAAGTTCGATGCCGCGTTCGCGCGCATGTCGGGACAGGTGGCGGCAACGCCCGGTGGCGAGGAAGCGACGACGCCCGAGGCGACGACCACGGCGGGCGAAGCCTCTGCGGTCGCGGCGGCCGTGCCCGAGATCGGCCGCACGGTGACCCTGCTCAAGGGGCGCGAATTGTCGGAGGTGATGACGCTCAACGGCCCGGTCAAGGTTGCGCTCGAGGAGTGGCTGACCTCGTTGCGCCCGAACCTGATGGACACCTACGAGAACTACCAGTATCTGCGCAGCCTGATGTGGCCGGAGTACGAGAAGGCCAAGCTGCCCGAGGCGATCCTGTTCGGCATCATGGCCAAGGAATCGGGCGGGCGCGTGCACGCGTATTCACGTTCCGGTGCGGCCGGCCTGCTGCAATTCATGCCGGCGACCGGGCAGCGCTTCGGCCTCAACTACGAGGACGGCTTCGACCAGCGCTACGACCCGCAGCTCGCCGCACGCGCGAATGCCGCGTATCTCAACGAACAGCTCGCGCAGCTCAACAACAATCTCGAAATGGTGATCGCCGCGTACAACGGCGGCGAAGGCCGCATGCAGCGCCTGGCCAGGAGCGCACCCGACGCGGGCTTCTGGGACCCGGAAATCTTCTCGCAGTTGCCGCCGGAGACGCGCGATTACGTACCGGTCGTGCTCGCCGCGGCATGGCTGTACCTGCATCCGGAAAAGTACAACCTGCAATTTCCGAAGATCGACGGCCGCCTCGGTACGCTGGTGTTGCAGAAGAAGGCGTCGCTCGCCGAACTCGCCGTCTGCCTCGGCGATGCGGGCAGCGCGCACGACGGCTGGTTCCGCGCGCTGCGCAACTTGAATGCGGCGATCGATCCGCGCGACCCGCAGCCGGCCTCGACGCCGCTGCGCGTGCCGCAGCAACTCGTTGGCCTGTACGAAAAAAACTGCATTCGCGGCGCATGGGGCGCGGTCGCGAGCGATTTGCACCAGGCGGTGCTCAGCACGCCCGCGCCGACTGCGGTGATCAGCGCGACCCGGCGCGCGCCGCCGCCACCGCCGCCGGTCGCCAAGGCGCGCAAGGCTGCCCCGACCTATGTCGTGCGCCGTGGCGAAACGCTCAGCTCGATTGCGCGCAAGTTCGGTTGCAACAACGCGCAGGAACTGGCCAAGGCCAACGGCATCAAGGCCTGGGACGTTGGCAAGGTGCACCCGGGCCGCGTACTGCAGGTCGGCGTCTGCACCCAATAGCGCGGCGACAATGACGCTGTCGGCTGGCGTCGAGATCTCGTGTTCGCGGCAGCAATGCTCCGCTCTAGTGGCCGTCGTGCTCCCGAAGCGGCTTGCCCGGCCATCCATGTCATTTTCACCGCCGAATTCCTAAGTGATGGGAGCGCCATCGCGAAACCGTCCGCGATGACGCTCCCATTTATTGACGAGGAGTTCGGACATGACCAGCCAGATGCCAGCGCGCGCGAGGCGCGCCAAATCCGCATTTGTTTCCTTGGCGTTTCCTGCATTGCTGTTGGGGGCGGGCAGCGCGCTTGCGGACAAGCCGGTCCAGCCGGTGCTCGTGACCAACGATGCGACCGCCCCGGTGCCCGTCGCCGTGCAAGGCGCGACGCAGGTGTCGGGAACGGTGACGGTCGCAAACACGCCGAGCGTCACGATAGCCAACAGTCCGTCGGTCAGCGTGACCGGTCCCGTGCGCGTGCAGGCGAGCGTGACGCCGTACAAGTCGGTCGCCAGCGTCGCGGACTCGACGAGTTGCGCGCCGCAATGCTATTTCCATTTCTCGCCGGTTCCCGCGGGGTATCGTCTGGTCGTCACCTATGTCTCGGCGCAAATCGCGAAAGCTGTCGACAGCATTCTGCTGGACGAGACGCTGTTCATCGCGCAGCCGTATCCGAATTCGGGCCTGATCAGCGCCCCGGTGACTTACTATTTCGAACCCGGACAGACACCTTCAGCTCGTCTTTTCGATCCCGACACGTCGTCGTCTGCCACCCTGATCGTTGTCCTGATCGGGCATCTCGTGCCAGCTTCGTGAGCGGCTTGCGCACGACGCGAGACGCAGGCGTTCTCAGCCGCCGAGGGCGTCGCCGACGCGGACGCTCGCGCCGGCGACGCATTCGGCGGCGAGCGAAAGCGCGCCAGGCAGCAGCAGGATCACGGTCGAGCCCATGTTGAACCGCCCCATTTCGGCGAAGCGTTCGAGGCGGATGCGTTTTTCGCGCCAGTCCTTGCGCGTGATCGTGCTCGCGTAGGGCGGGATCTCGAGGCCGCTCCATACCGTCTCCACGCTCGACACGAGCATCGCGCCGACCATGACGACCGCGAACGGCCCATGCTCGCCGTCGAAATGGCAGACCAGGCGTTCGTTGCGCGCGAACAGGCGCGGCACGGCCTCGACCGTGAACGGCGCGACGCTGAACAGCCGCCCAGGGACGTGCACGGTCTCGCGCAGCGTGCCGGCCAGCGGCATGTGCATGCGGTGGTAGTCGCGCGGCGACAGATACACGGTGGCGAATTGTCCGTTCGTATACTTTTGCGCCTCGAGCTCGTCGCCGAGCAGTTCGGCGACGCTGAAATCGAAGCCCTTGGCCTGGAAGATGCGGCCGGAGCCGGCCTCGTTCGCGACGATCGCGCCGGCCTGGCTGATCCTGCCGTCGGCCGGACAGGCGATGGCGCGCGGATCGGCCGGTGCGGTGCGCGCGCCCGGCTTGAGCGCGCGCGTGAAGAACGCATTGAAGCTCGCGTACGCGCGCGGGTCGGGCTGCGCGGCCTCGTCCATGTCCACGGCGTAGTTCTTGACCACGGTGTCGATGAGGAAATTCTTCCATGGCGTCCACGTCCAGCGCGTCGCCCAATAGACGATGCGCGACAGCGCGCGGTGCGGCAGCAGGTATTGCAGCGCGACGGCGGGGCGCATGCGTCAGCGCCAGCCGGCCAGCGTGGCCATGTCGTCGGCGAGGTCCTTGGCCTTGAACGGCGGCCGGAACAGGCCGACGAGCCGGCCCTGCGGATCGACGATGACGATGGAGCCGGAATGGTCGACCTCGACGCTGCCGTCGTCCTTCTTGGTGCGCGAGTAGACGATGCCGAGCGAGCGGGTCAGCTTGGTCAGTTCGGCGTCGGTGCCGGTCGCGGCGACGAAGTCTGGGCTGAAGAAGCCCACATACCTGGCCAGTGCGTCGGGCGTGTCGCGCTCCGGATCGACCGAGACGAAATCGACGCGCAACTTGTCCTGCACGCCGCGCTTGCCCAGATCCGCCCAGGCCGACTTGAGTTCGGCCAGCGTGGTCGGGCAGACGTCGGGACAGGTCGTGTAGCCGAAGTAGACGAAGCTCCAGCGGCCGCGCCAGTCGGCGAGGGTCAGCGGCTTGCCGTTCGCCTGCCGCAGCGCGAACTCCGGGATCGCGCGCGGCTCGGGATAGAACAGGGCGCTGGCGAGTTTCGGCTGCGCGGGCGCGTTCGCGTAGCGCGTGCCGAGCCACAGGCCGAACGCCGCGACGATGGCGGCGAGCACGATGAGCAGGGTGGGATTCGGGCGTGAAGCAGGGGCGGGCGAGTTCATGCCGGCATTATATCGGGCCGGCAGCGCCGGTTTGCCGAAGCGCGCCCGCGGCGCGTGCCGAGCGCGTCAGAAGCGCGAGCTCGCCAGCGTGTGGTCGGCGTTTCGCCACGCCTCCTTGAACTTCACGTCGACTTCGGCCGCCTCCCTGGACTTGCCCTGCGCGCGCAGCGCCTGGGCGAGCCCGAACAGCGAGTAGCCGTTGTTCGGGACATCGGCCAGGTCCTCGCGGTAGACGCGTTCGGCGTCTTTCGCGCGCTTCGCGTCGAGGTAGACCGCGCCGAGCGAGTGGCGGACCGGGTAGTACCAGTCCGCCGGCTCGTTGTAATTGAGTTCGAGGTTGAGCCTGACCGCCTTCTCGAGGTGCGCGATCGCCGCCGGCCACTGCTTGCGTTTCGCGTCGAGTTCGCCGGCGACGACCTCGACGGCGATCGCCACCAGCGCCCTGGTCGTGTTGATGTCCCAGATCGTCACCTCGTCGAGCGCCGCATCGGCGGCGAGCTTGCGCAGCTCGTCGAGATCGGCCTGCGCGGCGGCGAGATCGTTGGTGAAGATGTGCGCCATGCCTTGCGCATAGCGCCAGACCGCCTTGCGATATGGCAGGTCGGTCGGCGCGGGCGTGGCGAGGATCCTGTCCCACATGCCGAAGCGGACATGGGCGTACAGCGGCGTGACCTTGTAGTGCTGCAGCGTGCCGAAGCCATGGCAGGTCATCTTCTCGTCGGCGACGCCGTCGCTCAGGCGCTGCGCCGCCTCGAGCGCGCGCCGGCTGCGCCCCTCGAACGTCGTCGCGGCCCAGAGGAAATGCCAGTTGTGCGGCTTGTACGCGAGCGGATAGATGCCTTGCTCGCGGCACTGCGCCACGTAGCTGTCGTCGACCTTGATCGCGCGCTCGTTGGCCTCGCTCGCGTCGTGATAGCGGCCGACGCGGATGTAGATGTGCGAGGGCATGTGTACGAGGTGGCCGGCGCCGGGGGCCAGATCGACGAGCCGGTCCGCGGCGGCGAGTGCGCGTTGCGGATGCTTCGACGCTTCGATCGCATGGACGTAGAGGTGGTTCGCGCCGGGATGACGGCTGTCCTTGGCGAGCACGGCTTCGAGTCGCGCGAGGATGGCCGGCGTCCAGTCGCGCGGCTTGCCGCTGGCCGGATCCCAGTAATCCCACGGGTGCAGGTCCATTTCGGCTTCCGCGCACAGGGTTTGCGCGTTCGCATCCTCGCGCAGCGTGCCGGCGAGATGGCAGATTGCCTTCGCGTAGGCCGCGTCGAGCGCGCCGCGGTCCGCCGGGTTGTCCTTCGCGTAGCGCGATGCGATCGACTCGATGTACTGCCGCTCGGTTTTCGAGGCCTTCGCCGCCGCGGCCTGCGCCTTGCCCAGCGCTTCCCAGGCCTTGGGCGCGTCGCTGTCTTCCATTTTCGCGTTGATGTTCGGGCCGGCCACGAGCGCGGCGCCCCACCAGCACATCGCGCAGTCGGGGTCGAGTCTGGCGCCGTAGCGGAAGGCGCGCGCGGCCTCCGCGTGGTTGAACGCGTAGGCGAGCACCATGCCCTGGTCGAACATGCGCTGGGCCAACGCGCTCGACGTCGTTATCTTCCAGTGGAAGCTGCCCATGCCTTCGAGCAGCGGCGCCTTCGATTCGTCGACGGCGGTCGCCGCGCTCGCCGCTGGGTCGGCGTGCACATGGATTGGTTTGTCGTTCGCGACCGGCTGCGCCTGTGCGCAGGCGAGACCGGCGATCGCGAACAGCAAGCTTGCCCGCTTCAGCATGAAGACCCCCGCTCCCCCGGAAGTTGGGCTCATGTTGTTGCGATTCCGGGCAACGGTCAAGCGCCCGGTCGCGTCGCCCGACGAAAGTCGGGCGACAGGATTCTGTATACTTTGGCTATGACCAGTGAACTCGCCACCATCATCGACTTCATCCGCTACGGCGCGAGCCGCTTTGCCGGCGCCGGGCTGACCTTCGGCCACAGCTACGACAACGCGCTCGACGAGGCGACGCATCTGGTGCTGCACACGCTGCACCTGCCGCACGACCTGTCGCCGGCCTACGGTTCGGCCAAGTTGACCGCGGCCGAGAAGAAGGCCGTGCTCAAGCTGATCGAGCGCCGGGTCAAGGAACACAAGCCGGTCGCCTATCTGACCGGCGAGGCCTGGTTCGCCGGGCTCAAGTTCAAGTCCGACGAGCGCGCGCTCGTGCCGCGCTCGCCGATCGCCGAATCGATCCAGAGCGGCTTCTCGCCATGGATCGACAATATCGAAGTGCATCGCGCGCTCGACCTGTGCACGGGCTCGGGCTGCATCGGCATCGCGATGGCCGCGCACAATCCCGAATGGCGCGTCGATCTGGTCGATGTCAGCGACAAGGCGCTGTCGCTGGCCCGGGAGAACATCGAGTTCCAGAACGTCGGGGGCCGCGTGCGCGCGATCAAGTCCGACCTGTTCGCCAAGCTCAAGGGCGAGGTCTACGACCTGATCGTCAGCAACCCGCCCTACGTCACGGATCAGGAATTCGCCGCGCTGCCGCCCGAATACGACCATGAGCCGAAGCTGGGTTTGGTGGCCGGTGCGGACGGGCTCGATTTCGCGCTGCGCATCCTCGACGAGGCGCCGGCGCATCTGTCGAAGGGCGGCATGCTGATCGTCGAGGTCGGCGAGAGCGAACGCGCGCTGGTCGAACTGCTGCCGAAGCTGCCGCTCAACTGGATCGAGTTCGAAGTCGGCCAGATGGGCGTGTTCGCGATCGCGCGCGAGGATATCGTCGCGCATGCGAAGGCGATCAAGGCGGCGTTGAAAGGACGATAGGTGTCGCGATCGTGGAACCAACTGAGTCAATCGCGCGTAAAGTCTTTGCAGAAGTTGCGGTTCGTTTTCCAAATCTGCAAATGATTGAGGAACAAAATCCGAACGTCGAAATCAGCATCGTTCTTCCGATTCAAGCGGGTCTCAAACAGGAAGTTTGGCTTGGGCTGAATAGCGATGAGCTTTGCTTTGCTGTTGATCACTTCAACCTCGAGTGGTTTCCCTGTACGTCACCAGAGCGAGTGTCTGCATATATCGAGGCGGTTTCAGGGTTCCTTTCCGGTGAGTACCGAATCGTCGAATACTATCGCAAAGCGAAGTGCGTCAAAGCGCATTTGCAGGCTCCAAGCAACGACGAATGGAAAACAATCGGTACTTGGCAAACGATAAGATTATTTTCTTTCGCCAAACATTCAATTCGTATAGTTCGCAACGACTAAAAGACGTGTCTAGTAACTCCTTCGGAAAACTTCTAACCGTCACGACGTTCGGCGAAAGCCACGGTCCCGCGATCGGCTGTGTCGTTGATGGCTGCCCGCCGGGCTTGGAACTGTCGGCCGACGAATTCCGCCACGACCTCGATCGCCGCGCGACCGGCAAGTCGCGCCACACCTCGCAGCGGCGCGAGGCCGACGACATCGAGATTCTCTCGGGCGTGTACGAGGGCAAGACCACGGGCACGCCGATCGCGCTGTTGATCCGCAACACCGATGCGCGCTCGAAGGACTATGCCGAAGTCGCGCAGACGTTCCGCCCGGCACATGCCGACTACACCTACTGGCACAAGTACGGCATCCGCGATCCGCGCGGCGGCGGGCGCTCATCCGCGCGCGAGACGACGATGCGTGTCGCCGCGGGCGTGATCGCGAAAAAGTGGCTCAAGCTGCGTTTCGGCGTCATCGTGCGCGGCTATCTGTCGCAGATCGGCGAGGTGACACCGAAATCGTTCGACTGGAGCGCGGTCGAAGACAACGTGTTTTTCTGGCCCGATGCTTCGATGGTGGCGGACCTCGAAAAGTACATGGACGCGCTGCGCAAGTCCGGCGACTCGGTCGGCGCGCGCGTCACCGTCGTCGCCGACGGCGTGCCGCCGGGCTGGGGCGAGCCGATCTACGGCAAGCTTGATGGCGACCTCGCCGCGGCGCTGATGTCGATCAACGCGGTCAAGGGCGTCGAGATCGGCGACGGGTTCGCCGCGGTCGCGCAGCGCGGCAGCGAGCATCGCGACGAGATCACGCCGCAGGGTTTCCTGTCCAATCATGCCGGCGGCATTCTCGGCGGCATTTCCTCGGGCCAGCAGGTCGTCGCCTCGATGGCGCTCAAGCCGACCTCGAGCATCCTGATTCCGGGACGCAGCGTGAACCTCGCGGGCGAGGCGATCGAGATGCGCACCAAGGGCCGCCACGATCCCTGCGTAGGCATCCGCGCGACGCCGATCGGCGAGGCGATGGTCGCGCTCGTGCTGATGGACCATGCGCTGCGCCACCGCGCGCAGTGCGGCGATGTCGGGCCGGTATCGCCGCGGATTCCGGGTTCGGTCGAAGAGAAGAAGTAGCCCGATGAACACGCAAGCGTCGCGTCCTCGCGTCTGGGTTTCGCGCCCGCTGTTCGACGACATCCTCGATCGGCTGCGCGAGTATTTCGATATCGAAGTCGAGGAACGCGACCGCGACTGGACGCGCGAGCAGATGGCGCAGAAGCTGCGCGACAAGACCGGCGCGATCCTCGGCGTCGCCGATCCGGTCGATGCGGGCGTGATCGCGCAGACGCCGTTGCTGCGCGCGATCGCCAATCGCGGCGTCGGCTACAACAATCTCGACATCGCTGCGCTGAAGAAGGCCGGCATCGTCGCGACCAACACGCCCGGCGTGCTCGACGAGACCACGGCGGATTTCGCCTGGACGCTGCTGATGGCCACGGCGCGGCGCGTGACCGAGGCCGAGCGCTGGCTGCGCGCGGGAAACTGGAAGGGCATGTCGTTCCACATCATGCTCGGCGGCGACGTGTACGGCAAGACGCTGGGCATCTTCGGCATGGGCCGCATCGGCCAGGCGATCGCGCGCCGCGCCGCGGGCTTCCGCATGCCGGTGATCTACCACAACCGCTCGCGCGTCGCGCCCGAGATCGAAGCCGACTGCAAGGCGCGCTACGTCGATCGCGACACCTTGCTGCGCGAGGCGGATTTCATCGTGCTGACGGTGCCGCTGAGCGCCGAAACGCGGCATATGATCGGCGCAGCCGAACTGGCGGCGATGAAGCGCGACGCCTACCTGGTCAATATCGCGCGCGGCGGCGTGGTCGACGACGCGGCGCTGGTCGCGGCGCTGCGCGACAAGCGCATCGCCGGCGCCGGGCTCGACGTGTTCGAGCACGAACCCGAGGTGCCGGCCGAAATGCTCGCGCTCGACAACGTCGTGCTGACGCCGCATATCGGCAGCGCGAGCCTGGCGACGCGGCGCGCGATGGCGAGCCTGGCGGTCGACAACCTGATCGCCGCGCTGGGCTGTGGCCCGAACGCGGGGCGGCCGCCCAATGCCATTTAGCCGTCCAGACGGCTGTTTGGCGCCCTCGTGGTTGCGTGTTATGCTGCGGAGCACAACGCTTTCACCTCTCCCCTTGCGGGAGAGGTCGATGCGCACAGCGCATCGGGAGAGGGGCGGCATCGAAAATGCCGCTGGCTTCGAGTCACCCTCTCCCCAACCCCTCTCCCGTCGAGGGAGAGGGCTGAAAGCGTCCGCCCCCGAAGTTGTGAGCTGAAAACAAGATGAGCAAGAAAGAGAAGTACAAGGTAGCGATGGTCGGCGCCACCGGCGCCGTCGGCGAGACGCTGTTGAGCATCCTCGCCGAGCGCAAATTCCCGATTTCCGAGCTCGTGCCGCTCGCCAGCGAGCGCAGCGCGGGCGGCAAGGTCGAGTTCAACGGCAAACAGATCACCGTGCAGGACCTCGCCAAATACGACTTCAACGGTGTCGACATCGCCTTCTTCTCGGCCGGCGGCAGCGTGTCGAAAGTGCATGCGCCGCGCGCGGCCGCGGCCGGTGCGGTGGTGATCGACAACACTTCCGAGTTCCGCTATCAGGACGACATCCCGCTCGTCGTCAGCGAAGTGAATCCGCACGCGATCGCGGGCTACACGAAGCACGGCATCATCGCCAATCCGAACTGCTCGACGATGCAGATGCTCGTCGCGCTCGCGCCGATTCATCGCAAGTACGGCATCACGCGCATCAATGTCGCCACGTACCAGTCCGTCTCGGGCGCGGGCCGCTCGGGCGCCGAGGAACTCGGCAAGCAGACCGCGGCGCTGCTCAATTTCCAGGAATACCCGCCGTCGAAGTTCAGCAAGCAGATCGCGTTCAACGTGATCCCGCACATCGACGAGTTCCAGGCCAACGGCTACACCAAGGAAGAAATGAAGATGGTCTGGGAGACGCAGAAGATCCTCGAGGACAAGTCCATCCTCGTCAACCCGACCGCGGTGCGCGTGCCGGTGTTCTACGGCCACTCCGAGGCCGTGCATATCGAGACGCGCGACAAGGTGACGGCGGAGGAAGCGCGCGCGCTGCTCGAGACGGCGCCGGGCGTCAAGGTGATCGACGAGCGCAAGGCGGGCGGCTATCCCACGCCGGTCGGCGACGCGGCGGGCAAGGACGAGACCTTCGTCGGCCGCATCCGCGAGGATGTCTCGCATCCGCACGGCCTCGACCTGTGGATCGTCTCCGACAACATCCGCAAGGGCGCGGCGCTCAATGCGGTGCAGGTCGGCGAGCTGCTGATCGCCTCCTATCTTTGATCGGGTAGGCATTTCAGGGCTGCGGATGCAGCCCTGAGCCCTTGCGAAAAACGCAGTGGCGTTTCATAGTTATGCCCGTTAGATGACGTGCATTCTAAGAAATGCATGACCGGGGCTGTCCCGGAATTCCTGCGTTGCGCTCGAATCAAATCCGATTCCTCGGGGGAAATGCCATGAAAGGGCCGATCAAATCCGCGTTGTCCGTTGCCTTGGCGATGGCCGCAAGCCAGGCGTTCGCGCTCGGCCTGGGGCCGATCCAGATCAAGTCCGGGCTCAACCAGCCGCTGCTTGCGGAAATACCCGTCGTTGCCGACACGGCCGCGGAGGCCGAGGAACTGCGTGTCGGTCTGGCTTCGGCCGAGGACTTCCAGCGCGTGGGCCTGAGCCGGGCGCGCGTTACCGTGCCGATCGAATTCAGCGTCGCCGACAACGGTCGCGGGCAAAAGGTGATCCGGCTGACGACCAAGGAAGCCGTGCGCGAGCCTTTTCTCGATTTCCTGATCGAGGCGAGCTGGAGCAAGGGCAAGCTGCTGCGCGAATATTCGGTGCTGCTCGATCCGCCCGTGACCGCGCCGGCGGTTTTGGCGAACGCGCCGAAACCCGCCGAGAAACCGAAGCCGGTCGAGGCCGCACCGCGCGCGCCGGTCAGCCAGCCGCGCGAGGAAGCGCCGAAGCCCGTGGCGCAGGTCGCCCCGGCGCCGCGCGCTACCCCCGCTGCCGCCCCGGCTGCTTCGCACAAGGGCGAGTACACCGTGCAGCGTGGCGACACGCTGTCGCAGATCGCGCATGAAGTCGGCGACGATCCGCGCGACATCAACCGCACGCTGCTGGCCTTGTACAAGGCCAATCCGGAAGCGTTCTATCGCGACAACATGAACGCGCTGAAGACCGGTGCGGTGCTGCGCATTCCCACGTCCGAAGAGGTGCGGGCTGCCGGCTCGCTGAACGAGGCTGCGGCGGCGGTGCGCGCGCAGCAGCAATCCTGGCAGGGACTCAGCGCCGCGACGCTGGTCGCGAACACGGGTGCCGCGCCCGCGGCGGACAAGCCCGCAGCGGCCGCCGCCGAACCGAAGCACGGTTCCGAGCGCCTGGCTCTGGTACCGCCATCCGCCGGCACCGGCAACGAGACCGGCGCCAACCATGGCGGCTCCGGAAGCGGCAGCAAGGACGCCGCCGCACTGCGCGCCGATCTTTCGCGCACCAAGGAAGCCCTGACCAGTCGCGACCAGGAAACCAGCGAGCTCAAGTCACGCGTCACCCAGCTCGAGGACATCAACAACAAGAGCCAGCGCCTGATCTCGCTCAAGGATTCGGAAATCGCCGAACTGCAGAACAAGCTCAAGCAGCTCGAGGCGGGCAAGGCCGGCGCGAAGCCGGCAGAGACCGCCGCGACCGAGCAGGCCGCGAAGCCGGCGACGCCCGTGGCGGCGACTCCGGCACCGGCGACTGCGGCATCGGCACCCGCGCCGGCACCCGCGGCTCCGGCCGCTGCGACGCCGACACCTGCACCCACGACGGCGGCGCCCGCAGCCGCGACAGCTGCAGCGAACCCGTCCGAAACGCCCGCTGCTGCGTCGGCTCCGGCGCCATCGCCGGAAGCACCCGCGGCGGCTCCCGCAGCCTCCGTGCCTTCGCCCGCTCCGAAACCCGCCGTAACCGCCGCCAAGCCGGCGACGACGCCGGCACCTGCCAAACCCGTGGAGGCGAAGCCGTGGTATGCCGACTACTTCGGCGACAATCCCTATCTGGTCTACGGTGGCGGTGGCGGAATCCTTCTCCTGATCGCGGGCTGGCTGCTGAAGCGCGCATCCGGCGCGAAGAAACCCAATCCGCGGCCGGTCATCGCTGCAACGGCGGCCGCAGCGGGAGCCGAAGAAGCGTCGGCCGAAGATCCGCATGCCCAACTGGAACACGAAGTCGAGAGCTACTACGACGGTGCGCCGGGTGACGACGCTCATTCCCACCTCAGCGAACCGCACGCCGGCGAGGACGACGAAATGGAGCAATTGCGTCGCCATTTCGACGACGGCGACAGCGACCGCTTCGTTGCGCTCGCGCATACGCTGCAAGAGAAATTCCCGGAAGATTCGCCGGAATGGCAGGAAGTCTCCGAATTGGGCCAGCAGTTGTTGCCGGGCAGTCCCATGTTCGCCGCTGCCGCGCACGCGGGACAGGGTGGTCATGACCCGGACAATTTTTTCTTCGACGAAGAGCCGGGCTTGAACGGCGAGGCCGCCGCGACCGCGGAAAGCGATGCCCACGATGCCCGGATCAAGGCGATGGGCGACCTCGCGGAACCGCTTGCGTTCGCGCCGCACGGACACGCGGGCGAGAAAACCGATGAGCTGGACGACCTCGAGTTCGAACGCGAACTCGACAAGCAGCGTCATCTGGAGCCCGAACGGCTGGCCGACGACGAGAATACCGGAGGCCGCCAGGGCTTCCTCGACGAGGACACGATCGGTACGCGCCTGGATCTCGCCCGCGCCTATCTCGACATGGGCGATCCGGAAGGTGCGCGCTCGATGCTCGACGAGGTGCTCGCCGAAGGCAGTGCGGCGCAGAAGGAAGAGGCGCGCAAGCTGCTTGCCGAATTGAGCTGAGCGTGACGCAGGGCCGCCGGCGATCGGCGGCGTCGACAGGAAAGGCGCGCTGATACAATCGGCGCGCTTTTTTCGTTCCCGCGGGACTGATTTTGCGCATCGCACTCGGCATCGAATACGACGGCACCGATTTCCACGGCTGGCAAAGGCTGAGCCACGCGCCCAGCGTGCAAGCCGCGGTCGAGGCGGCGCTGTCGAGGGTCGCCGACGCGCCGGTCGAGGTCGTCTGTGCCGGGCGCACCGATGCCGGCGTGCATGCGCGCTGCCAGGTCGTGCACTTCGACACCAACGCCGCCCGCAGCATGCGCGGCTGGACGCTCGGCACGAGTTCGAATCTGCCTTCCAGCGTTGCCGTGATCTGGGCGCAGGCGGTTGCCGGCGATTTCCACGCGCGTTTTTCCGCGCTTGCGCGACGCTACCGCTACACGATCCTCAATCGCCCGGTGCGCGCCGCGCTCGAGTCGCGTCACGTCGCCTGGGAGCGCGCGCCACTCGATGCCGCGGCGATGCACGCGGCGGCGCAGGCCCTCGTCGGCGAACACGATTTCAGCGCCTTTCGCACGGTCGCCTGCCAGGCGCGCACGCCGATGCGCTGCGTGCAGGAGATTTCGGTGGCGCGGGCGGGCGACCGCGTCGTCGTCGAGATCCAGGCCAACGCGTTCCTGCATCACATGGTGCGCAACATCGTCGGCAGCCTGCTGCCGGTCGGGCGCGGCGAGGAAAAACCCGGGTGGATCGAGCAACTGCTGGCCGGCCGCGACCGCGCGGCGGCGGGACCGACCGCGGTCGCCCAAGGGCTCACCTTCCTGCGGCCGTACTATCCTGCACAATACGGTTTGCCGGCCGAACTGGCCTGGCCGGCGGAGGAGGCACGATGAAGCCGCGAAATCCGAA
>JAFEFQ010000050.1 GCA_018240505.1 Pseudomonadota bacterium
TCGCCGATCGACATGGCGCGGTTGATTTCCTTGACGTCCGCAAGCGAGAGAAACAGCGTCTTTTCCAGCGCGACGAGCTTTTCCTGCTCGGCGAGGATGTCTTCCTTGTGCGCCTTGATCGACGATGCCCACTTCTGCTTCTTGCGGATGATGTCGTCGGCGAACTTCGGGTTGGTCTCGTTCGACGGGAACGCCTTGATGAAGTCCTTGCGCGGCATGTGCGCCTGCTTGATGCAGATGTCCATGATCACGCGCTCGTGCTGGCGCACCGAGGCGACGACTTCGCGCAACTTGCGCACGAAGGCGTCGATCATGATCGCCGGCAGCTTGAGCTTGAGGAAGGCCTCGGCCATCTGATCGCGGATTTTCTGCGTCTTCTTGTCCTGGGTGCCGATCTTGGCCGCACTCTTCTGGAATTTGACGTAGAGCGCGCGCAGTTCTTCCATGCGCCGCGTCACTTCGGCCGGATCGGGGCCGGTCTCGCCGGGGCCGGCTTCCTCGCCGTCGCCTGACTCGTCGTCGTCATCGTCCTTCGCCGCCGCACCGCTGCCTTCTTCGGTTTCGAGCATTTCCTCGTTGACCTCGAGTCCCGGCACTTCCATGTCGGCGAAGCCGGTCAGCACCTCGGACAGGCGCTTGCGTCCTTCGGTGTGCTGGTCGTATTCCTCGACGAGCAGCTGGATCGACCACGGAAAACTGGCGAGCGAGGACTGGACCTGGCCCAGGCCTTCCTCGATGCGCTTCGCGATCGCGATCTCGCCTTCGCGCGTGAGCAGTTCGACCGTGCCCATCTCGCGCATGTACATGCGCACCGGGTCGGTCGTGCGGCCGACTTCGGCGTCGACCGCCGACAGCACGGCGACGGCTTCCTCGGTCGCGGTCTCGTCGTCGGTCGCCACGGGCGTCTCGGGCAGGATCGAATCGCCTTCCGGCGCGACCTCGTGCACCTCGATGCCCATGTCGTTGATCATGCCGATGATGTCTTCGATCTGCTCCGGATCGACGATGTCGTCGGGCAGGTGATCGTTGACCTCGGCGTAGGTGAGGAACCCTTGTTCCTTGCCCTTGATGATCAGGGTCTTGATTTCGGACTGTTGCTGGCTGCGGGTTTCAGCGTTCATGGAATCTACGGCTCAAAGATCAAAGACAGGAAAGTATAGGAGGGGTGTCAAGGACGGCCAGGAATCGAAATTCGGACGGAGGAATTGTTTGAAACGACAAGCAAAGGCGGGGCCAATCGGGCGTTCTGGAAGCGCGATCGGCGGCTCCCGGCGCGGTCACCGCGCCTCCAACCAGAACGTCACCGGTCCGTCGTTGACGAGACTGACCTTCATATGGGCGCCGAAACGGCCGATTTCCACTGCCGGATGGCGGATTTTTGCCAATTCGACCAGGCGGTTGAACCAGCGTTCGCCTTCGGCCGGGGCCGCCGCAGTGGAAAAACCGGGGCGCATGCCCGAGCGGGTGTCCGCGGCCAGGGTGAATTGCGAGACCAGCAGCAGACCGCCGCCGGTCTGCGCCAGGGAAAGGTTCATTTTCCCGTCCGCGTCGCCGAACACGCGGTAGCCGAGCAGGCGTTCGAGCAGACGCTGTGCCTGCGCCTCGCCGTCGCCGGGCTGTACCCCGACCAGCGCAAGCAGGCCCGATCCGATCCGGCCGACGATCTCGTTCTCGACTTCCACGCGCGCCTCGGCGACGCGCTGGATCAGGGCGATCATGGATTTCCGATGCGGCGGCCGCGACAGAAAGGGTAAGCACAATGCTCGCGAGCTGAGGCGGCGGCGTCAATGCCGGCATGGCCGAAGACGGCCGGCTACAATCGGGTCTTTCCACGCCTTTTCCCATGCATGCGTTGGTATATCTGGATCATCTACGGTCTGCTGCGCCTGCTCGGCCGGCTGCCGTTGCGCGCCCTGCATGCGCTCGGTGCGGGATTCGGCTGGCTGCTTGCGCGCACCGACAACCCCATGCGGCGCAAGGCCGAACATACCCTCTCCGCAATCGATACGCCATTCGGTGACGAAAAGCGCCATTTTCTCGATGCGGCGCTGGCCGAGGCGGGCAAATCCTTCTTCGAGGTCGCGAAAATCTGGACCGCCGATCCCGCACGCACGCTTGCGCTCGTGCGCGAGGTGCGCGGCGGCGAGATGTTCGATGCGGCGCTCGCGGGCGAGCGCGGGGTCATCATCGCCGCGCCCCATCTGGGCTGTTTCGAACTGCTCAACTACTGGCTGTGCAGCCGCACTAAAATGGCGATCGCCTACCGCCCGCCGCGCCAGAGCGAACTCGAGCCTTTGCTGATCCGCGCGCGTGGTGGACTCTCCGCCGAGCAGGTGCGCGCGGAGGGCAGCGCCGGCGTGCGCACCTTGTTCAAGCGCCTTGCCGGCGGCGGCACGGTCGGCATCCTGCCCGACCAGGAACCCAAGCAGGGCGAGGGTGAATTCGCCCCGTTCTTCGGCCGCCAGGCGCTGACCATGGTGCTGCTCTCGCGCTTGGCGCAGCGCACCGGCGCGACCGTGCTGTTCGCCTTCGCCGAACGCCTGAGCCGCGCGGACGGCTACGTCATCCACTTCCTGCCCGCACCCGCCGGCATCGCCGATCCCGACCTGCCGACCGCGGTCGCCGCTCTCAACCGCGGCGTCGAAAACTGCATTCGTCTCGCGCCCGCGCAGTACCAGTGGCACTACAAGCGCTATTCGGCGCGGCCGCCGACGGACGTCGACGCGGGCGCTAGCGGCTAGATTTCCTTGTGCGCGGGTTTTTGCGCTCGGGCTTCGGCGGGGCGATGTCGGCGGGGTCCATCAATGCAACCGGCACATCGCGGTTCTTCGTCGCCGTATTGCCCGCATGGTCGCTCGCCAGAATGCGCACGATGTAGTCGCCGGCCGGCAGTTCATCCGTCCGCCACGACCCGCTCGCGAAGCCACCGTCGCGCACGCGATTGGTGACGACGTAGCGGAAGCGCGTCGCCGAGCTGCCATAAACGGTGATGCCGCTTTTTGCGGCGTAGGCGACCTTGGTCGCGGCGCTGTCGGCCGGAATGCGGTCGAAGACCAGCGTCGTGCGCGGCTGCTCGTAACCGGGCGCCGGACGGCCGTCCTTGTCGAGGATCTGGTAGCCCAACGAATAGAGTCCCAGACGCCGGCGCGCCTCGTTGCCGTCGACCTGGTCCCAGGCCTCGACGACGATCGCGACACCGCGCGCGTCCCTCGGCACGACCAGGCGCCCGCGCCGCTTCTGTGCGAGTGCTTTGCCGTCGGCGTCCTCGATCTGCACGCCGTCGATGTGCGGCGGCACATGGTCGGCGAAGTCCTTGAATCCGAGCGCGAGCGCGTTGCGCGTATGACCCCAGTTGCCCCAGGTCAGGTGCACGTGCGCCATCGCGTTGGTCGTGCCGAGCACGTCCCCCGCTTTGATGCGCGTGCCGCGGCGCACGCGCACGCGCTCGAGTGCGCCGGTTTCGTCGCGCAGCAACTGGAAGCGGGCCGGGTCGAGCGGCTCGTCCCTGGCGTTGCGGCCGACGCGCATGTGGATGTAGCTCAGCACGTCGAGACTGATGCCCTCGCGCAATTCACCGAGGCCCCACGCGGGCAGCGGATCTTCGATCCTGGCATCGGCGATCGCGAGCACCGCGGCGCCGACGTTGTTGTGGATGTCGAGGCCGTCGTGCAGATGATCGAGCGCGTCGCCGTGGTAGGCGCCGCGCGCCTCGCCGACCGTGCCGACGATTTCGTGGCGCACGTTCTGCGGCCGCACCGGCCAGCGTCCGCCCGTGTCGGGCGCGGGCGCATCGGGCGCCGGGCCGACCGGAGCCGGCGGCTGTGCCGCGAGCGCGGCGACCAGCGGCCGGATTTCGTGCAGGCGATGGCTCGCTGCATCGCTCAGGTGCAACGCGCCGGCCGCGTCCAGTGCGAGACCGGCGGGCCGGACGAAGCGGTCGCCGTCGCCGCTCGCGCCGGTCAGCAGCGCCGGCCGCGCATCGGGGGCGAACTGCAGGACCACGCCATGGGCCATGTCGCCGACATAGAGATATCCGTCGTGGGTCAATGCCAGGCTCAGCGGCCGGCGCAGCAGCACCTTGTCGCCGAGCATCGTCGCGCGCGCGAAGGTGTCGACCTTGCCGTCGCGCGCGATGCGGCGGATCGCGCCATTGCCGGTGTCGGCAATCCAGAGCGTGCCCGCCTTGTCGATCGCGAGTGCGCACGGCGTATCGAAGCTGGCCTGCGTACCGACGCCGTCGCCGTAACCCGGCGCATCGCCGCCGGCCAGCGTGCTCACGACGCCGTCTAGGCCGATCACGCGGATGCGGTCGTTGTAGGTATCGGCGACGTAGACCATGCCGGCGTCATCGACCGCGACGCCGATCGGCGCGTCGAACTGCGCCTGCACGGCCGGCCCGTCGCGCCAGCCTGCCGTTCCCGTGCCGGCGAGCGTCGTCACGGCGCCTTGCGGCGTGATCTTGCGGATCGCGTGGTTGCCCGTGTCGGCGACGTAGAGATTGCCGGCCGTGTCGAGCGCGAGGCCCGAGGGCGCGTCGAACGCGGCCGCCGTGCCGATGCCGTCGGCGAAGCCTTCGCGTCCGCCGGCCAGGGGCGAGACCGTGCCGTCGGCGGCGATGCGGCGGATGCGGTTGTTGGCGCCCGCATCGGCCACGTAGGTCACGCCGCGCGCATCGATCGCGATGCCCCAGGGATCGGACCAGCGCGCCTGCGTGGCCGGGCCGTCGCGCAGGCCGTCGACGCCGTCGCCCGAGACGAGTGCGATGTGCGCATTCCAGCCCAGCGTCGTCGGTGTGGGACCTGGTTGCTTAGGCGTGGACGGCGGCGGCGCCGCTGGCGAAGTCGGCTCGTTCCTGCGGGTGAATATAAAAGTAGAAAATGCGGCAACGACCGCGGCACAAAGCAGGAGCAGGCCGCGTCGCGGCAGGCGAAATCGAAGCGTCATGATGGTGGATCAACCCGGTGCGGTCTGTGCGAGGAGCGGCTTCGTCGGCGCGGCGCCGAAGCGCTGGCGCAGCCAGCGCTCGCACGGCTGCGAGAATCCGCGCGCGATCGCGAGGCCGAGCAGCCACGCCAGCACCAGCGCCGGCACATACCAGAGGAAACCCCAGCGCATGTCGAATCCGCCGCTGCGAAATGCCGCGACGAGGGCGAACACGACGAACATGTGGAACAGATAGATCTCGTAGCTCAGCCGACCGCAAGAACATAGCCAGCCGAGGCCGCGCAGCCGCCACGGCGCGGCCGCAACCGCCTGCCAGTGCAGGCCGAGGATGAGGCTCGCGGCGCTGCCGATCAGCAGCCAGGTGTTGTACTCGTGCACTGCCTTCCACAGCGGCGCGCCGGCGAAGAAAACGGCACAAAGGCCGGCGCCGCCGAGCGCACACAAGACCGGCGCGAGCCAGCGCGGCGGCGCGGCAATCCGCGTGGCGAGCATCGCCGCGAGCACGCCGAGCGCGATCGCGGACATGCCCGGCAGATAGGCTTCTTCGTACCAGATGCCACCGCCTGCCGCGCGCAGCGCCATGCGCACGAACGGCATCGACAGCACGAGCGCGGCCAGCACCGCGACGAACACCCAACGCACCTTGCCCACGGTCAGGCAAGCCAACGGAAACACGAGATAGAACACTTCTTCCACGGCCAGCGACCACATTACGTTCCAGCCGCCGGGCAGATAGCCGGTGGCGCCCTCGTACCAGTTCACGTGGAAACCCAATGCCGCGAAGATCGCGCCGCCCAGCGACTGGTTCGGTTTGTCGATGACGTAGTACGGCACGCCAGCGAGATGAAGCGCGCTCAGCAACGCGACGACGAGGAGCAGCGTAGGCAGGATGCGCGAGGCGCGCTGCAGGTAGAACCGCGGCGCGGACAACGCACTCAAATCCCCCCAGCGCGCCAGCGAGCGGCGGGTAATCAGGAACCCGGAAATCACGAAGAAGATCGCCACCGATTCGGCGCCGTTGTAGATCAAACCCTCGAGCAGCCAGCTCGGCAGGAAATCCGCGAGTGCGGTCTTCGTCAGCGGAATGCGGATCGCGAGATGATGGAGGACGACGAACAGAATCGACACGCCGCGCAACGCATCGATGCCACGATTGCGGTCGGGCGTCGCCATGCCCGGCGACAGGGAAGAAAGATTCAAGGGCGGAAATTCCTGAAGGGGCCGCGTCAACCCGGCCCGAGACCGGCCAGTTCGCGCCTGGCCGCGTCGAGCCACTGCGCTTCCTTGCGCCGGTAGTAACCCGGCGACAACTTCGCGCGCTTGAGCATGTCGTTGAACACCTCGCGCGCCTCGCGGAAGCGCGAGCGCCGCACGAGCAGCGTGGCGTAGCGGTAGCGCGCCTCCTCGCCCGGGTAGCTCATCGCCAGATCGCGATAGCGCACCAGCGCGGCATCGGGATCGCCGAGCGCCTCGTCGATGCGCGCGCGCAGCAGGTCGGCATCGCTCGAGCGCAGTTGCGCATTCGCGGCGTACAGCTGGTCGAGGGTTTGCTTCGCGCCGGCGAAATCATCGAGTCCGACCTGCGCGCGCGCGAGGCCGATGCCGAAGCCGACGTCGTTCGCGTTGATGCCCTTGAGGATCGAGCGGTACAGATCGGCCGCATTCGCGTAGTCGCCGAGGTTGAGGCATTCCTCGGCGAGCGCGCGGCGGTTGTCGACCGTGTCGGCGAGTTCGAGGCGCTGCTCGATCTGCTTGCGCCGGCGCTCGGGCGCGACCGTGTCGAGCATCTTGCTCGCGGTCTTGCGCGCGCGCGGGTCGTGGCGCAGGTCGGGCAGCACGTTCGCGATCAGGTAGATGGCCACGCCGAGATACGAGCCGATCAGGATGATCCAGATCCAGTACAGCTCGCGGCGCGTGCGCACCACATGCACAGCGCAGGCGATCTGCAAGGCGAGCGAAAGGAGAACGAGTATCGGCATGCGGCATCCACGGCCTGCGTGAGGATGCGCAATTCTGCGTTAGACGGGCACGAGCAACAAGCGCCGCCAGCCGCCTGCTTCGCCGGCGGCCAGCGGCGAAACGAACTTACTGCGGCGGCCGGTCGCCGCTGAACTTCTGTGCGCTCGCGCCGTCGACCGTACCGATCGTCGCGCTGTCGCTGACCCAGAGATCGACCTCGCGTTTGAATTTCAGCGTGCCCTGCACGACCGCGTGCGGGCCGATCACGATGCGCGGCTTGCGCGAGTTGACCGAGAACCAGCTGTGGTTCTCCTCGACCAGGATGCCGCCCTCGACACGCGAGTTCGCGCCGATCGTGATGTCGCCGTTGACCGTCTCGATGCCGCCGCCGACGTGCGCCGCGTCGAGCTGGATGCCGCCGTTGACGTTCGATGCCTTGCCGGCGACGTCGGCGCCCTGCTCGAGCGTGATCGAACCGTTGACGACGTTGACCGTGCCGCCGACCTTGGCGTTGCTGCCGAGCCTGATGCCGCCGTTGACCGACTCGACCGAATCCAGCGTCGCGCCCGCGCCGACGTGGATGCCGCCGTTGACGGTCTCCGCGCTCTTCACATGCGCGTTCGCGCCGATGCGGATGCCGCCGTTGACCGTGCTCAGCTTGCCGGCGCTGCCGCCGTCGCCGACGGAAATGGCGCCGTTGACCTTGTCGACGTCATCCTGGGCGAATGCCGGAGCGACGAGGCCGAGCGCGAGCAACAGGACGAACTTGGTGCGGATCATGGGAGTCTCCCTGTGGACGATGGAATCGGGTCTGCGCGGGTTCGGATGCGGCGCGGGCGAAAATGGTTTACCTGCACCATGGCCGCGATGGCGAATTCCGCTACCATTGCGGACGAGCGACGAAACCCGAAGGAATCCCGTAAGTGTCCGCACCGAAACCGGTTCTGCTGCTGATCCTCGATGGCTGGGGCCATCGCGACGACCCCGCGAACAATGCGCTGGCCCAGGCCGATCTGCCGACCTGGCGCCATCTCATCGCGACCTGTCCGCACACGCTCGTGGAAACGCACGGCCGCTTCGTCGGCCTGCCCGACGGACAGATGGGCAACTCCGAGGTCGGCCACATGAACATCGGCGCGGGTCGCGTCGTCTATCAGGACCTGACCCGCATCGACGCGGCGATCGAGGACGGCAGTTTCTACACCAACCCCGCGTTGGTCGGCGCCTGCGCGGCGGCGAAGGAATCGACGCTGCACGTATTCGGCCTGCTTTCACCGGGCGGCGTGCATTCGCAGGAAGAACACATCTTCGCGATGCTCGATCTCGCGAAGAAACAGGGCGTCGCGCACGTCGCCGTGCACGCCTTCCTCGACGGCCGCGACACGCCGCCGCAGAGCGCGCGCGCCTCGCTGGAAAAACTGCAGGCGAAATGCGCCGCGCTCGGCAACGCGCGCATCGCCACGGTAAGCGGCCGCTACTACGCGATGGATCGCGACAAGCGCTGGGAACGCGTCAGGCTGACCTGGGACGCGATCGTCGACGCGCAATCCGGATTCCACTTCGACAATGCGCTGGCGGCGCTGGAGGCAGCGTACGCGCGCGGTGAGACCGACGAGTTCGTCAAGCCGACCGTCATCGGCGATGGCGCGAAAGTCGCCGACGGCGACGCGGTGGTTTACATGAACTTCCGTTCCGACCGCGCGCGCCAGCTCACCCAGGCGTTTGTCGATCCGACATTCACCGGGTTCGAAGCGGCGCGCAAACCGAAGCTGTCTGCCTTCGTCACTCTGACCGAGTACAGCGCCGATCTGCCGGTGACCGCGATCGCCTATCCGCCGCAATCGCTGACGAATTCGCTCGGCGAATATCTCGCCGGTCTCGGCAAGACCCAGCTGCGTATCGCCGAGACCGAGAAATACGCGCACGTCACCTTCTTCTTCTCCGGCGGGCGCGAGGCGCCGTATGCGGGCGAGGACCGCATCCTCGTGCCGAGCCCGAAGGTCGCGACCTACGACCTGCAGCCGGAGATGAGCGTGCCCGAGCTCGCCGACAAGTTGTCCGCGGCGATCCGCGGCGGGAAGTACGACTTCATCGTCTGCAATATCGCCAACGCCGACATGGTCGGCCACACCGGCAAGCTCGCCGCGGCGATCAAGGCTGCCGAGGCGGTCGACGCGGCGCTCGCCAAGATCCTCGCCGCGATCCTCGACGCAGGCGGCGAAATGCTGATCAGCGCCGACCACGGCAACTTCGAGCAGATGCTCGACGAGAACGGCGTGCCGCACACCCAGCACACGGTCGGTCCGGTGCCGCTGGTCTACGTCGGCCGCAAGGCGACGCTCGAGCACGGCGCGCTGCGCGATCTCGCGCCGACGGCGCTAGCGCTGATGGGGCTGGCGCAGCCGGCGGAGATGACGGGCCATTCGCTCGTCCACTTCGCGGCTTGAATCTGTCGTCGCTGCTCGCGTTTCTTCGCTCGTCGTTGCGGCGACTGCGCGCGCCGGAGCGCGCGCGGATATTCGCGCGGCGAATGGCCCGACGAACATGCGGCAAGATTGCGGCGTGTAGTCCAGTTTTCGCTTTTGATTCTTCTGTGGTCGCATCCATTCGCCTTTCCGCGCGCATCCGGCGCGCGGGTGACTTTCTCTTGCTCGCACAAGAGAAAGTCACCAAAGAGAATGCGCCCCCGACACCGCACCTCGCGCGCGTAGCGCGCGAGGTGCCCTGCGCTTCTCGGCG
>JAFEFQ010000051.1 GCA_018240505.1 Pseudomonadota bacterium
CCTCATGTACATCTGAGTACACTCCGGTTCCTGCGCTCCGGCGACGCGCCCGATCTTGGATAGGATCGGCTCTTCGCTCGCCACGGTTTCAAGAGGTTCCCCACTGATGAGACAAATGAAACCGGACACGACGACACACAGGCGCAGCGTCACGATCAAGGACGTTGCCAAGCGCGCGAAGGTTTCGCTGAAAACCGTGTCCCGCGTCGTCAACAACGAGCCGGCCGTGCTCGAGGCGACACGCAAGCGCGTCGAACACGCGATCGCCGAACTGCGCTACCAGCCCGACCAGTCCGCGCGCAGCCTGCGCAGCGCGAAGTCGTACACGATCGGCATGGTCTACGACAATCCGAACGCGTACTACGTGATCAGCATGCAGAACGGCGTGCTCTCGGTGTGCCGCGAAACCGGGTTCGATCTCAACATCCACCCATGCGATTCGAATTCGCCGGGGCTGGCCGAGGAGTTGCGCTTGCTCGTGCAGCGTTCGCGCCTGGCCGGCCTGATCCTCGCACCGCCGATGTCCGAGCGCCTGGAGCTGATCCAGTTCCTCGCCGCGAACAAGATCAAGTTCGTGCGCATCCTGTCCGCCGCGGAAGATCCGCGCGATGGTTTTCCCTGCGTCTTCGTCGACGACCGCGACGCGGCGTACGCGGTCACCGAGCACCTGATCCAGCTCGGCCATCAGCGAATCGGCTTTCTCTGGGGCGGCAAGGCGCATCGCTCGAGCCCGGAGCGCTTCAAGGGCTACGAGGACGCGCTCAAACACTACGGCATCGCGCCCGACAAGGCGCTGATCGTCGAAGGCGACTACTCGTTCGACGACGGCTTCCGCGGCGCGCGCAAGCTGCTCGCGCTGAAGAATCCGCCGACCGCGATCTTCGGTTCCAACGACGAGATCGCCGCCGGCGTGCTCGCCGCGGCCAAGGCGGCGAACCTCAACGTGCCCTACGACCTGTCGATCGCCGGTTTCGAGGACAGCCCGTTCTCGCGCCAATGCTGGCCCGCGCTGACCACGGCGGCGCAGGCGACCGGCGACATCGCGCGGCGTGCGACCGAACGGCTGATCGCCGAACTGCAGCGCCACGGCCGCCACGCCGAGCACAGCGCCGAGAACGTCGGCTTCAGTCCGACCCTCGTGATCCGCGGCTCGACCGGGCCGGTGCGGCCCGGCGGCGCGCAGGCAAAATAGAAGCGGCTCGGGGTACTTGTCCGCCCGGTGTCCCCACGGCTAGCATCGGGTCGGGGATGTTGAAGGAGCAGGTCATGAAACAGGCTGTTTCTGCCGCATGGGTCGGCGTCGCACTGGGGTTGTGCGCACCCGCGGCCATGGCGATGTATCTGAATCCGAACGGTTTGGGCCAGGCGCTCGTCTACCCGTACTACACGGTCAACGGCGGCTACAACACCTTCATCACCCTCACCAACGCGACCGACATCGGCAAGGCCGTCAAGGTGCGGCTGCTCGAAGGCTACGACGGCCGCGACGTACTGGATTTCAATCTGTATCTCTCGCCGCATGACTATTGGGCCGGCGTGCTGGTTCCGACCACGGGCGGCGGCGCCGCGCTGTTTTCCACCGACAACAGTTGCGCCGTGCCGATGCTGCCGACGACGGCGGCAACCGCCCTGCCATTGACGACGAAGAGTTTCGACGGCTCCGCGGTGCAGGGGAGGGATGGCGGGCCCGTCGACGTCGCGCGTACCCGCGAAGGGCATGTCGAGATCATCGAAATGGGGACGGTGACCGGTGCGACGTTGAAGGCGATCACCCATGGCGTAGACGGTATCCCGAGCGACTGCCCGTCCCTCGTCGGCGCGTGGGGGAGTGCAGGCGCATGGGCCGCGGATTCGACGCAGGACATCGGGCCGCCCACGGGCGGGCTCTCCGGCAACGGCATGATCCTCGACGTCGCCAAGGGCACCGCCTTCTCGTACGCTGCGGATGCCATCGCGCTGTTCTACAAGAAGGGAGACCGCGGCGAGCACAGTGCTCCCGATGCGTTGACGCCGAATCTCGCGAGCGGGACTTCGCTGAGCGCAAATATCTTCGCGGACGACGGGCCGCTGTCGTTGACCTACGCGCGTCCGATCGATGCCGTCTCGGCGTTGTTCATGGCGGACCGGATCCAGAGCGAATACTGGACCGGCGGCGGCACGGGCGCGGCGTCGGACTGGGTCGTGACCTATCCGACCAAGCGCTTCTACGTCGATCCGTATTGGGCCGCGACCTCCGCGCTGCGTCCGTTCGATGCGAAATTCTCGGACGCGAATGGCGGGACGGCACCCAGCACCTTCAATCCATCCGTCTATGACCGCGAAGAACAAAGTCCGGTCGCGTTTTGCCCGTTCGGGGGCTGCCCCAAGGTCGCATACTCGTTGGATTTCGATACCCAGATAGTCGCTGTCAATCAAACTGGAACCCCCACGGCGGTGCTCGCTTCCGCGCTCGGTACCAAGAATGCGATCGCGCCGCCGAATTTCGCCAATGGTTGGGGATTGCTCGATCTGGGTACGTCGCCGAATCACGTGCTCGTCGCCAGCGACGGCAGCGTGCTCTCCGGCCAGCCCGTGATCGGACTCTGGGTCACCCAGCTCATCAACGGCAACGTCGACGGAAAAGGCACGCTCGCGAACTTCACCGTGTTGTACCGGCACAAGCAGCACGTCAGCTGCGCCCGCGCGGACGGCACGCCCTGTTCCTGACGGTGGTCGCGCACCGAGCGAATCGCGAATTTCTTTTTCGGCCCAGGCTTCGTGATACCGCTCCGGTGCGGCTTGGTAGCGCGCAGAACAAGTTGGCGCCACACGCCGCTTGTCGGTCCCAATCGTTCATTGCTAGCATGAACCCGGGGTTGGATTTTCGGGGATCAGCATGAAACGGATCGCGGCAGCCGCAGTGTTGGCGGCAGTGCTCGGCTTGGCTTCGCCTGCAGGCATGGCGATGTATCTCAATCGCAACGGCCTGGGCCAGGCGCTGGTCTATCCGTATTACACGGTCAACGGCGGCTACACGACGTTCTTCACGATCGTCAATGCGACGAGCGACCTCAAGGCGGTCAAGGTGCGCCTGCTCGAAGGCTACAACGGTCGCGACGTGCAGGATTTCAATCTGTACCTTTCGCCGCGCGACTATTGGGTGGGCGCGGTGGTCGATTCCGGCAGCGGCGGCGCGGCGATCTTCACCAACGACAACAGTTGCACCGTGCCGAAGCTGCCGACGACGGCGGCAACCGCGCTGCCGCTCACGACCGCAAATTTCGATGGTACGGGGGCACAGGGCAAGGACGGCGGACCGGTCGGGGTTGCGCGCACGCGCGAAGGACACATCGAGGTCATCGAAATGGGCACGGTGATCGGGCCCGGTCATACCTTCATCGCGATCACCCAACGAAAGGACGGCATCCCGACCGACTGCCCGCACGTTGTCAACGCCTGGGCAGACGGGGGCCAGTGGATCGTCGATTCGACCCGGGACATCGGCCCGCCATCGGGCGGCCTGTTCGGCAATGCGATGATCCTCGACGCCGCGAACGGCACGGTGTTCTCCTACGCGGCTGATGCGATCGCGCAGTTCTACGCCAAGGACGGCCGCGGCGAACACAGCCGGCCCGATGCGCTGACACCCAATCTCTCCAGCGCGACCTCGTCGACGGCCGAAGTGCATACCGACCGCGGACTGCTTTCCCTGACCTATGCGCGGCCCATCGATGCCGTGTCCGCGCTGTTCATGGCGGACACGATCGAGAACGAATTCTGGACCTCGGCCGGCATCGGCGCGGCATCGGAATGGGTGGTCACGCAGCCGACCAAACGCTTCTACGTCGATCCCGGCTACACGGGCTCGAGGCAGCCGTTCGCGGAGGCTTTCAATGCCCGTGGCGACGGCACGTCGCAGACGGTCATCAGCGCCGTGTTCTCGAATCGCGAAGGACTTCGTGCGGGGGTGTATCTCAACTGCAGCTCGCCCTGCCAGGATGTGGGAAGAGCCACCCTGGCGTACGACACCCAGGTGATCACGTTCAACCAGAATCCGCTTGCGGGCAGGTCGGTCTATGCTGCGTCGCCGCCTTCGCAGGTGCTCGCGTCGAATCTCGTTCCGACCAACATCTATACGCGCGGGCGTTTTCCTTGGGTTGGCGACTTCGAAGCCAACAATGGCTGGGCGGAGCTTTCCCTTCGTGCCGGGTGGCCACAGCCGCAACTCTCCCCATCGACCGACGGCAGGATGTTGAACGGCCTGCCGGTCACGGGGTTCTGGATCAACCGGCTCGTCAACGGCAACGTGGGCGGCGCGCTCGCGAACTACACTGCGGTCTATCCACACCGGCTGCACGTCAGTTGCGAGACGGCGCCCTACACGCCGTGTCCGCAGTGATCCGCGCCGGCCTCAGGCCGCGGCTTTCAGCGCCGCGGCAGTGCGCGCGAGTTCCTCGATCCTGGTCCACGCGCCGGCCTTGAGCAGATCGGCGGGCGAGAGCCAGGTGCCGCCGACACAGACGACGTTCGGGCTGGCGAGAAAATCCGGCGCGGTGTTTTCGCGGATGCCGCCGGTCGGGCAGAACCTGATTCCGGGCAGCGGCGAGGCCCAGGCCTTGAGCAGGTTGACCCCGCCCGCGGGCACGGCCGGGAAGAATTTGAGGAAACGATAGCCGCGCTCGAACAAGGCCATCGCTTCGCTCGCGGTGGCGGCGGCGGGCAGCCACGGCAGCAAGCTGGCGTCGGCGGCATCGAGCAGGTTTCTCGTCGCGCCGGGCGATACGGCGAAGCGCGCGCCAGCGCGCTCCGACGCCTTCAGGTCATTCGGCGTCAACACCGTGCCCGAGCCGACCACGGCGCCCTCGACTTCGCTCGCGATCGCGCGGATCGCATCGAGCGCGACCGGCGTGCGCAGGGTGATTTCGATCGCCGGAATGCCGCCGGCGACGAGCGCCTTCGCCAGCGGCACCGCCGCGGCGAGATCCTCGATGATGACGACGGCGACGACCGGCGCTGCGCGCAGGGTTTTTTCGACTTCGGCCTGTTTCTTTTCGATGGGGGTGGTCATCAGATAACTCCGTTATTTCTCTGCGGATGTTTGCTCTGTATGTCATTCCCGCGCGCTCTTGGCGGGAATGACGAGCAAAAGCGGAAATCAAAACACGCTGGCGCCCGCATCGGAGGCGCCGACGGTATCACGGAACAGCGCAAACAATTCGCGCCCGAGGCCGACATGGTGCGCGGCGAGGCCGTGGCCTTTGGCCGGTTCGCGCGCGGCGAATGTCGCTGCGTCGACCTTGACTTCGAGCGTGCCCGCGTTCGCATCGAGGCGCACAATGTCGCCGTTGCGGATCTTCGCGATCGCGCCGCCGGCGGCAGCTTCGGGCGTGAGATGGATCGCCGCGGGCACCTTGCCGGACGCGCCCGACATGCGTCCGTCGGTGACGAGCGCAACCTTGTAGCCGCGATCCTGCAGCACGCCGAGCGTCGGCGTCAGCTTGTGCAGTTCGGGCATGCCGTTCGCGCGCGGGCCCTGGAAGCGCACGACGGCGACGAAGTCGCGGTCGAGTTCGCCGCGCTCGAACGCCGCCTTCACGTCGTCCTGTTCCTCGAACACGATCGCCGGCGCCTCGATCACGGCGCGCTCGGGCGCAACCGCGGAAATCTTGATCACCGCGCGGCCGAGATTGCCAGCTAGCGCCTTCAGGCCGCCGTCGGGACGGAACGGATTCGATGCGGGACGCAGCACGGTTTCGTCGTGGCTCGCCGCGGCGATCGGCACATAGCCCAACTTTTTTTCCGCATCGAGCAAGGCATGCTTGCGATAGCCGTCGAGGCCGGTGCCGTTCACCGTGTTCACGTCGGCGTGGACGAGTCCCGCGTCGAGCAGTTGCGCGATGAGGAAGTTGAGCCCGCCCGCGGCATGGAACTGGTTCACGTCGGCCTTGCCATTCGGATAGACGCGCGCGAGCAGCGGCACGGCGCTCGCGATCGCATCGAAATCCTCGAGCGTGACGATGAGGCCGGCAGCGCGCGCGATCGCGACGATATGCAGCAGCAGGTTGGTCGAACCACCGGTCGCATGCAGGCCGGCGATGCCGTTGACGATCGCGCGTTCGTCGACGATGCGGCCGATCGGCGCGTACTCGTCGCCGAGCGCGGTGATCGCGGCGACACGCTCGACCGCGGCGATGGTCAGCACCTCGCGCAGTGCCGAGTTCGGCGCAACGAAACTCGCGCCGGGCAGATGCACGCCCATCAGCTCCATCAGCATCTGGTTCGAATTGGCCGTGCCGTAGAACGTGCAGGTGCCTGGCGCGTGGTAGGACGCGGCCTCGGCTTCGAGCAGTTCCTCGCGGCTGGCCTTGCCTTCGGCGTAGAGCTGGCGCACCTTCGACTTCGCATCGTTCGGGATGCCGCTCGGCATCGGCCCGGCCGGCACGAAGATCGCCGGCAGGTGGCCGAACGTGAGCGCGCCGATCATCAGACCCGGCACGATCTTGTCGCAGATGCCGAGGTACAGCGCCGCGTCGAACATGTCGTGCGACAGCGCAACCGCGGTCGCCAGCGCGATCACGTCGCGCGAGAACAGGCTCATCTCCATGCCGGGCTGGCCCTGAGTCACGCCGTCGCACATCGCCGGCACGCCGCCGGCGACCTGCGCGGTCGCGCCGATTGCGCGCGCCGTGCGGCGGATCAACTCGGGATAGGTTTCGTAGGGCTGATGCGCCGACAGCATGTCGTTGTACGCCGTGACGATGCCGATGTTCGCGTGCACGTTGGCGCGGATCGCCGCCTTGTCGTCGGCGCCGCAGGCGGCGAAGCCGTGGGCGAGGTTGCCGCAGGACAGGCGCTTGCGATGCGGGCCGTGGCCCTTGGCGCGGTCGATCTTGTCGAGATAGGCCGCGCGCGTCGCGCGGCTGCGCTCGGCGATGCGCGCTGTGACTTTTGCGATGGTGGGATTCAGTGGCATATGTACCTCGATAAAACTACGATTCGCGAAGCTGCTTGTTGCAAAGGCGCGATTTATTACGGCTTCAAAGGGTTGTATACCCCGCGGCTTGCCGCGGCATTTCAAAACAGCGATCGAAGATCGCTGTGACGCGAAGCGGGATATACTCCGCGCTCTTGGCGCGGGGAGGTTCATTGCGCCCCCACTTTTCGCCGTGCCAACGCAAAAAGCCGGGTTCGATAAATCGAACCCCTACGACCGCGCTGCGCTTTCTCATGCGCACCAGTAGACCTGCACCGGCACGCGCGCGTTGCGCAGCACGGCGGCGATCGGGTAGGCGGTGTTCGCGTCCGTGCGGGCGGCGTCGAGCACTTCGCGCTTGCGCTCGCCCTCGATGTGCAGATACAGCGCGCGGCTGGCGAGGATCACGGGCAGGGTCAGCGTGATGCGCGGCTCGCCCGCGCCGGGCGCGCGCATCGGCAGCACCACGGCGTTCGTATCGGGATCGATCGCAGCGGCGAGATGGTCGCCTCCCGGGAAGAACGAAGCGGTGTGTCCGTCTTCGCCCATGCCGAGCACGAGTGCGTCTAACGGCAGGCCGAGTCTCGCGATGCTTGCGGCGATCGTCGATGCGCCAGCTTCCGGCGTTGCCGCAGCGGCGGTGTACAGCGACACGAAACGCGCGAAAGCGGCAGGACCTTGCAGCAGGTTCGCGCGCACCAACGCTTCGTTCGAGCGCACATCGGTCGGCGGCACCCAGCGCTCGTCGACCAGGCTGACGACGACGTTGGCCCAGGCCAGCGCTTGCTGCGACAAGGCCTGGAAAAAACGCAGCGGCGTCTTGCCGCCCGACACGGCGAGCAGGGCCTGTCCGTTCGCCGCGATGCCGCGCGCGAGATCGCGCGCGACCGCCGCGGCGAGCGCGCTGGCGAGCTGTGCGCCGTCGTCGAAGCGATGGCAGGCCAACGGGATCATGCGTCGTTCGTGTCCGCGTCGTGCCAGGTGCGGCCGTCGCGCTCGATCAGCGCGACCGCCGCGCTCGGACCCCAGGTGCCCGCGGTATACGGCTTGGGCGCTTCGGGGTTGGTCTTCCACGCGGCGAGAATCGGATCGACCCAGCTCCATGCTGCCTCGACCTCGTCGCGACGCATGAACAGGGTGAGGTTGCCGCGCACGACGTCGAGCAGCAGGCGCTCGTAGGCGTCCGGCTGCGACACGCCGAAGGCCTCGGCGAAGCTCATGTCGAGCGGCACTTCCTGCAGGCGCAGGCCGCCCGGGCCGGGCGACTTGATCATCAGCCACAGCTTCACGCCTTCGTCGGGCTGCAGGCGCAGCACGAGCTTGTTCGGCGCGACCGGGCCCGCGCTCGGTGCGAAGATCGAATGCGGAATCTGCTTGAACTGGATGACGATCTCGGACACGCGCGCCGGCAGGCGCTTGCCCGTGCGCAGATAGAACGGCACGCCGGCCCAGCGCCAGTTGTCGACCTCGGCCTTGATCGCGACGAAGGTGTCGGTGTTCGAAGCCGGCTTGCCGAGGTCTTCGAGATAGCCCGGCACCGCGCCGCCATTGCTCGCTCCCGCGCGATACTGGCCGCGCACGGTGCTGATGATCGCGTTGTTCTGGTCGATCGGCTTGAGCGAGCGCAGCACCTTGAGCTTTTCGTCGCGCACCGCGTCGGCATCGAGCGAGGCGGGCGGCTCCATCGCGACCATGCACAGCAATTGCAGCAGGTGGTTCTGGACCATGTCGCGCAACGCGCCGGCGTTGTCGTAATACGCGCCACGCTTCTCCAGGCCGACCGTTTCGGCGACGGTGATCTGCACATGGTCGATGCGCCGCGCGTTCCACAGCGGTTCGAACAGCACGTTGCCGAAGCGCAGCGCGAGCAGGTTCTGCACCGTCTCCTTGCCGAGATAATGGTCGATGCGGAACACGTGCCTTTCGTCGAACGCGCTGGCGACGTCGTTGTTGATCACGGTCGCGCTGGCGAGATCGCTGCCGATCGGTTTTTCGATCACGACGCGCGCGTCGTCGCCGTTGAGGCCGTGCGCGCGCAGGCGGTTGCAGATCGCGACGAACAGCGACGGGCTGGTGGAGAGATAGAACACGCGCACGCGGCCCGCACGCGACTTGAGATCGGCTTCGAATTCGCTCCAGCCGGCGTCCTGGGTCGCGTCGAGGCCGAAGTAGTGCACCATCGCGAGAAAGCTTTCCACCGTCGCCGCATCGGCGTTCTTCACGTGCTGCGCGATCGCCGCGCGCACGCTGTCGCGATACGACTCGTCGGTGTCCCTGGTGCGGGCGACGCCGATGATGCGGCTGTCGGACGGAATCTGGCCGTCGGCGTAGCGGCGGTACATCGCCGGCAGCAGCTTGCGCATGGCGAGGTCCCCGGTGCCGCCGAAGATCACGAGATCAAACAGATCGACCACTTTCATTTCTGCCACGGCGCGCTCCGGAAGCCTGCTTTGCGTTGGAATTTTATCGGGTTTGAGGATGATACCACTTTCATACCACTGATTGACAATAGCGCTGACGCTGACCGTGTTTCGGCTCGCCATTGCTGCGGCTGTCAACATCCGAAGGCTGGTTGAGCGGGAATCCATTTTGATCTTGTTTTGCTCTCGATCTTTTGTTGTCGCGTCCGTTCGCCTTTCCGCGCGCGTCCGGCGCGCGGGTTCCTTTCTCTTGCTC
>JAFEFQ010000052.1 GCA_018240505.1 Pseudomonadota bacterium
GGCTGAAGACCGCGGTCAACGCGCGTAGGTGAGTACGGTAAAGGTGTTGTCGTAGTAGGTGTTCGGATAGAACTGGGTCACCCCCGTGTTGATCTTCTTCGACGGATCGGCCACGCCTTCCGCCGTCACCGTGTACACCTTCTTCGTTTTCGGATCGAGCGCCATCGTGCGCGCGTACGGGCGCGTGGTCGCCGCCTCGACGAGCTTGTAGCTGTCGGGCGTTGCCTGCGCGTAGATGACGAGGTTGGCGTCGACGCCGTTGCTGGTGTAGATCTGCTTCGTCGCCGCGTCGAAGACGACGCCGTCGACGCCGTGGCCGATCGGCAGCGTGGCCACGACCTTGCCGCTGGTCGCGTCGAGCACCGCGAGCACCGGCTTCTCGCTGCGGCAGCCGACGAAAATGCGCTTGCTCGCCGCATCGTAGTCGAGACCGGTCGGCTGGACGCAGCCGTCGGTCGGGTACTCGGCGAGCAGCTTGCGCTGGGCGACATCGACCTTGATGACCTTGTTCTTGTCGCGCAAGGCGACGAACATGTTGCCCTCGCCGTCCGCGGCCGAGCCGTCGATCTTGTTGGCGTCCACGGGCAGCGTGCCGGTGACGGCGCCGGTCTTCGCGTCCATGAACGCGAGCGCATGGCCGTCGCCCATCGTGAACACGAGCTGTTTGGACTTCGGATCGTAGAACACCGAGTCGGAGTCCTTGCCGAACGGCACGCGCTTGAGCGTCTTCAGCGTCGACAGCTTGAATACCGTCGAACTGCCGTCGCCGTTCGCGGTATAGCCGAGATCGAATTCGGGCACGAGACGGATCGCGCCGGCGTCCTCGGATTGCTCCAGCGTCTTCACGACCTGTTTTTTGGTCAGATCGAACACCGCCGCGCCATCCCCGCGCCGACCGATGAACAGCAGCGGCCGCGTCGCGTCGAGCGCCACGTAGTCCCAGTCGGGCGACTTGCCCTTGAGCGTCGTCGCCGATTCGAGATGGTAGAACGGCTGCGCCGACGCGTTCGCGGCGAACAACGCAATAGGCACCGACAGCGCTGCGAGACTCAGATGGCGAAGGGCGCGGGAGGCGGGAAACGATCTCATTGTCATGTACTCCTGTTTACGTGTTGATGGTGCTTGTTTCGATCAGAACTGCACTTCGACCGAGGCGTAGGTCAGCCGCCCGAGCGGCGAATATGTGGCGACGTCGGCGTTGTTGTCGGTGAATGCGCGCGGCGCGAGCGGCGGCATGCGGTTGGCGACGTTGTTCATGCCGACCGCGACCTTGATGTCCTTGATCGTCTTGTCGTTGGCAGGGTGGATGTCGTAACCGACGCGGAGGTCCCACGCCACGTAGCTGCTCACATGGATTTCCGGCGTCGAGGTGCCGTTCACGCCGGTATCGCTCGCCGCGGAGGAATACGTGTTGCCGAGCGTGACGTCCCAATTCCCGTCGCTCCAGTTCAAGGTCGAGTAGAAACGATACTTCGGCAAGGTGCCGCCGAATCCACCGCTGGCGCCGGCGTTGTTGGTATGGCCGGCGTATTCGATGTAGGCGCCGCCCGGCAACGGCTGGAAGTTGAACTTGTTGAACACGGCGCCGGCCGTGGACAGGCGGAACGTTCCGAAGTGATCGGTCGGTATCGTGTAATCGGCGGAAACGGTGAAGGAGTGCTCGGTCAGCGACGCGAGGTTGCGGAACTGGTCGATCACGTACAGCCGGTTCGCCTGGTTTGGGTCGCCCTTGCCGGTCGCCGAACTGGTGAGAAAGGCGAGCAGATCGCCCGGATGGGTGAACGGCTGCGTCGCACCGGTTTGCCCGGGGAAGGCATCGATCGCGAGATTGGCAAAATACGGCGACGCCGAGCCGAGCTGATTGATGCTCGTCAGGATGGTGTTGAAGCCGATGCCGCCCGCGAATCCCTTCAGTGTGATGTTGGAATAGTCGACCGCCACGGACAATCCCGGCACGAAGTTCGGGCGCACGGTGAAGCCGAGCAGCTTCGAGGTCGATTTCGCCGGCTTGAGGCTCGGATTGTTGCCGTCCTCGCCGTTGAACGGCATCGCCGTATAGTTGGCGCCGAACACGCCCTGGATCACGCCGGCGCCGACCTGGCGCGTGTCGGTCGGACCGTACATGGCGTACAGCGACGGCGCGCTGAACGACTTCGAGTAGCTGCTGCGCACGATGAACTGCTTGTCGAACGGCTCCCAGCGGAAACCGATCTTCGGCACGAACGACGAGCCGGCGTCGCTGTATTTTTCCTCGCGGCCGGCGAGCGTGAGATCGAGCGCGTTGGCGCCGGCGAAATTCCATTCCTTGCCCGTGATCGGCACGCGTAATTCGGCGAACGCGCCGTAGATGTTGCGGCTGCGCGAGAACGGGTCGGCAAAGGTACCGCCCTGCCACTGCTGGTCGTTGCCGGTCGTGCTGCCGGTGACCGGATCGGTCACGCGGCCATTCGCGTCGGCGCGCCCGGACAGGGTTTCGCGCCGCCCGCTGACGCCCATCGCGATCTCCACCTCGTCGGCCGGCAGATGGAACAACTTGCCGTTGACGCTGGCGTCGAACGACAGCAGTTGGCTGCTCGCATTGATCAGTTCATTGCCGTAGAGGTTGGCCAGCGAAGCCGGATCGACGCCCGCGGCGCGGGCGAACGGGTCGAGCGCGGGCTGCAGCACGAGCGGGCCGCTCAACGAGTAGCCGCTGTACACCTTGCTGTAGGCGCCGCCCGCGACGGCGTTGCCGTTCGCATCGAACCCGCCAGCGATCGCCTTGGCCAGGTTGGGCTTGTAGATCAGGTTGGTCTGCGTCTGCTCGAGATTGCTGCGGCTGTAGACCGCCGCGGCCTCCCACGACCAGTCCTCGCTGAAGTGGCCGCGCAGGCCCGCCGTCGCACGGTACGCGGTCACGTCGTTGTAGAAATTGTGCGTGTACGGAAGGTAGGTGAAGGCGACGCCGCTGAACGGCGTCGTCAACGGGTTGTACGGCGCGCCGGTCGGCACGGTGATGCCGGTTGCGGCGACCGGCAGCCAGCGCGTGAAACTGCGTCCACTCGAGGCCTCCACGTCGCCGAACGCCTCGAGCTTGTCCTCGATCAGCGTCTTCGACAGGTTCGCCGTGAAGGCGAGCTTGTTCTGGCGCATCAGCAGCGTCTGGTACGGAGAAATATCGAAGCCCGCCGCGATCTCGCCCGGCGTCGTCTTCAGATACGTGCCATTGTTGACCAGATCGTTGATCGAACCGGCCGTCGCCCCCGCGCCGACCGGATTGTTCTGCCGCGGCGAATACAGGCCGCCGTTGAGCAGATAGCCGGCGCCGCCGACCGCGCCGGGAATCGACGAGGTCTTGCCGTACAGCGGGCTCGTGAACGAACGCGTGTCCTGGGCGAGCGGGTCGGACAGATTGGCGCTCAGTGTCGCGACGACCTTCACGCCGGCGAACGAGCCGCCGCCGGTGAGCCACGCCGATCGCTGGCTGTAATTGCCGTCGGCATCGCCCCAGCGCGCGCCGGCGGTCACGCCCTCGTAGTCGGACTTGAGGATGAAATTGACCACGCCGCCGACCGCATCGGAGCCGTACAACGAGGAAGCGCCGTCGGCCAGCACCTCGATGCGGTCGACCGCCTGCGCGGGAATCTGGCCGATGTCGACGAAGTTCTTGCCGTTGATGCCGCCGATGCCGCTGTTGGCGACGCGACGCCCGTTGATGAGGACCAGTGTCGGCAGGTTGCGCAACTGCACCTGCGATCCGCCGGCCGTGTTCTGGTTGTTGTTGTTGGCGTTGCTGTCGCCGGCGTTGCTGCGGCCGGCGAACGCGGGAATCGTCTTGCGCAGCAACTCGAGCGCGTTGGTGGCGACACCGGACTGGGCGATCTTTTCCGCATCGATCGTCACGACGGGCACGACGACCTCGTCCGGCGCCGTGCGGATCGCGCTGCCGGTGACGCTCACCTCGCCGAGTTTCTGCGTCTCTTCCTTCTCCGTGCCCTGCTTCTCCTGCGCATGGGCATTGGCAACCAGCGCTGCGCTGATGCTCAGCGCCAGGGTCGATACCACTCCGAACGAAATCAGTTTGCGGCTGCGCATAACTCCCTCCCTAGGGGCTTCGCCTGGGCTCGTTGGCCCTGGCGTAATGTGTGTGGGATGTGGCGTATTGCTCCCTGGTGGAATCGTCCAGGCGGTGGCCGCTTCCCGGCAGCCGCCGCCGTTTGCTTGCTACTTGACGTTGTAGACGAGCACGGCGGCCATCGCCTTGCTGTCTCCCGGCGAGGCGGCGACGAACAACTTGTTCAATTCGGGCACGAGAATGCCGGTCTTCGCACCGGGAGCCGAGCTGACGCGCGGCAGTTCCTCGTAGTGGTCGGCGTCGTTCTCGGCGAACACACCGATGTAGCCTTCGCCGCCGAGCGCGTATATGCGCTTGTGCGCCTTGTCGAACAGCACCTGGTCGCAGCGCTCGGGCGCCTTGAACTCGGCGACCGTCATGCCGGTGTCGGCGTTGACCACGAGCAGCTTGCCAGGATTGCGCGTGACCACGAACAGCCGGCGCGTCGCCTCGTCGAATGCGAGCGGTGCGTTCTGACCCTCGGCCTTGATCGGCCAGGTGGCGATGACCTTGAGCGTCGCCTTGTCGACGACGGCCATCTCCTTCTTGCCGGTGACGTTGATGAAGATCTTGTTGCCGTGCTCCTCGATCGCCATCGCCTCGACCTTGTCGGTGTCGAACTTGAGTTCGCCGTAGTTCTTGCCGGTATAAGGATCGAGCTCGACGAGCCAGGTGCTGGCCTGCTTCATGTCGCGCCCGCCGGCGGCGGCGTAGAGGCGCTTGCGCGGCGCGTCGTAGGCCATCGAGTCGGCACCCTTGGTGTGCTTGAACGAGCCGACGATCTGGTAACTCGCACCGTCGATGACCTTGGTCGCGCCGTCGGAACCGGTCTGGGTGACGACGAGCTTGTTCACATCCGGCAGATAGAGCAGACCGTGCGGGGTTTCCACGCCGGCTATCGTCTTCAGGTGCTTGAGCGAATTCAGGTCGAAGACTTCGAGCGTGTTGTGATCCTCGGCCGCGAGGAACAGGCGGCCGCCCTTGAGATCGACCTCGAAATGGTCGAAATCGCCTTCGTAGCCCGGCAGTTCCGCCCTGCCCGCCGCTTCGAGCACGGACGACGGCACGGCCTGCACGAGCCTGTCGGCGCTCGGAATCTGCGCCGCCATCGCCCCGCGCAGGGCTTCGGCGCGCTTGTGCAGCGCCTGCTGGTCGTCGCCCTTCTTGTAGGGGAAGACGACGCCGACCGCGCCGATGAGCTTGCCGCCGGCGTCGTGGAGGACGCCAAGCGACTCGAAGCGGTCGCCGCTCTCGTTGATTTCCAGCTTGGGCTTGCCGCTCTTGATCACGCCCATGTCGTCCTCGTCGGCATGCTTGCCGATGCGGCCGATGTTCGAGGCGACGATCGGATACTCCGCGTTGCCGGGCGCCGCGGCATGCATGGCGATGATGACGATGTCCTTGTTCGCGTCGAGCGCCTCGTCGACGAGCTTCTGTGCGAGCGTGTTCGAGGACACGGCGGCCGGATCGTAAGGCACCTTCTCGACCAGGTTCGCCACATGCGAAATGCGCCGCGCCATGCGATCGCGGATGTCCGTGGCTTTCTTGTCCAGCGCCGCCTTGTCGTCGCCGGCCTTGTACTTGAACGCGACGCCGATGCCGCCGACGGTGCGATGCGAGGCATCGAACAGCGGCAGGTTGACTTCGTAGCGGTCGCCTGCCTTGTTGACGCCCGTCGCGGGCTTTCCCGTCTTGATCACGTCGAGATCTTCCGGGTCGGCCTTCTGCCCGGGATGGCCGTTGTAGGCGGCGATGACCACGTTGTCCGCGCTCTTCGGCGGCATCGCATGGATCTCGACTTCGGCGATGTCCGGATGACCTGCCACGGCGCGGTCGACCAGTTCCTGGGCGTAAATCCTGTGCGGGGCGTCGGCTGCCTGCGCCGAGGCGGCGGCGAAGGCGACGAGCAGTGCGGCGATACGGACCATCTTTCCTCCGGGCACCGGCTTGGGCCGGCTTTGTTGGTAGTCGTGTGCCGATCCGCCCCGTTCCCCGATGATCGAAAATCCATCCCGCGGCGCAATCCGGGGCAGACCTTAGCCCCATAACCTTTCGCCGCCCTGAAGCGATTCTTAAAGGGAATTCAGACTGGTGTTGCAGCGCAGATGGCGTTTGCGCATGCAGTTTGATCTATTGGTATACCGGCACTTTCAACGATGCACCCGCCCATGAAAATCCTGATCGTCGAAGATCAACAGCGCCTCGGCGAATTCCTCAAGCAGGGACTGGCCGAACGCGCCTATACGGTGAGCTGGGTTCGCACCTGCAAGGACGCGCGCGACGCGCTGTGCGAAACCAACTACGACGTCATCGTGCTCGATCTCGGCCTGCCAGACGGCGACGGCCTCACCCTGCTGCGCGAGTGGCGCAAGAGCGGTTTCGCCGAACCGGTGCTGATCCTGAGCGCGCGCGACACCGTCGACGACCGCATCGCCGGCCTCGACCACGGCGCCGACGACTACCTGCAGAAGCCTTTCAGCTTCGAGGAACTGCTCGCGCGCGTGCGCGCGCTGATCCGGCGCCAGGGCGCGGTCAAGCAGACCACGCTCGAACACCGCGGCATCCAGCTCGACCTGCTCAGCCATACCGTTCGCGTCAATGCCGGCGCGGTCGAACTGACCAGCCGCGAATTCGCCCTGCTCGAAATCTTCATGCACAACCCCGGCCGCACGCTCACGCGGACGCTGATCTCGGAGAAGATCTGGGCCTCGCACTACGACATCGACACGAACCTGCTCGACGTCTACATGAGCCGCCTGCGCGCCAAGCTCGAACCGGGCTTCGACAAGCCGCTGTTCAAGACCGTGCGCGGCGTCGGCTACCAACTGGTCTGAGTACGGCACCGATGTTTCATTCGCTGGGCATGCGTCTCGCCGCGTGGTACGCCCTCGCAGCCACGGTCACGCTCGCCTGCCTGTTCGTCGCCGGCTACGAATTGCTGCATACGCGCCTCGTGCACGGCCTCGACCTGCTCAACGACGCCGAGGCGCACCAGATCAAGATCCATCTCGGCGAGGACTACGCCTCGCTCGACCTCGAGGCGATCGACCGGCGCATCCGCGAGACGACCGAATCGGCTTCGGCGCTGTTCTACGTCAACGTGCACAACCCGACGAACAACGTCATGTTCTTCTCGCACAACCTCAACGGCGTGGCGATTCCGGACGTGCGCGGCCAGCACTTGTACGACGCCGTCATCCCCGGCGCAGGCCCGGTGCGCGTCGGCGAATTCGTTCTCGACGGTCTCGACATCGTCATCGCCACGCCGTCGACCCAGGTCAGTGCGGCGATGCGCGACTACATCATGGTCTGTGCGGCCATGCTCGTCGCCATGCTGCTGGCGAGCCTCGCGATCGGTTATGGCCTGAGCCGGCTCGCGCTGCGTCCGGTGCGTTCGATAGCCGAAACCGCGCGCCGCATCGGCTCGGACAACCTCAGCGAGCGCATGCCGGTGGCCGAGGTGCGTGACGAGATTTCCGACCTCGCACGCCTGCTCAACGAAATGTTCGACCGCCTGGAAATCTCGTTCGACCAGATCCGTCGCTTCACCGCCGAAGCCTCGCACGAATTGAAGACGCCGCTGTCGCTCGTGCGCCTGCACGCGGAGAAACTGCTGGTCGAGGGCAAGTTTCTGCCGACCCAGGAAGAGGCGTTGCATATCCTGCTCGAGGAGATCGGCCATCTCGACGGCATCATCGAACAATTGCTGTTCCTTTCGCGCGTGGATGCCAAGGTGACGCGGCTCGATCTGGTCGCGCAGGATCCTACGCCATTCCTGCGCGGCTTCACGCCCGACGCCAGCGTGCTCGTCGAGCATCGCGGACTGCGCTTCCAATTCGCCCACGAAGGCAACGACGCGGTCCGTTTCGACGCGAAGTGGATACGTCAGGTGCTGCTCAACCTGGTCAGCAACGCTATCAAGGCGTCGCCCGCGCAAGGCGAAATCCGGCTCGATTCGAAGGTGCACGACGGACGGTGGCGAGTTGCCGTCGAAGACCAGGGCAACGGCTTGCCGCCGAGCGAGGTCGAACGCATCTTCGAGCGCTTCGTGCGCGTGCCCGGCACCGGCTACGACGACGGCAAAGGCAGCGGCCTGGGCCTGAGCATCTGCCGCAGCATCCTCGACCTGCACGACGGCCGCATCCGTGCGGAAAACATCGCGCCGAACGGCGGGCTGCGCGTGGTCTTCGAAATTCCGTTCTGAATCGCGCCAGCGGCAGCCAAGACACAGAAACGGCTCGAACCTGGGTTCTAGCCGCGCGGCGTCGTTCCGGTCTGCTCAAGCCACAGCCGGCGCAGTTGGCGCGCGGAACCCAGCCCCGCCATCGTCGCCGCCGATTCGACGCTGATGCCGGTCGCGAGCGCCTGCCTGGCCAACGCGTAGCGCAGGCGCGCGTGATAGTCGCGCACCGACATGCCGGTGGCGTCGCGAAAATGCCGGGTCAACGTGCGCACGCTGACGTGCGCGCGCGCGGCGAGGCGCGGCAGCGGCCAGTCCTCGTGCGCGGCGCGCGCGAGCGCATCCTGCGCGCGATGGATGCCGGCATCCATGTGATTGCGCCCGTCCAGCCACGGCGACAGCGCCGCGTCGTCGGGCGCGCGGCGCAGGTAGACGACCATGTGCCGCGCCACCTCGACCGAAAGCTGCGGACTCGCGAGTTCGGCGATCAGGTGCAGCGCCAGATCGATGCCGGCGGTGATGCCGGCGCTCGTGTAGCAACCGCGGTCCTCGACGAAGACGCGGCTGTCGAGCACCTGCGCTTTCGGCGCCTCGCGCCGCAGCGCGTCGATCTCGAGATGGTGCGAGGTGCAGCGCCGCCCGTCGAGCAGGCCCGCACGCGCGGCGAACAGCGCACCGGCGCAGACGCAGGCGAAGCGCCGCGGCGTGCCGCCGACTTCGCGCAGCCAGCGCACGAGCGCGCGCCCCGGCTTCGAGGCGAGCGCCGCCTCGTCGTTCGTGGAACCGCAGACGATCAGCAGGTCTTCGGCTCGCAACGCGGCGGGCAGAGGCTCGATCCGCCCCAGCGTCACCCCGATCGACGTCGTCGCCGCGACCTCCGCGGCGGCGACGCGCACGCGGAACGGCCCGCCGCGCGCCGCGGCGATGCGGAACGCCTCCGCCGGCCCGGCGAAATCGAGCAGGACCAGGTCGGGCGGCAGGACGAACCAGACGTCGACCGGTTTCGCCCGCGCGGCGTCAGGGGTGCGCAATCGCTTCCTCCACGCTCGCGATGCGCGCGAAGCGGTCGCGCAGCACGAGTTCGGTGCGCTCGCGGATGTCCCGCGCGCTGAAGTTTTTGCCGCTGCGCGGGTCGGTCATCGGAAACGTCAGCGTCGCCTCGCCGACGAAATCGACTGCGTAGCCGAGATCGGAAGCGACGCGCGTGGTCGTCTCGCAGCACTGTTC
>JAFEFQ010000053.1 GCA_018240505.1 Pseudomonadota bacterium
GCGTGACGATCACGGGCACGAATCTCTCGGGCGCGACGGCGGTGCAGTTCGGCGCGACGAACGCGGCGTCGTTCACCGTGAACAGCGCAACGTCGATTACGGCGGTGGCGCCGGCGGGCAGCGCAGGCGCGGTCGACGTGACGGTGACGACGGCGGGCGGCACGAGCGCGACGAGCGCGGCGGATCAGTACACCTATGTCGCCGCGCCGACGGCCGGCGCGATCAACCCGACCTCGGGCCCGACCGCGGGCGGCACGAGCGTGACGGTCACGGGCACGGACTTCGTCGCGGGAACGACGACGGTGACCATCGGCGGCACGACGATTCCGTCGGGTTCGGTGACGGTGAACAGTTCCACCTCGCTTACGCTGACTACGCCGGCACACGCCAGCGGCAACGTGGCGGTGACGGTGACGACGTCAGGCGGGACGAGTGCGCCGGTTCCCGGGGGCTACACCTATGCCGCCGCTCCGACGATCAGCTTGCTGTCGCCGAATTCGGGTGGAACGGCGGGCGGCACCAGCGTGACGATCACGGGCACGAACCTCGCGGGCGCGAGTTCGGTCACGTTCGACGGACTGACGGCGGCGATCGGCAGCAACACCGCGACCCAGGTCGTCGTGACCTCGCCGGCGCACGCGCTCGGTGCGGTCGATGTCGTCGTCACCACGCCTGGCGGTACGGCCACGGCAGTCGGCGCCTTCACCTATGTCAATCCGCCGGTGGCGAACAACGATTCGTATGCGACCGTGGGCAATACGGCCCTCGTGGTCGGTGCCGCGGCACCGGCGACGCCCTACGTCTCGGCGGCGGGAAGCCTGCTCGGCAACGATACCGGCACCGGTACGCTGACCATCGCCCTTGCTCAGGCGCCGGCATCGGGGACGATCACCAATCTCAATTCGACGACGGGAACCTTCACCTATACGCCGAACGCCGGCTTCACCGGCACTGATACGTTCAAGTACACGATCACCGATGCGAGCACGCTGACCAGCGCGCCGGCGACCGTGACGATCAGCGTGAGCGGCCGTGTGGTGTACGTCAACGGTGCGGCGGGAACGAATGGCAGCGGCATTTCGTCGTCGCCGTTCAATACCCTGGCGGGTGTTGCCGCCGCGTCGGGAGACACGATCTTCGTCGAGAGCGCGGGGGCGCCGACGGCGACGAGCGGAGCGATCTCGCTCGGCGCCGGCGTCATCTTGTGGGGGCAGGGCACGAACCTGCCCGCGATCGGCGGCATGGCGATCGCCAACACCTCCGCAACGAGCAAGCCGAAACTCACGGGTGCCGTCACCCTGGCCGGCAACAACATCACGGTCAGCTCGCTCGATGTCGATACCTCGGCCACGCCCGGCACCACGGCGCTGACCAATACCGGCGCGATCAGCGGCGCGTTGATCCAGAACAATGTCGCACTGAAGTCGGCCGGAGCCGCGGCGGTGAATCTGAACAATGCGAGCGGCAATTTCACCTTGCTCAGCGTGTCGGCGAGCAGCACCGGCACCGGCAGTGGCATCGTGCTGAACAATCTTGGCGGCACGGGCTTCACCATCACCGGCGATGGCAGTACGGCGGGCAGCGGCGGCGCCATCAGCGGCGCGTGCAGCGGCAGTCCGACCGGCTGCGCGGCGATCACGCCGACCAATGCGGGCACGGTGTCGCTCAACTTCATGACCTTGAGCGGCCCGACCGGCTCGGGCGTCTACGCGACCAATACCTCGCTGACCGTGGCCAATTCCACGCTCAGCAATTTCGCCGTGATCGGCGTGTTCGTGCAGACCAGCGGGACGACTGTCGGCACCTTCAACGTCCACGACAACACGATCAATGGCGCCAGTGGCGATGCCGTCCAGTTGCAGCACAACAGCTCGGGGACTTGGACCGGCCACATCAAGACGAACGCGATCGGCACGCTGGCCACCGCCAAGTCGGGCTCGACGACGGGCGACGGCATCGGCATCGATGTATTCGGTACCGGCAAGGGTGTCGTCGATGTAAGCAGCAACACCATCCTGAATATTGGTGCGGGCAAAGGCATTTCCGCGACCGCGAGCAGTGCCAGCGCCACGCTGCACGTGTCGCTGCTGAGCAACACCGTGAAAATGGTCCAAATCAGCAGTCAGGATGGCATGACGGTGGGTTCTGCCGGCACGGTGTGCCTGAATGCCACGGGCAATACCTCGGTGGCCGCAGGAACGGCAATCGGCACGTCGCTGTACGACATGACCGGCCTGAGCGTGCTGCAAAACACCACGAACAGCGTGTTCCAAATTCAGGGTTACGGCGGTTCGGCGACCAACGATGCCGCCGTGCAGACCTATCTGGCGACGAATCCCGGCGCACCGAACAACGTCCTGTCCGGCCCCGCTGGGCCAGCCATAGCCGACCATACCAGTCTGGGCAACATCAACGGCTTCGGCACCGGCACGTGCAACGTGGCGCCGTAGTGGCGAACAGGAGACAATCATGAGCACCCCCTTCATCGGCGAAATGCGGCTGTTCGGTTTCGCTTTCGCGCCCAAGGGCTGGGCGCAGTGCAACGGTCAGTTGCTGGCGATCCAGCAGAATCAGGCCTTGTTCTCGATTCTCGGCACCACGTTCGGAGGCAACGGTGTCACGACTTTCGCGCTGCCCGATCTGCGCGGGCGCGCGCCGATGCATTGGGGCAACAACAATTTCGGGAGTTTCACTCTGGGCGAGCGTCTGGGTGAAGAGACGCACACGCTGATTGCGAGCGAAGTGCCCACGCACACGCATGTTCCCGTCGCTTCCGTTGACGCCGCCACCGTTCCCGGCCCCGTCAACAATCTGCTCGCGACGAGTACGCAGAACCCCTATGCGCCGACGCTGGCGAATCCGGTGACGTTGCAGGGCGGAACCGTCGCTCCGGCGGGAGGCAGCCAGCCGCACGAGAATCGGCAGCCGTTCGTCGTCGTCAATGCCTGCATCGCGCTGACCGGCGTCTTTCCGTCGCGCAACTAGGAGAAACGAAGATGTCGACTCCCTTCATCGGCGAAATTCGCATGTTCGCGGGCAACTTCGCGCCTGCCGGCTGGGCGTATTGCAACGGCGCCTTGATTTCGATTTCGCAGAACGATGCCTTGTTCGCGTTGCTCGGCACCATCTACGGTGGCGACGGCGTCAACACGTTCGCGTTGCCCGATCTGCAGGGGCGCACACCCGTGCATCAGGGCCAGGGGCCGGGTCTGAGCGGCTACGTCATCGGGGAGCGGAGCGGGGTGGAAACCGTCACCCTCATCTCGAATCAATACCCCACGCATACGCATGCCTTGGGCGCAAGCAGCGGGGCGGGCACGGCGCCGGGGCCAGGCAACGATGTGCTCGCCGCCAGCGCGTCGATCAAGGCCTACACCGACTCGCCGCCCAACGTCGGCTTGAATGCGGCGGCGCTGCCGCCGTCGAACGGCGGCAGCCAGCCGCACGAGAACATGCAGCCATCGCTGTGCGTGAGCTTCATCATCTCGTTGTTCGGCGTTTTCCCTTCGCAAAACTGAGGCGCGCCATGTCCGAACCCTTTGTCGCCGAAATCAAGATGTTCGCGGGCAATTTCGCCCCGCGCGGCTATGCGCTGTGCAACGGCCAGATCATGGCGATTTCGCAGAATACGGCGCTGTTTTCGCTGATCGGAACGTACTACGGCGGCAACGGCCAGAACACCTATGCCTTGCCCAATCTGCAGGGCACGGTGCCGGTCGGCACAGGTAGTGGGGCGGGGCTGTCGCCTCGTGTCATCGGCGAACAGGCCGGCAGCGCCACGGTAACCTTGACCAACAGCACCGTGCCGTCGCATCAGCATGTCCTGCAGGCGTACAGCAATCGAGCCGGGACGTACTACAACACGCCGAAGAACGGTTCGGCGCTCGCGGCAAGCCAGGGCGGCGCGTTGTATGCGCCGGCCAACAATCCCGTGCCGATGAATGCGTCTTCGCTGCAGCCGGCCGGAGGCTCGCTGCCGCACAACAACCTGATGCCGAGCCTCGCCGTGAATTTCGTCATCGCCCTGCAGGGCATTTTCCCGCCACGCAATTGATCCGGATTCCACGCCGATGAAATTTCCGATGTCGATGTTCGCGCCCACAACGTCTCCATGCAGCGAGCGACGCCGCTCCGTGCTCAAGTTGGCTGCGATGCTGTCGGGCCTTGCCCTGTTGCCGCGTGTTGCGCGTTCCGTCGCGCGCCTTGACGCCGAGGAGCCGGGTGTGTTCCTCGCGCGCGTGGATGAAGATGGCCGCCTGCATCGCGTCCGCGGCGCGAGCGCTGCGGCGGGTACGTTTCGCGTGCGCACGCAGGACGTCGAAGCGCGCATGCCGTTTGCGCTCGGCGCGTATTACGGCGACGGCGTCGCCCACCGCTTCTGGCACGCCTGGCGCAATCCCGGCGGCGAGATGGCACAGTCGCACGGTGCCGCTGTGATCTGTCACGCGCGGTCCACGGGGTTGTCGTTGTCGGTGCGCACGAACGGCCGCGACATTCCGTTCGACGTACCGGCTGTCGCGGGCACCTACGTGCTGGCGATCACCGCGCAGGCGCACGAGCCGGCGGCCATGGAAGAATTCCGTTTGCTCGCGGCGACGGACGCTTGCCGGAAAAACCGGTTGCTCTGCCGGGGCACGCAAGTGCCCGCCGATTTTTCCCATGTCGTGCTGGCGGTGGAACCGCTTGCGGTCTGACGCGTGACGAATCGGGTTGGCGATCCCGCGCGCGCCTTCGTCGGTGCGCCTTGCGTGCGCGAGCACGCGATCGGTTTTCGTTCGATCGGCGAGGGCGACGTGGAATTCCTCTGCGCGTTGTACGCCAGCACGCGCGCCGAGGAGCTGGCGCCGGTGCCCTGGCCGGAGCAGGAAAAGCAGGCATTCCTGCGCCGGCAGTTCGGCTTGCAGCACCAGTATTACCGGCAAACGTTCCCGCAGGCGGATTTCCTGCTCGTGCTGAGCGCGAACGAGGCGATCGGCCGCATCTATGTGGCGCGCGAGGAAGACGCGATCAACCTGATCGATATCGCCCTGCTGCCGCAATGGCGCGGTCGCGGCATCGGCACGGCCTTGCTGGGCGAACTCGTCGCCGAATCCGAGCGCACGCGGCGCGCGATCGTGCTGCATGTCGAGCCAAACAATCCGGCGCGGCGTCTGTACGCGCGCTGCGGATTCGCGTTGGTCGAGAATCGTGGCGTCTACGATTTCCTGCGGCGCACACCGCGGGCGCTTAGTTCAGGATGATCTCGTAGCGCATACCGTCGGCATCGGGCCCGATCGGCACCGTGAACAGCGGCAGCGGGCCCAGCGTCGGATGGCGGTATTCGTACACGCCCTGAGGCAGAATGCGTGTCGCGCCGCGTTCGCGCAGCGTGAGTGCGAACGGCGTCGTCGCGCGCGTTTTCGACGCGGCGAACCGGCGCACTTCGGCGATTTCGAGTGCGATGCTTTCGTCGCCGAGCGCGACGGACAGTTTTGCGTCGGGCAGGTTCGCGAAATCGTCTGCGGAAAGTCGTTCGAGCATCGTTGGGCAACATGGGAAGTCGATCAATAGAGGCATCATGTCAGGAATCACCGGTTACGCCAACACAGCCACGCCGGCTTCGGCGCAGGACCCGGCGGCGATGAAAGAGGGCGCGCTGACGCGTTGCGTCGAAATCGTCACGGCCGACCCGGCGCTGGCGGCTTCATTGGCGGCGATTCGCGACGAAACAACGTTCATCGCGGCGCTGGCTGCGGCGATGCGCAGGCGCGGCGTCGAGCCGGGCGATGCCTTTGCGGGCCCGGCACGGCGGCAACTGAGCGTACGGCTTCCGCGCTGGCCCGCATCGGCAAGGCGCGGCTGGCATCCGATCGCGCTGGAATGGGGCGCGCACGGCGCCGAAATCGCATGGGCCTGCGCTGCGCCATCGGCCGAGGCGCCGTTCTACGAGCAACAGGTCGCGCAATGGCGCGTGCAACCGTTCCATCGCTGGCTCAAGGTGACGACGCCGATCACGCAAGCGTTCGTCGCCGAACTCGAAGCCGAAGCGCTGCCGCTCAAAGGCCTGATTTTTCACATGTCGCGATGCGGCTCCACCCTCGTCGCGCAGGCGCTCAAGGCCTGGCCCGGCGTGCGCGTCGTCAGCGAAGCGGACGTGCTCGACACGGCGATACTTTCAGCCCGTGCCGGCCACGATCCGCAGGGCCTGCTGTTGCGCGCTGTCGCCGCCGCGCTGGCGCAGCCGGCGGATGGTGATGGCTGCGTCGTGTTCAAGCTCGACGCATGGCATGCGCTGGTTGTCGACGCCATCGCATCTCGCCTCGGCGCACCGTGGACGTTCATCTATCGCAATCCGGTGGAAGTGCTGGCCTCGCATCGGCGCATGCCCGGCAAGCACACGGTGCCGGGCATGCTGCCCGATGCCTGGCTGCCGGCGGACGCGCACGGCGGGCGGCTCGAGCTGGAGCAGCATGCAGCCTGTGTGCTCGGTGCCATTGGCGCGGCGGTCGTGCCGCATGCGCGCCGCGAAAACCTCGTCGATTACGACGAATTGCCGCAAGCGATCGCGCCGCGCATCGCGGCGCATTTCGGACTCGAGGGCCAACCCGATGGCGCGCGTCTTGCGCAAGCGGAAAAGCGCCATGCGAAGCACCCGCAGGAAACGTTCATCGCCGATGGCGAAGCCAAGCGTGCCGTTGCCGATCGCGCGATGTACGAATGCATCGGGCGATGGATGGCGCCGCACTACAACGCGCTCAAGGAAACTCGCGAGCGGTTGCGCTGCCTGCGCCTGCCGTTCACCTGCGATCTCGACGCCTTGCGCGCCGATCTTGCCGCGGTCGCACCGCAGGGCTGGCATCCGCATTTCAACAGGCAGTACTACGCCGGCGATTGGAGCGGCATCGCGTTGCGCGCGCAGGCGCATGGACGCTCGCCGCTCTACGCCGATCCGTCGTGCGGCGAATTTCTCGACACCGAGGAGCTGCGGCGCTGCCGCTACGTGCCGCAGTTTCTCGCGCAGCTCGAATGCGAGATCGAATCGGTGCGTTTCCTCAAGCTCGCGGCCGGCGCCGAGATTCGCGAGCATCGCGACGCCGGCCTGCGCTTCGAGGACGGCGTCTTGCGCCTGCATGTACCGGTGCACACGAATGCGGATGTCGAATTCGTCCTCGGCGGCGAAGCCGTGCGCTTGGCCGAGGGCGAATGCTGGTACCTCAACTTCGATCTGCCGCATCGCATCGTCAACCGCGGTGCAGGCGACCGCGTGCATCTGGTGATCGATGCGCGCGTCAATGCCTGGGTGGAGACGTTGTTCGCGCGGCTGCGCGCGGAGCAGGGCTAGTCCAGACCGATTCGCTGGCAAACCGCCAGCGTCGCCTTGGCGCGGTTCAAGGTATAAAAGTGGATTCCCGGAATGCCGCCGGCGATGAGTTTCCGGCACAGCTCGGCGACCACGTCGGCGCCGAACTCGCGGATCGAGTCGGCGTCGTCGCGGAACGCCTCGAGGCGCTTGGCGATCCAGCGCGGGATCTCCGCGCCGCACATGTCGGAAAAGCGCTTCAATTGCGAGTACTGCGTGATCGGCATGATGCCCGGCGTGATCGGCACCGTGATGCCGGCGCGGCGCGCATCGTCGACGAAGCGGAAATACGCGTCGGGGTTGAAGAAGTACTGGGTGATCGCGCCGTTCGCGCCGGCCTCGACCTTGCGCTTGAAGTTGGCGAGGTCGCTGTGCGCGTCGTTCGACTGCGGGTGCATCTCCGGATAGGCCGCGACTTCGATGTGGAAGAAGCCGTCGTGCTCGCGGCGGATGTACTCGACCAGGTCGCTCGCGTAGTGGAATTCGCCGTAGCTGGCCATGCCCGAGGGCAGGTCGCCGCGCAGCGCGACGATGCGCTTGCAGCCCATCGCCTTGTAGGTCTCCACGAGCCTGCCGATCTCCGCGCGCGTGCCGCCGACGCAGGACAGGTGCGGCGCGGCGTCGAGGCCGTGCTCCTCGCGCAGATGGCGCACCGTTTCCGGCGTGTAGCTCAGCGTCGAGCCGCCGGCGCCGAACGTGCAGCTCACGTACTCGGGCTTGAGCGCCTTGAGTTTCGGCAGCGCCGCTTCGAGCGTCGCGCGCTGTTCGTCGGTTTTCGGCGGAAAGAATTCGAAGCTGATCGGCGTCATCGTGGCGAGGCGGTTTTGCTGAAGTGCCGAGTATATATCTCTTTGTCGCGATGAAGCGATATTTATGCTCAAGTCGTACGGGATGATCTCTGGCCCATGGGCAAGCGCGGGCCGCGTGGGCAAAATGGCCATTTTCGACGGGGAGCGATTGCAGTGCTGAACAAGCGAATGGCAGGTGCGGTGCTGGCGTTGTTGCTCACGGGGACGGCCGCTGCGCAATCGGCGCCGTCCGCGGCCAAAGCGGGAGCGATGGCGGACTTCGGCGCGGCGACGCAGGGGATGGCGCACGCGGCCGGGTTCTTCGACCTCTATCGCGACCATGCCAGGGGTCGCGTCCTGCTCGGCATGCACGCGTTCGAGCAGCCGTTCCTCATGATGAGTTCGCTGCCGTGGGCGCTCGGTTCGAACGATGTCGGTCTCGATCGCGGGCAGAGCAGCGATTCGCACCTGGTCGAGTTCCGCCGCGTCGGTGCGCGCGTGCTGCTGGTCGAGGACAACACGAAATTCCGTGCCGTATCGAACAATGCCGACGAAGCACTCAGCGTGCGCCAGGCATTCGCCGAGTCGGTGCTGTGGGCCGGCGACGTCGTCGCCGAACGCAAGGGCGCCGATGGCGAAGTGCTCGTCGACGTGAGTTCGCTGCTGACCTCGGATCGCCACGGCATCGCGCAACGCCTGAACGAGACCAGGCAGGGCAAATACGAGATCGACGACAAGCGCAGCGCGGTGGCGTTGGCCGAGGCGAAGAGTTTCCCCGACAACACCGAACTCGAGGCGATGCTGACCTTCCGCGGCGCGGGCGAAGGCGCGTTCGTCAAGGACGTCGCGATGGATGCGCAGAGCGTCACCGTGCGCCAGCACCTGAGCTTCGTGCGCCTGCCGGCGCCGGGCTATGCGCCGCGCGCCTACCATCCGGCGTCGGGCGGCTTGAGCGTGGGCTGGTACGACTTCGCCCAGCCGCTCGCGGCGAGCATCGACCGGCGCGTGCAGCCGCGCTTTCGCCTCGACAAGATCGACGAGGCCGGCCATGTGAAAAAGCCGATCGTGTTCTACCTCGACCGCGGCACGCCCGAGCCGGTGCGCTCGGCCCTGCTCGACGGCGCGAACTGGTGGAAGAGCGCGTTCGAGAAGGCCGGCTTCAAGGACGCCTATCGCGTCGAACTGCTGCCCGCAGGCGCCGATGCCATGGACGTGCGCTACAGCCTGATCACCTGGGCGCATCGCTACACGCGCGGCTGGTCGTACGGCCAGCCGATCGTCGATCCGCGCACGGGCGAGATCATCCGCGGCAACGTCACGCTCGGCTCGCAGCGCGTGCGCCAGGACAT
>JAFEFQ010000054.1 GCA_018240505.1 Pseudomonadota bacterium
CGCCGCCTTCCAGATACTTGTTCATCAAGTCTTCGGAGGTTTCCGCCGCCGACTCGATCATGTGTTCGCGCGCGGCTCTGGCCTTGTCGACCAGGTTTGCCGGGACGTCGCCGAACTCGAACTCCATGCCCTGGGATTCCATGTCCCAATGGATGGCCTTCATCTTGAGCAGGTCGACCACGCCCTCGAAGCCGTCTTCCGCGCCGATCGGCAACTGCATCGGTACCGGATTCGCGCCGAGGCGCGCCTTCAGCTGGCCGACGACCTTGTCGAAATCCGCGCCCTGCCGGTCCATCTTGTTGACGAAGGCGACGCGCGGCACGCCGTACTTGTTCGCCTGGCGCCACACCGTCTCCGACTGCGGCTGCACGCCGCCGACCGCACAGAGCACGAACACGGCACCGTCGAGTACGCGCAGCGAACGCTCGACTTCGATCGTGAAGTCGACATGCCCCGGGGTATCGATGATGTTGAACCGATGCTGCGGGAACGAACGGTCCATGCCGGTCCAGAAGCAGGTCGTCGCAGCCGACGTGATCGTGATGCCGCGTTCCTGCTCCTGCTCCATCCAGTCCATCGTCGCCGCACCCTCGTGCACCTCGCCAATCTTGTGATTGACGCCGGTGTAGAACAGGATGCGCTCCGTGGTCGTGGTTTTCCCGGCATCGATGTGGGCCATGATGCCGAAATTACGGTAGCGTTCGATTGGCGTATTGCGTGCCATAGGTTTGGATGCAGGTACAGTCCGGGCGCGCCGGAACAGAAATTTCGTCGACTTTGCAACGGGAGAAGGCGGCCTTCCGGACCGCCGTTCTCGCGCGGCCCCATCAATGGGGGCGGACTTCGAAAATTACCAGCGGTAGTGCGAGAACGCCTTGTTCGCATCCGCCATGCGGTGCGTTTCCTCGCGCTTCTTCACTGCGCCGCCGCGGTTCTCCGCCGCTTCGAGCAGTTCGGCCGCCAGCTTGCGCGGCATCGAGTTCTCGCTGCGCTTGCGCGCGGCCTCGATGACCCAGCGCATCGCCAGCGCGACGCGACGCGACGCGCGCACTTCGACCGGCACCTGGTAGGTGGCGCCGCCGACGCGGCGCGACTTCACTTCCACCGCCGGAGCAACGTTGCCGAGAGCCTTTTCAACGAGCTCGAGCGGCTGCGCGTTCTTCTCGCCGATGTGGGCGATCGCACCGTAAACGATGCCTTCCGCGATCGACTTCTTGCCGCTCTGCATCACCATGTTGATGAAGCGCGAGATCAGTTGGCTGCCGTGCTTCGGATCGGGCAGGAGTTCGCGGGTGGGGGTATTGCCTTTGCGTGACATAGACTCTTCTCAATGATGCGGCCACGGGACCGCTTGATACTCAAGCGCGGGATTGCGCCTGTGGAATTTGCAGGGGCGCGATTCATCGCGCCCGAGCCGGGTTCGATTGGATTCAATCTTTCGCACGAGGCGCGCGAAAGTCGAACCCTTACGAAGCCTTGGGCTTCTTCGCGCCGTACTTCGAGCGGCTCTGGCGGCGCTTGGTCACGCCGGCCGCGTCGAGAGAACCGCGCACGGTGTGGTAGCGCACGCCCGGCAGGTCCTTCACGCGTCCGCCGCGGATCAGCACGACCGAATGCTCCTGCAGATTGTGGCCTTCGCCGCCGATGTAGCTGATGACCTCGAAACCATTGGTCAGGCGCACCTTGGCAACCTTGCGCAGGGCCGAGTTCGGCTTCTTCGGCGTCGTCGTGTAGACGCGCGTGCAGACGCCGCGGCGCTGCGGGCAGTTTTCCAGCGCAGGCGAGGCGCTCTTGTAGGTCTTCGGGCTGCGCGACTTGCGCACCAGCTGATTCACGGTTGACATGCTGTTTTTCGATCCAGAAATGAGATGTTTGCGCCCGCCCCGTTCGCGGATATCGAAGATCACGAAACGGCCGTCCTGGCCGCACTTCCCAACGGAGTAGACGAAAACGCAGCCCGGACATGATCCGGGCTGCGAAGAAGCGGGAGTATAACCGGCGCTTGACAAAACCGTCAAGCCAAGGCCTTCCGGGTCTTGTCGACATCCATGTGACGATTCCAAGGAGCCTCCTGCCCCCCATGTCGTTTGCAGCGCAATCCAATTCCACTTCGAGCCACGCGAGCGCAAACCGCCATGCCAGCGCAAAACTCCAAGACCGCTGATTTTAACGGGGTTTCGCCATCACCGCAACAACGCCATCCTCCGTCTGCCGCATTCGGCGCAGGAAGAGCGTCGGCGACCGCGACCCGTCAAGCCCGGGGGCCGGCGACAGACGGCGCCGGCCCGACACTCATCAGTTCCTGGCGTTGACCTGGATCGCTATCGAGCCCCTGGGAATCTCCACCGAAGTTGCGGGATCCTGATAACCCGTGTCGAAGCACACATAATTCGACGCCGAGGTATCCGGTGCATAGCCTGCTTTCGCCGCGGTGAACGTCACCGTTGCAGGCTGAAGCGCGGAAACCACGCCGCTTCCGTCGTTCGGGGTCAGGGCCAGCCAGCCTGGACTGGAGCATGCAGCGCGCGTCGTCACTACCAGAGCCAGGCCCGGACCATACCCGTCGGTTCCGCTGTTCGACCACGCGGCGCCAGCGGCCGAGCTGATGTACGCCCAGCTCGTGTCGTTGCCGTACCAGCTCGTATCCCAGCTCCATCCTTCGGCACAACCCGTGCCATCAGTGTCGTTGCACGGCAAGTCCGGATAAACCACGAGCCAGTAACGCCCCCCGGCGAGCCCCGTACTCTGTTGCGCAGCGGCAAGATCCAGGCTGATGACATCGTTCGTCACGCTGACTCCGGGGCTGCCCGCGGTTGCGTCGTAACTCCATGCCGCCTGGTTGCCGGGCAAGCCATTGGAGTCGGGGTAAATCCGCCAGTGCAGAGCCAGACTGCGGCCAAACGATGACAAGGAATGCACCGCGTGCCCGGTCGCAACGATCGTGCCCAGATCGACCGCACTTCCCGTCAAGACGAAGTCGTCTGCCAGGAATTGGTCGAGGTCACCGCTGCCTGGATTGACGAAGTGGGTGCTCGTGAAGTTGTAGTAGCCGGAGTTGTCCTTCTGCGCGACCCACATCAGGAAAGCCGCCCCCTGCGATTTCCGCCGGAACGTCATGCTGTCGCCGCCGGCGTTCACGAAACCGAGTGTCGCACTGCCGGTCGCCTTGCCGCGCAAATCGATATTCACCGCATTGGACGACGTTCCGATCGACGCCGGCGGCACCGCCACTGCGATCGGCAGGTGCAAGTCCGGCAATCGCTGGTACACGGGCGGCATCGCAAGCGGTGAATTGAGGTCGATCCGCCCCGTGCTGTAGGCTCCGTTGGCCGGAAGCGTTCGCGAATCCACGGTGAAGGCCACGGTGACGGTCTTTCCGGCTTCCACCGTGAATGCCGAAGGCGTGATCGCGATCTTGTCGGCCAAATCACCGCTCGCCGTCGCCTGCCACTGCACGGCATTCTTCTGCGTGTTGCGGAACGTGCGGGTGAAACTGCAGGCGCCGGCACAATGGAAATTCTGCAGGCTCGCAATGTTGAACGTGCTCGGATCGCCGCTCTGGGTCGGATCTCCCGCGAAGAAATCATCGCCGGTCTCGTCGAGCACGAGGCCCGCCGCTGCCGCCTTGTCGACTTGCACGCGGCCGGAACCCACGTCGTAGACATCGGCCGGCGTCTTGCCATCGGCCTTGGTCACCCCGAGGCCGGCGGTCATCATCAGTGCGGACTTGATCTCGGCCGCACTCCAGTCCGGATGCACCTGCACGAGCAGCGCCGCGGCGCCGGCGATGTGCGGCGAGGCCATCGACGTGCCGCTGAGGAAGGCGACGATGTCGGGCGTGCCGGTCGAAACGACCGATCCTTCCGTCGTGGCGAACGCATTGTTGAAGGCGGCCAGCGTTCCTACCCCGGGCGCCGCAATGTCCGGCTTGATCACGTCGAACGCAACCGGCGTCAGCACGGGGCCGAGCAGGCTGAAGCCGGCCAGGACATCGCCCTGTCCTTTCGGGCGCGACGTCGGGAAACCCATGGAAGCCGTACCGGCGCCGCCATTTGCGCCAAGGTAAGCCTGCAATGCAAGGCCATCGGACTGGCCGACCGAGAAGACCGGCACACCGACCACTGGCGGACCGACGGTCGGACTGAATGCGCCTTCGACGCGGTTGTCGGAAATGACCACGGCGACGGCGCCGGAGGCGATCGCATTCGACGCCTTCGTCGCAAAGGTGCAGGTACCGCGACTGATCAGCGCGATCGAATTGCTGAAAATGTTCGGCGGATAGCCGTTGCACCCGTCCGCCCCGTGTGCGGGCGCTTTCGCGCTACCCGGATCGCCAGCGTCGAACTGCGGGCTGAGCACGATGGCGGTGCTCGCCGGCAACGCCGTCTCGAGTGGCGTGTCGTAAGTGCCTTCGACCAGCACGATACCCTTGGTCGCGGCCGGTGGCGTGCCGGGACCGGTGAGACTCAACTGCATCGTCGCCTCGCCCGCCGGCGGCGTGCTCGCCGCGACCGTGGTCACCCAGGGCATCGCATTGCCCAGCGTACCCGGGGACTGCGAAGACTGGCGCGGGCAGGTCGTCGCCGGCCGCGTATTGCCTGCCGACAATGCGGCGAAGATGTTTGCGTCCTGCGCGGCGAGAAAGGCGAGCGAAACCGGATCGCTCCAGTAACTCGGCTCGCTGCAGCCGCCGAACGACAGATTGAGCACATCGACCACGCCGTCCTCGATGGCGTCCTCGATCGCGCTGAGTTCGGACGCATCGCTGGCCGAACCGCTGCCCGGCGCGGTGATGGCGAAAATCGCCATGTTCGCATGCGGGGCGATGCCGGAAAGATTCGCGTTGAAGCCGATTATGTTCGCGGAGCGCGCGTTGCCGCCGGCGGTGCTCGCCGTATGGCTGCCGTGACCGTTGGTGTCTTCGACATTGACCCCGGTCTCGCTCTGGCCGCGCTTGTATTCGTCGTAGACGCCGATGACCTTGTCGTTGCAGCCTGCGAAGCTGATTCCGGGAACACTGCAGTCCCCGAGGTAGTTGCCGCTGCCGAGCGGATTGGCCACCGCGTAGCCACTCGCATCGACAGCCTGGAACGACGGGCTCAGGCTGTTGTAACCGGTATCGATGATGCCGATCACGACGCCATCGCCCTTGTAGCCCGAACCGCCGTCCAGATCGCCGAACAGGCTGTCCAGGCTCGGATACGTGAAGCTGTCGTCGGGCGGACGCCGGCTGTTGCCACGCCAGAGCACATCCGCACCGATGTAGCGCGAACTGACGTCGTCGTCGGGATAGATCGTCCGGCTCGGCACGACCGACGTCACGCCGGGCATCGATCGAACGCTCGCCGCCTCCTTGTCGCTCAACAGCATCGTGCCGCCATTGATCGCATATTGATACGTGCGCGAGAACGCGACCGATCGGCCGATGTTCCTTTCGATTTCCAGTTTGTGCCGGGCTTGTGCGGAGACCAGGCTTGCGCGATAGCTTCGGGCAATCTCGCTGCGCGCGTCGAGGTAGGCCCTGCCGTTCGAATCACGGGCAAACGGAACGGCCGCGACGGAACCGGAACTCCCGGCCTTTCCCGAGCGCAGCGCGCGATTGCGCAGCGCGACCGAAGGCTCGGAGAACATCACGATATACGTCTTCCTTGCGGCGACGGTCGCAGCATTCGCCGTATTGGCGGCGCGCACCGAACCCGTCGCCACGGGGCCTGCCTGGGTCGCTGCGGTCGTCGCCAGGCAAGCTGCGATGCCGGCGGCCAGGAAACGGGGACGAATCAGACTCGAACTCATTTCGATGCTCTCCTCGATGCCAGGTTGAAGGGACGAGCCACGCCTGCACGACGGGTTCCGTGTCCGGGCGCCCCTGCGTCGACTGCGCGTACCGGCGCGAGTCCGGGTGGTCGGCATGACCCCCAGCCGCTAGACTTTACGCTTCATCGCATTCGCACAGCAACCGGCGTGGGCCCCTCCGAACCGACATCGAGCGTCATCCTGTATTGCCGGGCCGGTTTCGAGGGCGAGTGCGCGCAGGAAATCAGTGCGCGTGCCTCCGGCTTCGGCATCTTCGGCCACGTGCGCGCCTTGCGCGACAGCGCATTCGTGGAATTCGTCGCGGCTTCCGGCTCGGCCACGGACCAGCTCTCCGCACTGGCCGATACGCGCGCCTTCATCTTCGCCCGCCAGGCGCTGCGCTGCTTCGCGTCGATGGACCAGCTGCCGGTGCGCGATCGCATCACCCCCATCCTCGCCATGCTGCGCGAACATGGCGCGCGCTACGGCGAAGTGCTCGTCGAGGCGCCGGACACCAACGACGGCAAGGCGCTCGCACCGTTCTGCAAAAGCTTCGGCAGTGCGCTCGCCGGCGCGATGAAAAAGGCGCGCCTGATCGACCCCGCCGCTGCGCAGCGCCTGCACGCGTTCTTTCCACAAGGCGACAAAGTATATTTGTGCACAGGCGACCCGGCGCGCAGTTCGCCATGGCCGCAGGGCATTCCGCGCCTGAAGTTTCCGCGCGAGGCGCCGAGCCGCTCGACGCTGAAACTCGACGAAGCCTTCCTCGTCCTGCTCGACGATGAGGAGCGCGAGCGCTGGCTCAAGCCCGGCATGAGCGCGGTCGATCTCGGCGCCGCGCCGGGCGGCTGGACCTGGCAGCTCGTGCGCCGCTCGCTGCGCGTCGCCGCGATCGACAATGGGCCGATGGACCCGGCGCTGATGCAGTCCGGCCTCGTCACCCACGTGCGCGCGGACGGCTTTCGCTGGCGGCCGCCGAAGCCGGTCGACTGGCTGGTCTGCGACATGGTCGAACAGCCGCGCCGGGTCGCTACGCTGATCGCGCAATGGCTGGGCGAAGGCCTGTGCCGGCACGCAATCTTCAACCTCAAGCTGCCGATGAAGAAGCGCTACGACGAGACGCGGCTGTGCCTGGATATCGTGCACGAGGCGCTCGGGCCAAAAGCCGACATCCGCGCCAAACAGCTCTATCACGACCGCGAGGAAATCACGGTCTTCGCGCGGCGCGCGTAGGGGCTCGATTCATCGAGCCGCTCTTGGGCACGGGCACAGAAAAAAGCGGGCGCGATGAATCGCGCCCCTGCGAGATTACGTTGGCAACGATTGCACGCTATTCTTGCCGGCCGTGTCGGGCTGCCATGTTCCCGATTCCCCCTTCCCATTCCCGGCTGCACAATGAAACAACTGCGCTCGTTCTGGCCCCTCATCGTGCTGATCGGCATCGGCGTGGCGCTGTTCTTCTCCGGCGTGCTCGACCGCTTCCGCCCCGACAACCTCGCCGCCGAGCAAGCGCAATTGCAGGGGTTCATCGGCACCTATCCGGTCACGTCCGCGCTCTGCCACATCGGCGCGGTGACGCTCGCGATCGCGACCGGCCTGCCCGGCATGGTCGTGCTGATCATGGCCGGCGGCATGCTGTTCGGTGTCGTCCTCGGCGCGCTGCTCAACATCGTCGGCGTGACGCTCGGCGCGCTGATCCTGTTCCTCGCCTCGCGCCGTGCGTTCGGCGACCACAGCCACGGCGAGCAAGCCCCCGGACTCGTTTCACGCCTGCGCGGCGGCTATCTCGCACAGCCGATCAGCTACACGTTCTTTCTGCGCCTGGTACCGTTCTTTCCGTTCGGCGGCGTCACCGTGGCGCTGGCCTGGCTGCGCTGCCCGCTGTGGCTGTTCGTCACCGCGACCGCGCTCGGCGGCCTGGCGATGACCGGCATCGAGACCTGGCTCGGCGCCTCGTTGGCGAGGAACATCGGCACGAACAAGGCGATCAGCACCGACCTGCTGCACGACCCGCAAGTGCTGTGGCCGATGATCGGCCTGGTCCTGCTCGCCCTCGTGCCGCTCGCGGTCAACAAGCTGCGCGCGCGCAAACCTGTCGCGGCGACGCCGGCCAGCCCGGAAAATTGAGGGTCGTCGGCGCTTCGGCTATCCTGCCACGCTCTGCGCCCCGCCGCGCAACGACGATCATCAAGGCCACGGTTTGAGTTCCGCAGCGAGACCTTCCTCCCCGCTTTCGCTCTGGCGCGCCGCAATCCTCGCGGTGATCATCGCCGCGGCGAACATCGCGCTTTGGGCGGGGCTCAACCGACCCTCGGTAGTGCCGGAGTTCGACGGCAAGATCGGCGGCTTCGCCTACAATCCCTACCAGCGCTACCAAAGTCCGCATAGGGAAATTTTCCCGAGTGTCGAAGACATCGACGGCGATCTGAAACTGCTCGCCACGCGCACCGACCACATCCGCACCTACTCCTCGATCGAGAATCCGGCGGTTCCCGCGATCGCGAAGAAGTACGGCCTCAAGGTGCTGGCCGGCACCTATCTCGACCGGCGCTGGCAGCGCAACGAGGACGAGATCGCCGCGCTGGTCAAGTCTGTGCGCGAAAACGACAACATCGACCGCGTGATGGTCGGCAACGAGACCTTGCTGCGCGCCGACATGGGCGTGGACGACCTGATCGCCTACCTCGATCGCGTGCGCGCACAGGTCAAGGTGCCGGTGTCGACCGCCGAACCGCCCTGGGTCTGGAAAAAGTGGCCGCAGCTCGCCGACCACGTCGACTTCATCACCGTGCATCTGCTGCCGTACTGGGAAAAAGACATCCCGCGCAAGGATGCGGTCGGGATCGGCGTGCTCGGCAACTACGTGCAGATGCAGAGCGCGTTTCCAGGCAAGAAGATCCTGATCGGCGAAGTCGGCTGGCCCTCGGCCGGTGATCGCCGGACGGTCGCGACACCTTCCGTGGAAGACGAAGCGCAGTTCATCCGCCAATGGGTCAAGGAAGCGGGCTGGCGCAAGATCGACTACTTCATCATGGAAGCCTTCGATCAGCCGTTCAAGGAGGCAGACGAAGGCCGCGTCGGCGCGTACTGGGGCGTTTACGGCGCGGATCGCCAGCCCAAATTCTCGTTCACCGGCCGCATCGTCGAGGATCCGTCCTGGCCGAAAAAGGCGATCCTCGCCTCCCTGCTCGCGCTGCTGCCGATGTTCTTCTTCGCGCGCCACTTCATGCGCTTCAAATGGATGGGCGTGCTGTTCTTCTGCGCGCTGATCCAGCTGTCGGCCTCGCTGCTGGTCTGGTCGGCAACGCTGCCGCTCGCGTTCTACCTGAGCCCGTTCGACTGGACGATGCTGGTCGTGCTGTTCCCGGCGCAGTTGGCGATCATCCTGATCCTGCTGATCAACGGCTTCGAGTTCACCGAAGTGCTGTGGCGCAAATACTGGCTGCGCGGCTTCGGCCTGCTCTCGCCCAAGCCCGAGGACAAGCAGCCGTTCGTGTCGATCCATCTCGCCGCGTGCAACGAGCCGCCGGAGATGGTGATCCTCACGCTCGACTCGCTCGCTGCGCTCGACTACGAGAACTTCGAAGTGCTCGTGATCGACAACAACACCAAGCGCGACGAGGTGTGGAAGCCGGTCGAGGAAT
>JAFEFQ010000055.1 GCA_018240505.1 Pseudomonadota bacterium
GGCAGCGGCGGCCTGTTCCCGCCGAACTTCGACAAGAACCGGATCGTGCGCACCACCTGGGGCACGCTGACGCTGAAATTCACCGACTGCAACAATGCCACCGCGCAGTGGAATCCGGTCATACCGGCCTATCCGAATGGCTCGATGAATCTGATCCGCCTGAGCGGCGTCAGCGGCGTGGCCTGTCCGTAAACCTGCGCGCGTGCGCAGTCTGCCCGCGGCGAGGCCGGAAGCGTTCCGGCCTCGTTGCGCGGTCATCGCCCCGCATGCGACTCACGCCTTGTCGTGCGCCAGCTCCGGCGTCGACTTCAGACGCCACGCGATGTACGCCGCGCAGATCGCGGCGATGGCCGACAACGAGGCGAACCCCGCGGTGGTCATGCCGAAATCGCGCAGGATCGTGATGATGCCGACCACGGCGACGTCGCCGAAACGCCACACCGCCGTGTCGACGAAGCCCTTGGCCTTGTAGCGGGTCTCGCGATCGACGCGCGTGTACAGGCTGTCGGTCGCCGGCTTCTCCACGCCGTAAGCGCCGCCGCGCGTGACGATCATCGCCGCGGCGACCGCAGCGGGCTGGCCGAGAAACGCCAGCGTGATCAGGGTCAGCGCCTTGACGATCTCCGCGCCGGCCAGCGCCGGCACCGGCCCGAACCGGGTCAGCACGACGCGCGTGACGACGATCTGCAGCACGGCCATGAGCACGTTGACCGAGAGGTCGATGCTCGCGAAGAAATCGGTGCGCGCGGCGCCGTCCGGATAATACTGGTGGCCGATGTCGGTCTGCAGGTTGTACAGCACCGTGCCGACGCAGTCGCCGAGCAGCATGAGGATGGCGACGCGGCGCAGGAATGGCGATGCGAACACGAGCTTGGCGCCGGCCCAGAAGCCGCCGCCGATGACGGCCTCGTTGCGTTCGGTATCCTGCGCGACCGGGTGGCGCCGCGACCAGGCGACGAGGGCGAAGATGCACGCCACCGCCGCGAGCAGCATGCACGCGGCGACGCCGAGCAGCGGCCCGATGCCGATGCGGTGCACGAGCCACTTGGTCAACAACGGCCCCGCGATCGCACCGAGCGCGCCGCCGAACGCGATGATGCCGAACAGCCGATGCGACTGCTCGACGCTGAAGATGTCGGCGATGAAACTCCAGAACACCGCCACGACGAACAGGTTGAACACGCTCATCCAGACGAAGAACACCTGGCCGAGCACGCGCGGATTGAGCTGGCCCTGCGCCTCGAACGCCGGGATGAACGCGATCAGGTTGACGATGAAGAACAGGTAGACCACCGGCACGAAGCGCTTGCGCGGGAAGCGCGCGATCAGCCAGCCGTACACGGGGGTCAAAACCAGGGTGACGATGAACGTGGTCAGGTAGAACTGGAACAGCACCTGCGAGCCGCTCGCCGCGGCGAGCTGCTCGCGCACGGGGCGCAGCACGTAGTACGCCGCCAGCACGAGGAAGAAATAAATGAAGGCGAGGACCAGCGCCAGCCACTCACCGCGCTTCACGCCGGTGAACGATGCGGGATCGGCAACGGCGATGTCGTTCTGTGCAGCCAAGGAAGGTTTTTCGTGCGGGCGGGCGGCGAAGGGTAGCACGCGCGGCGCCTTTTCCTTCCCTTCTCCCCGCGGGAGAAGCCGCCCGCAGGGCGGATGAGGGAAAGGCGCTACAATTCGCTGCGGCACTTCCAATCTGCCGCGCACTTCCCTCATCCGGCGCTTCGCGCCACCTTCTCCCGAGGGGGAAGGAAAGAACCGCCCATCGCCGATGACCTTTTCGCTCGCCTCGATCCACATCTACCCGCTCAAGTCGGGCGCGCCGCTGGCGCTCAAGTCCGCGGCGGTCGAAACACGCGGCCTCGCGCGCGACCGCCGCTGGATGGTGGTCGACGCCGACGGCAAGTTCCTGACCGGCCGCGAGCACGCGCGCCTGACCCTGCTGCGCGCGCTGCCGAATGCGGACGGATCGCTGCACCTCGATGCGCCCGCGACCTCCGGCCTGCGCGTCCCGGTTCCCGACGCGCGCGGCGAGCGCGTCGCGACGGCGGTCTGGGGCAGTCCCGTGTCGCCGCTGCTCGCCGACGAGACGACGAACGCCTGGCTCAGCAAGTTTCTCGGCAAACCCGTGCGCCTCGTGCACATGGACAGCGAATGCGTGCGCGCGGTCGACGCGAAGTACGCGGAACCCGGCGACGAGGTCAGCCTCGCCGACGGCTTCCCGCTGCTGCTGGTCTCGCAGGCCGCGCTGGACCTGCTCAACTCGAAGCTCGCCGCGCCCGTGCCGATCCTGCGCTTTCGTCCGAACCTCGTCGTCGCCGGCACGCAGGCACATGCCGAGGACGGCTGGAAACGCATCCGCGTCGGCGAGGTCGAGTTCGACGTGGTCAAGGCGTGCGTGCGCTGCGTGTTCACCACGGTCGATTTCGAGCGCGGCGAGCGCGATCCGTCCGGTGAACCCTTGCGCACGCTGCTCGGCTATCGCCGCGGCGAAAAAGGCGTGACGTTCGGGCAGAACCTGATTCCACGCGCGACGGGCGTGATCCGGACAGGCGATGCGGTCAGCGTGATCGCCTGAGTTGGCGCGCCGCTGCGGACAAACGCACGGGCGCGCAAACATGACTTCCGGCCTACAGGCCCGCGCGCAGCGCTTGTTATCCTCGCGAGCCCGCCCCAAGGAAGACCGCCATGCGCGCACGCGCCATCGCTCTCCTCGCCGCTGCCGGCGCCAGCGTCGCCGCGTTCGCCGCCGACCTCGCGATCCCGAAGATCGCCTACAGCGAACGCACGCTCGCCAACGGCCTGCAGGTGATCACAATTGAGGACCACACCAGTCCGACCGTCGCCGTGCAGGTCTGGTATCACGTCGGTTCGAAGAACGATCCGCAGGGACGCAGCGGCTTCGCGCACCTGTTCGAGCACCTGATGTTCAAGAGCACGAAGAACATGAAGGCCGAGCAGTTCGACCGCCTGACCGAGGACGTCGGCGGCCACAACAACGCCTCGACCGCGGACGACTTCACCAACTACTTCGAGGCCGTGCCATCGAACCACCTGCAGCGCCTGCTCTGGGCCGAGGCCGAGCGCATGGCCAACCTCACCGTCGACGAGGCCAACTTCAAGTCCGAGCGCGCCGTGGTCGAGGAGGAACTGCGCCAGCGCGTGCTCGCCCAGCCCTACGGCCGCCTGTTCAACGCGATCCCGAAGGATTCCTACCTCGTGCATCCGTACAAGCGCCCGGGCATCGGCAGCATCGAGGATCTCGAAGCGGCGAAGCTGCAGGACGTGATCGACTTCCACAAGACCTGGTATCGCCCCGACTACGCGACGCTGATCGTCGCCGGCGATTTCGATCCGGCCGAACTCGACAAGTGGGTCGACCAGTACTTCGGCGCGCTCGCGAAACCGGCAAATCAACCCGTTCCGCGCGTCACCGCGGTCGAGCCGGCCTGGGACAAGGACCGCCGCTACGACGAGCACGGCCCGAACGTGCCGCTTCCGGCGGTCGTGCTGTCCTGGCTCGCGCCGCCGGAAAAGAGCGCGGACACCGCGGCGCTCGCGGTCGCCGCCTCCCTGCTCAGCAACGGCGAGTCCTCGCGCCTGAACCAGGCGCTGGTCTACCGCGACCAGATCGCGCAGTCGGCCGATTTCGGCAGCACCAGCGGCGCCGACAACAGCCTGCTCTACGCGTTCGCCGTGCTCGCCAGCGGACACAAGCCCGAGCAAGCCGAGAAGGCGCTGCTCGCGGTGATCGCCGACACGGCGACGAAACCGATTCCCGCCGCGGAACTCGACAAGGTCAAGACCAAGCTGCTCACCCAGGCGTTGACCAAGCGCCAGACCGCCGAAGGCAAGGCCTTCGCCATCGGCGAGGCCGTGCTGCTGACCGGCGATGCCGCCGCCGCGAACGACGCCCTCGTGCGCCTGCAGGCCGTCACCGCCGCGGATGTCGCGCGCGTGCTGAAGCAATACGTGCTCGACGCGCACCGCGTCACGATCGTCTACACGCAGGAGGCGAAACCGGAAGACGCCGCGGCGAAGAAGCCCGCAGCGAAAGGAGCCAAGCCGTGAGCGCCGCCAACATGAAAAAAGTCCACTTCGCCAAAAATATACTTTTCGCCGCCATCGCCGCCTGCGCCGCGGGCGCCTACGCGGCCGATGCGCCGAGCGCGCTGCCCGCGCCCGGCCCCGCGCGCAAGGCGAGCATCCCGGCGACGGCCGAGAAGACGCTCGCCAACGGCCTGCGCATCGTCGTCGCCACGCGCAGGGCGACGCCGCTGGTGACCACGGCGCTGTACCTGCGCTCGGGCGCCGAGGTCGATCCGCCGCGGCTGTCCGGACTCGCCGCCATGACCGCCGGCCTGCTCGACAAGGGCACGGCCACGCGCAGCGCGCCGCAGATCGCCGAAGCGGCCGACGCGCTCGGCGGCAGCATCGGCACCGGCGCAGGCTGGGATTCGTCGTCGGCTTCGATCACGGTGACGACACCGAAACTGGCCGCGGCGCTGGATCTGATCGCGGACATCGTCCTGCATCCGAAATTCGCGCAGGAGGAGATCGATCGGCTGCGCAAGCAGTCGCTCGACAGCCTGCAGCTCGAATTGTCCGAGCCGCAGGGCCTCGCCGCGCTCGTCGCGCGCCGCGCCGTGTTCGGCGACGGCGCCTACGGGCATCCGGCCGACGGCACCGTGCCGGCGCTGCCGCGCATCACGCGCGCGGACATCGTGCGTCTGCACGATACGTACTACCGGCCCGACAACGCGCTGCTCGTGTTCGCCGGCGACATCGACCTCGACCAGGCGGCGAAGCTCGCCGAGTCCGCGTTCGGCGCGTGGAAGAATCCCGCGACCGCGCTGCCCGCGCCGCGCGCGGCAAGCGGCCCGTCCACGCTCGCAGCGAGCGTCGTCGTCGACCTGCCCGGCACGGGCCAGGCCGCGGTCGCGCTCGCGCACGCGGGCATCGCGCGCGACGCGGCCGACTACTACGCGGGCCTCGTCGCCAACGCCGTGCTCGGCGGCGGCTATTCCTCGCGCCTGAACCAGGAGATCCGCATCAAGCGCGGCCTGTCCTACGGCGCGGGTTCCGCGCTCGCGACGCTGCGCCACGGCGGCGCCTTCGTCGCGAACGCGCAGACGAAGAATCCGTCGGCGGTCGAAGTCGCCGGATTGATGTACGCCGAACTCGACCGCCTCGGTGCCAGCGAAGTGCCCGCCGACGAATTCGCCGCGCGCAAGGCGACGCTCGCGGGCAACTACGCCTTCGGTCTCGAAACGACCGGCAGCCTCGCCGCCCGCGTCGCCGGGTTCGCCGTCTACGGCCAGCCGCTCTCCGAACTTGGCGCCTGGCCCGACAAGGTCCAGGCGGTCACGCCCGCGCAGGTGCAGGCGTTCGCGCGCACGCACCTCGGCCGCGACGGCGCGACGCTGGTCGTCGCCGGCGATGCCGGACAATTCGCCGAGGCGCTCGCGACGGCCTATCCGAACACCATGCGTTTCGAGGCGGACAAGATCGACTTCGACAGCGCGGATTTGAAGGCTGTGGCGGCGACAAAAAACGCGCCGAAGAAATGAATCCTGTTCTGCTCGCCATTCCCGCCGGGAGCGTGCGGGAATGACCAGCCAAAAATATCGTCGTTTGGGGAACCCATGAAGAAGCTTTCGCTCACCATCGCCCTCGCCCTCGTCCTGTCTGGCACCGCCCACGCCGCCGTTCCCGCGCCGGCCGACACGCCCTACGCCGGCACGCTGAAGCTGCATGTCGACGCGACCGACCTCGACCATCGCGTGTTTCGCGTGCGCGAGGAAATTCCGGCGGCACCCGGCGCACTGACCCTGCTCTACCCGCAATGGCTGCCGGGCAACCACGCGCCGCGCGGGCCGATCGACAAGTTCGCCGGCCTCGTCCTGCGCGCGAACGGCAAGGTGCTGCCGTGGCGGCGCGATCCGGAAAACGTCTACGCCTTCCACGTCGACGTGCCCGACGGCGCGAGCGCGATCGAGGCGGAGTTCCAGTATCTCTCGCCGCTCGACCCCGGCCAGGGCCGCGTCGTGATGACGCCCGACATGCTGCATCTGCAGTGGAACGCGGTCGCGCTGTATCCGGCCGGGCACGACGCGAGCCGGATCCGCATCGCCGCGAGCGCGGCGCTGCCCGCAGGCTGGGAGTTCGCCACGGCGCTCGAGCGCGACGGCGCGGCGGGCGACGGCAAGATCGCGTTCAAGCAGGTCGACTTCGCCACGCTGGTCGACTCGCCGATGTATGCCGGCCGCTACTTCAAGCGCATCGACCTCGACCCGGGCGCGAAGATCCCGGTGCATCTGAACGTCATGGCCGACGAGCCGAAGTACCTCGAGATCAAGCCCGAGCAGTTGAAGGCGCACCAGGCGCTGGTGCAGCAAGCCTACAAGCTGTTCGCATCGCAGCACTACGACCACTACGACTTCCTGCTCGCACTGTCGAACAAGCTCGGCGGCATCGGCACCGAGCATCACCGTTCCAGCGAGAACGGCGTCGACGCCGAATACTTCAGCGACTGGACCAAGCAGGCCGGCGTGCGCGACCTGCTGCCGCACGAGTTCACCCATTCGTGGAACGGCAAGTTCCGCCGCCCGGCCGACCTCGCCACGCCGAACTTCAACGTGGTCATGGGCGACACCCTGCTCTGGGTCTACGAGGGCCAGACCCAGTACTGGGGCGACGTGCTCGCCGCGCGCGCAGGCCTGCGCAGCCTCGAGCAGGCGCGCGACGAGCTGGCGATGACCGCGGCGACCTATGCCGACAACCGCCCGGGCTTCGCCTGGCGCAACGTGCAGGACACGACCAACGACCCGACCGCCGCCCAGCGCCGCCCGCTGCCGTACCGCAACTACCAGCTCAGCGAGGACTACTACAGCGCCGGCGCGCTGATCTGGCTCGCGGTCGATGCGAAGCTGCGCGAGCTGAGCCACGAGAAGAAGTCGCTCGACGATTTCGCGCGCGCATTCTTCGGCGTCGACAACGGCTCATGGGGCGTGAAAACGTATACTTTCGACGACGTCGTTGCGGGCTTGAACGCGATCGCGCCGCACGACTGGGCGACGTTCCTGCGCGAGCGCGTCGATGCGAACGCGCCGCCGCTGGCCGGCCTGGCCGCGGCCGGCTGGAAGCTCGTCTACACCGACAAGCCCGGCGACTACCAGAAGAACGCCGAGGCCGTCGCCAAGGCGAGCAACTTCGCCGCCTCGATCGGCCTCACCGTCGCGCAGGACAGCGGCCGCATCGCCGACGTGCGCTGGGACGGCCCCGCGTTCAAGGCCGGCATCGCGCCGGGCGGCACGCTCGTCGCGGTCGACGGCCGCGAGTACAAATCCGAACGCCTCGCCGACGCGATCAAGGAAACCAAGGCGAACAACGCGCCGGTCGAACTGCTCGTGAAGAGCGGCGACCTCTACCGCACGTTCAAGGTCGACTACCGCGACGGCGCGAAGTATCCGCACCTCGAACGCATTCCGGGCACGGTGGATCGCTTGAGCGCGATCCTCGCGCCGCGCTGATCCGTGGGTGTGCGGGACGTCAAGCGCGCGTGGAATCGGCACCTCGATCGAGCGGACTGCGCACGCCGAGTCCGCCGCGATTGAGCACGTGGGTGTAGATCATCGTCGTGCTCACGTCGTTGTGTCCGAGCAGTTCCTGGATCGTGCGGATGTCCTGGCCCGATTCGAGCAGATGCGTCGCGAACGAATGGCGCAGCGTGTGGCACGTCGCCGGGGCCGCGATCCCGGCGCGGGCCCGCGCCTGTTTCACCGCGCGCTGGATCACCGACTCGTCGAGGTGATGACGGCGCACCCGCCCGTCAAGCGGATCGCGCGAGCGCTGCGTTGCCGGGAACGCGTACTGCCAGCCCCAGTCGCGCGCCGCGCCCGGATACTTGCGTGCCAGCGCATGCGGCAACCACGCCTCGCCGAACCCGGCCGCGAGGTCCGCGCCGTGAATGCGCCGCGCCTCGTCCAACTGCGCCAACAGCGGCGCCACGAGCGCGGCCGGCAACATCGTGCGCCGGTCCTTGCCGCCCTTGCCGTCGCGCACGATGATCTCGCGCCGTCCGAAGTCGATGTCTTGCACACGCAAGCGCAATCCTTCCAGCAGGCGTAGTCCGCTGCCGTAAAGCAAACTGGCCACCAGCCATTGCACGCCGGTCATCTGGTCGAGCAACGCGGCCACCTCGTCCCGTCCCAACACCACCGGCAGGCGCTGCGGTCGCTTCGCGCGACGGATTTCGTCCATCCACGGCAAGGCCGTGCCGAGCACTTCGCGATACAGGAACAGCAACGCGGACAGAGCCTGGTTCTGCGTGGATGCCGAGACGTTGTCGCGTACCGCCAGCGAGGTGAGAAACGTCTCGACCTCGCGCGCACCCATCGTCGAAGGATGACGCTTGCCGCTGGCGAGAATGAAACGGCGAATCCAGTCCGCGTAAGCCTCCTCCGTGCGTTTCGCCAGACCCAGCCGGCGCACCCGCGCACGAACCTCGTCGAGCAACCGCGGTCGTGCAGCCGTTTCCGCGCCACCGCCGCTCTGCCTTGCCCTTTCCCGGTCAACATGTGACGATGCCATGGAGAAATTCCGCCGCCGACAAACACCGCAAGATTAGGCTGCGGCATTAGGCTGCGGAATTCGACAGATGCTTGTTTTCTTGTAGGAAAATTCCGCCACCACTCTCCAGCTGCCGGACTAGGCTGCGGAGTTAGATGGCAATTTCAAACCGAATAGTAGTTATACGGAACAGAACCGATGCCGAATCATTCACGTTCATTGTGGCTCGCCTTGTCAGTGTCGCTTGTCGTCGGAGCTGCTTTGGCGTTCGCTATGGTTCCGGTTCTTGCGCGCACGGCAGCAATTGCGGCTCCACCAAGCCTATTTGCGTGGTTCAAAGGTCACAACTTACTGCCGCTAGCGCTCCTTTCATGGGACACGCTGGTGGTGTTCGGCTTGAGTATCGCTTTGCCCGTGGCCGGCTCTTTGGTGCTGCTTTTCCGCCTATTCCCAACCTATCGTTCAGCGTTGGCCACTTGTCTGGGTGTTGGCGTACTTCTGTCAGCCTATCTGTTCGAACCGCTCTACTTCGGCCAACAGAGCATTTCCCCGTTTGCCATGCCATGGTGGCAGCAAGGTCTAGTTGTGTCGCTATTGCTAGCATTCTGTATCGCGCTTGGTGTGTCTCGCATGTTCCGTATAACTATTCGCTCAAGCGGACGGCTGTGAACCGATTGTGCGAAAAACCCTTTTCCGCGGCAGCCGCCGCTTAGCTCAAGCGTTAGCCTGCATTAGTTAATTCTTTGCAAACGGGTTCAAAAGCGGAACCTTGAATCCCTTGAAGTCAGCAACATTTCTTGTCACAACGGTTAGTCCATGAACGCGTG
>JAFEFQ010000056.1 GCA_018240505.1 Pseudomonadota bacterium
AGCAGGCCGTGCGCGCGCTGTACAAGACCGGCTTCTTCACCGACGTCCAGCTCGGCCGCCAGGGCAACATCCTCGTCATCTCGGTCAAGGAGCGTCCGGCGATCTCGAAAATCCAGCTCAAGGGCAACAAGGATCTCAAGGAAGAGGACCTGCTCAAGGGCCTGAAGGACATCGGCCTCGCCGAGGGCGAGCCGTTCGACCGCCTCTCGCTCGACCGCGTGACCCAGGAGCTGACCCGCCAGTACTACAACCGCGGCAAGTACAACGTCACGATCAAACCAACCGTGATCAACCTCGACCGCAACCGCGTCGAACTGTCGATCAACATCGCCGAGGGCAAGGTCGCCAAGATCAAGAGCATCGACCTGGTCGGCAACAAGACGTTCCCGACCGGCGAGATCCGCAGCGATTTCGAGTCCGACACGAGCAACTGGACCTCGTGGTATTCGCGCGACGACCAGTATTCGCGCGAAAAGCTGACCGGCGACCTCGAGAAACTGCAGTCGTACTACCTCGACCGCGGTTATCTGGACTACAGCCTCGACTCGACCGAGGTTTCGATCAGCCCGGACAAGCGCGACATGTACCTGACCGCCTCGATGACGGAAGGGCAGGTCTACAAGATCTCCGACGTGCAGCTCTCGGGCACCCTCGTCGTCAGCGAAGACGAGATGCGCAAGTTCGTCGACTTCAAGCCGGGCGAGGTGTTCTCGCGGCAGAAGGTGCAGAAAGCCTCCGAGCAGATGACCGCGGTACTCGCCAACATCGGCTACGCCTTCGCCCAGGTCACGCCGATCCCTACGCCGGACAAGGACAAGCTCACCGTCGGCATCAACTTCTTCATCAACCCGGGCAAGCGCGTGTACGTGCGCCGCATCGAGTTCGCCGGCAACGGCCGCACCGAGGACGAGGTCATGCGCCGCGAGATGCGCCAGCTCGAAGGCGCGTGGTACTCGCAGGCCGCGATCGACCGCTCGAAGATCCGCCTGCAGCGCCTGGGCTACTTCAAGAAGGTCGACATCTCGACGCCGCGCGTGCCGGGCACCGACGACCAGATCGACATCAAGGTCAAGGTCGAGGAGACCAACTCCGGCAGCTTCACCTTCGGCGTCGGCTACTCGCAGCTGGACAAGCTGATCCTCTCGATCTCGGTGTCCGAAAACAACTTCCTCGGGTCCGGCGACTCGGCCGGCGTCAGCGCGTCGAAGAGCTACTACCAGCAGTCGTTCGGCGTGAACTACTTCCAGCCCTACCTCACCGACAGCGGCATCGGCCTGGGCTACAGCGCGCGCTACACCAAGAGCGATTACGGCAACGCCAACATCGCCAACTACACCAACGACACGGCCTCGTTCTCGGCCAACAGCGCGGTACCGATCGGCGAGACCGACTCGGTCAGCCTCTCGCTCGGCGCGAGCAAGACCAAGATCCGCACGTTCTACGACAGCTTCCTCATCGCCAAGGACGCGAACGGCGCGCCGATCTACGATTCGAACGGCAATCCGGTCTACCAGACCGATGCCAGCGGCAACCTTGCGCTGTTCCGCAACTACTACTCGCCGGCCGAGATCATCGACTACCTCAATGCGATCGGCCACTACACCTTCCATCAGCTGAGCTTCTCGGCCGGCTGGACGCACGACACGCGCAACAAGTACTTCAACCCGACCCACGGCTCCGTGCAGTCGCTGGGCATCGAGGTCGCGCTGCCCGGGTCGACCGCGGAATACTGGCGCATCAACTACCGCTACCAGCAATACATCCCGATCACGCACGGTTTCGTGCTCGAGGGCACGCTCAACCTCGGCTACGGCGAAGCGTTCGGCAAGTACTCGAAGCTCGGCCTGCCGTTCTTCGCCAACTACTACGCCGGCGGCGTCTCCGACGTGCGCAACTTCCGCGACAACACGCTCGGCTCGACGGCAACGCGCACGCTGTACCAGGGCTGCACTTCGTACACCCAGGCCGACTACTGCCTGCAGCCGCTCGGCGGCGCGTTCAAGACGACCGGCTCGCTCGAGCTGATCATCCCGCTGCCGTTCATCAAGGACGAGACCTCCACGCGCCTGTCCTGGTACGTCGACGCCGGCAACGTCTACAAGAACTTCAGCGACTTCTCCTGGTCCGGCAACGACGGCCTGCGCGCTTCGACCGGCCTGTCGCTGCACTGGCAGGCGCCGGTCGGCCCGATCGTGATCAACGTCGGCCGCCCGATCGTCAAGAAGCCGGGCGATATCTCGGAAACGCTGCAGTTCAACTTCGGCGGCACGTTCTGACGACCCGCTCCGGGGCGACGCGGAATCGTTTCTCGGGTTAAGATTGGGCGTCAACCGTGACGGCGGCGTCGCAAGGTATGGAGCGGCGCGCCGACGCATTTGCGGAGAGCCCGACGCGTGATCCATTCCAGCGGTTCGAGCGGACGTTACGCCAGGTGTGCGTTGATCGCAGCGCTGGCGCTGTCCGCCCCCATCCGGGCGCAGCCCCCGGCGGCGACCTCGGCCACGACACCGCGTATCGGCTACATCGACGTCAAGCGCCTGATCGACACCGCGCCACAGTTCGTCGACGCCCGGGCCCGGCTTGACCGCGAATTCGCCAAGCAGGACGCCGCGATCAAGGCCGACGACGCCAAGCTCGCCGCGCTCAGGCAGCGTTACGAACGCGACAGCGCGATCATGACCCGCGAAAACGCCGAGGCGCTCAAGCGCGAGATCGAGGCGACCGAACGCGACAACAAACGCCGCCGCGAGGAAGCGCGTGCGGAATACAACAACCGCGGCAACGAAGAGGTCAGTCGCAACCTGCGCCTGATCAACGACACCGCGATCGAGTACGCCCGCACGCAGGGCTACGACATGATCGTCGGCAGCCAGGCCGTGCTTTACGCGAGCGCACGCATGGACATCACCGATGCGGTGCTGCAACGCCTGAAAGAACTCAACGCGGGCGGCGCCAGGCCGTGAACGAACCACGGGCGACCCATACGTTGGCGGACCTCGCCAGGCGTTTTGCACTGGATCTGCAAGGCGACGCCGACCTGCGCGTCGACGGCGTGGCCACCCTGGCCATGGCGACCGCATCGCAACTCGGCTTCCTCGCCAATCCGCGCTACCGCGGCGAACTGGCCACGACGCGCGCCGCCGCGGTGGTCCTGCGTGCCGACGACGCCGGATACTTCCCGGGCGCGGCGCTGGTGGCGAAGGACCCCTACCTCGCCTACGCGAAGATCGCCGCCTTGTTCGAACGCACGCCGGCGCGCACGCCCGGCATCCATGCCAGCGCCGTCGTCGCGCCCGATGCGCAGGTCGCCGCCAGCGCCAGCATCGGCCCGTTCTGCGTGGTCGAATCCGGCGCCAGCATCGGCGACGGCGCCACGCTCGGCCCGCATTGCCATGTCGGCGCAGACTGCCATGTCGGCGCGCAGTCGCGGCTCGTTGCGCGCGTCACCCTCGTCACGCGCGTGCGCCTGGGCAAACGCGTACTCGTGCATCCTGGCGCCGTGCTCGGCGCGGATGGTTTCGGCCTCGCCTTCGACCAGGATCACTGGATCAAGGTGCCGCAGCTCGGCGGCGTCGTCGTCGGCGACGACTGCGAGATCGGCGCGAACACGACGATCGACCGCGGCGCGCTCGAGGACACCGTACTCGAGGACGACGTGCGCCTGGACAACCAGATCCAGATCGCGCACAACGTGCGCATCGGCGCGCACACCGCGATGGCCGGCTGCTCGGCCGTTGCCGGCAGTGCCAGGATCGGCCGCGGCTGCCTGATCGGCGGCGGTGCCGGCATCCTCGGCCACCTCGAAATCGCCGACAAGGTGACGATCACCTCGATGGCGCTCGTCACCCACTCGATCCATGCGCCCGGGGAGTATTCCTCGGGCACGCCAATCCAGGATAATCGCAGCTGGCGCCGCAACGCGGCGCGCTTCAAGCATCTGGATGAGTTGAACCGGCGCGTACAGGCGCTGGAGAAGGACGCAAAACCATGAACGACACGAACACCACCCCCGCCGCGCCGATCGAAGCGCACGACATCGCCAAGATCCTGCCGCACCGCTATCCGTTCCTGCTCATCGATCGCGTGCTCGCGTTCGAGGTGGGCAAGACGCTGACCGCCATCAAGAACGTGACGATGAACGAGCCGTTCTTCCAGGGCCATTTCCCGGGTTTTCCGGTCATGCCCGGGGTCCTGATCATCGAGGCGCTCGCGCAGGCTTCCGGCGTCCTCGTGCACCTGACCTCGACCTATGCGCCCGGCGCACACCCGCTCTACTTCCTCGTCAAGGTCGACAAGGCCAAGTTCAGCCAGATCGTCAAGCCGGGTGATCAACTGGTGCTCGACATCCAGCTGAAGCGCATCATCCGCAGCATGGCGATCTTCCACGGTCGTGCCAGCGTCAACGGCAAGACCGTCGCCGAGGCCGAGATGATGTGCGCCGAGAAGACCGACTGATGATTCACGCCACGGCACAGATCGACCCGGGCGCGAAGCTCGGCGCAAACGTCGGCGTCGGCGCGTACAGCGTGATCGGACCGGACGTCGAGATCGGCGATGGCACGCAGATCGCGGCGCACGCCGTCGTCCAGGGTCCGACGCGGATCGGCCGCAACAACCGCATCGCCTCGTTCGCCGCGGTCGGCGGCGATCCGCAGGACAAGAAGTATCACGGCGAACGCAGCGCGCTCGTGATCGGCGATGACAATCTGATCCGCGAATTCGTCACGATCAACCGCGGCACCGGCGACGGCGGCGGCGTCACCCGCATCGGCGACGGCAACTGGATCATGGCCTACGTGCACATCGCGCACGATTGCATCGTCGGCAACCACACCGTGTTTTCCAACAACGCCACGCTGGCCGGCCACGTCGAGGTCGGCGACTTCGCGATCCTTTCGGGCTTTTCCGGCGTGCACCAGTTCTGCCGCGTCGGCGCGCATGCCTTCGTCGGCATGAACTGCATGGTCAACGGCGACGTGCCGCCGTTCGTGATGATGGCCGCCGACTACGGCCGCCCGCGCGGCATCAACGCGGAGGGACTCAAGCGTCGCGGCTTTTCCGCCGAACGCATCGCCGCGATCAAGCGCGCCTACCGCGCGCTGTACGTGGCGAAGTCGCCGCTCGAGGAAGCGCGCGCCGCGCTCGCCGCCACCGCCGAGTCCGAGCCCGACGTGCGCACGATGCTCGACTTCATCGAGCGCGGCACGCGACCGCTGGCGCGGTAAGCTCTATCTTTCCTTCTCCCCCGGGAGAAGGTGCCCGAAGGGCGGATGAGGGAAAGGCCTTTCGGATAGCGACGGCTCGCGAAGCCGCGACACCCTTCCCTCATCCGGCGCTGCCGCGCCACCTTCTCCAGGCGGGAGAAGGGAAGCAGAGTCCGCGGATGCCCGAAGTTCGATTCCCTTTCTTCATCCTCGTTGCCGGCGAAGCCTCGGGCGACCTGCTCGGCGCGGACCTGATCGCCGGACTCAAGGCGCGCTTCCCGGACGCACGCTTTGCCGGCATCGGCGGCGCGCGCATGCGCGAGGCCGGCATGGAGATCTGGCATCCCATGGAACGGCTGTCGGTGATGGGTCTGGTCGAGGTGCTCAAGCACCTGCCCTCGCTGCTGGCGCTGCGCCGCGCGGTGTTCCGCCGCACGCTGCAGGAAAAACCCGACGTGTTCATCGGCATCGACGCGCCGGACTTCAACCTCGGTCTCGAGAAGAAGCTCAAGCGCGCCGGTCTGCGTACCGTGCACTACGTCAGCCCGTCGATCTGGGCCTGGCGCGAGAACCGCGCGGGAAAGATCGGCCGCAGCGCCGACCGCGTGCTCTGCCTGTTCCCGATGGAGCCGCCGATCTATGCGCGCCACGGCGTCGACGCGCGCTTCGTCGGCCATCCGCTCGCGAACGCGTTCGCGCCACATCCCGACAAGGCGGCCGCACGCCGCGCACTCGACCTGCCCGACGACGCGCCCGTGCTCGCCGTACTGCCCGGCAGCCGGCTCGGCGAGATCGCGCGCCTGGGCCGCGATTTCCTCGATGCCGCCGTCTTGCTGCGTCGCGAGTTTCCGCATCTGCGCGTCGTGCTGCCGGCGGCGAACGCCGCCTGCGCGGACGCGGTTCGCGCGCTGGCGCGGGATTCGCGCGCGCAGGCGCGGGACGATTCGGCATGGCTGCACATCCTGTCGCCGCACGCCGCGGAACCGCTACGATCCGATGCCGCCGACGAATCAGAAACCACGAATCGCGAGTCCCATCGCTGCATGATCGCCGCGGACGCGATCCTGCTCGCCTCGGGCACGGCCGCGCTCGAAGCGATGCTGGCCAAGCGGCCCATGGTCGTCGCCTATCGCATCGCGCCGACGACGTACCGCATCGTGAAAGCATTCGGCATGCTGAAAACCACGGTGTATTCGCTGCCGAACATCCTCGCAGGCCGCCGCATCGTGCCCGAGCTGATGCAGGACGATTGCACGCCGCCCGCACTCGCCGCGACGCTCGCGCCGATGCTGCAGGCGCGTGCGCTGCCTCCCGACACACTGGCGGAATTCGTGCGCATCCACGAGTCGCTGCGCGGCGATGCCGGGCACGGTGCTGCCGCCGCGATCGCGCAGATGCTCGACCGCTCCTAGCCCGTCCCGCGCGGGCGGCGATCGCGTCGTGGCAAGCCGCCACTCCTCCGCGAAAACCTGAACCACCGCTCGCCGCTATCGCGCCGCAGCAACGAGTTTCGTTGACCTGCCACCGCGCTGCCCGTAACGTTGCGCGGTGCCGACACCCACTGCCGCCGCGATGCCCGGAACCGCATCGCTTCCGCGCCGAAGCCAGTTCCTTTTCTTCATCGTTCTCGCCGCCTTCCTCGCGCTGCTCGCGTTCGGCCCGCTCAGCGAAGCGACCTGGATCGAAAGCGCGTTCTCCTCGAGCCTGGTCCTCGCCGGCGTCGTCCTGCTCGCCCTGCTGGCGCGGCGCTGGATCTTCGCGCTCGCGCTGCCGACCGTGGTCTTCGGCGGCCTGCTGATCGCGAGCATCATGAAGTTTCACTATTTGACGACGCCGTTGATGGCGCCCGACCTGGTGTACTTCGTCAACCGCGACCTGCTCGACGTCGCCCTGCACTATCCGCCCATCCTCGTCGCCGTGATCGCCGCCGCGATCGCGATCCCGGCACTGCTCGTGCTCGCCTGGCGCTGGGATCGCCCGCGCTTTCTCGCCGGCATGGCGCAACCGCGGCGGCGCTACGCGCGCATCGCCGGAACGCTCGCGATACTCGTCGTTCTCGCGCTCACGCTGTGGCCACGCGGCCCATTCGCCGGCGTGTTCGAGAAGGGCATGTGGCAGGCGATGAACGACAAGAGCTACCTCACCGATTTCATCACGTCGTTCTACCAGACCCAGGTCGTGATTCCCGCATTCGCCAGGGACGAAGACAGCGACATCGTCTGGACGCAGACCGTGACCGACAACCCGCCGTCGTGCGTGAAGACCGCTTCCGCCTGCGCATCTCCCGCAGCGCGCGCGACGGGAGGGAACGAGCTGCCCGACATCGTCGCCGTGCTCGAGGAGAGCACGTTCGACCCGGCGATGATCAAGGTGTGCACGCGCGCCGACGTATGCAAGCGCAAGATGTTCGTCTCCGACGGGCGCACGCGCGCGCACGGCCCGTTGACCGTGCACGTCTGGGGCGGCGGCACCTGGACCAGCGAGTTCGCGCTGATGACGGGCTTGAATCACCTGAGCTTCGGCGACGCCGGGCTGTACGCGCCGTACAACCTCGCGCCGCGCGTCAACTTCACCCTGCCGCGCGTACTGCACGCGGCCGGTTACCGCGCGATCGCGATCTATCCGATGTCCGGCGACTTCATCAACGCGCGCAACGCCTACAAGAACTACGGCTTCGATGCGTTCTACGACGGCAAGGACTACGGCCTGTCGTGGGAGTCGTCCGACAACGACCTGTTCCAGGTGTTCAACCAGATCTACGACAAGGAGAAGCAGGTCTACGCCAAGCAACCGCTGTTCGTGATGATGCTGACCCTGCGCCAGCACGGTCCGCACATGACGCCGCTGAAGAAACTCCCGGCGCCGTACGACAAGCCGCTGTTCCCAGGCAAGTTCGCGCCGAAATCGCTGGACGAATGGATGAACCTCAACTTCGGCAACTACCTGCAGCGGCTCGAAGGTTCGGACATCGCGATGGCCGCGCTGGAAAAGAAGCTGCTCGACGCCGACCGCCCGGTGCTGCTGTTCCATTTCGGCGACCACCAGCCCTCGTTCGACGGCGCGATGCGCGCGCTCGACAAGAGTCTGCCCGCCGCCGACGGCGACCCGAATTTCATCACCTACTACATGCTCAAGACCAACTACAAGCCGGCGCGCCAGTACGGCGAGCGCGAGATGGACCTGAGCTTCGCGCCCTCGCTGATCCTCGACGTCGCCGGGGTGAAGAAGGACGCGTTCTTCCAGGCCAATGCGCTGATGCGCGAACGCTGCGATGGCTTCTATCTCAACTGCAGGAAGAACGAGGTGCTGGATTCCTACCAGAACTACGTCTTCTACCAGCTCGGGGCGCTGCATGAGTGACTTGGCCGCCAAACCGGACGCCGTAGGGGCGCGATTCATCGCGCCCGGCTCCCTGCCCGCCGCGGAAAAGGATGGCCGCGATGAATCGCGCCCCTGCGAAGACGATGCGGACTTGCTCGTCGCCGGCGTCGACGAAGCCGGCCGCGGACCTCTCGCCGGGCCGGTCGTCGTCGCCGCGGTGATCCTCGACCCGGCGCGGCCGATCGCGGGACTCGCCGACTCCAAGGTGCTCAGTCCGGCGCGCCGCGAGCAGCTCGCCATCGAGATCCGCGAGTGTGCGCTCGCCTTCAGCGTCATCGAAGTCGGCGTCGCGGAAATCGACGAGTTGAACATCCTGCAAGCCAGCCTGCTCGGCATGTCGCGCGCGCTGCATGCGCTCGCGACGCCGCCGCGGCTGGCCCTGATCGACGGCAACAAGCTACCTCGCGCGTTGCCATGTCCCGCACGCGCGATCGTCGACGGCGATGCGCTCGAACCCGCGATCGGCGCCGCCTCGATCCTGGCCAAGGTCGCGCGCGACGCGCGCATGCGCGAGCTCGACGGCCAATTCCCCGGCTACGGCTTCGCCGTGCACAAGGGTTACCCGACCGCAGCGCACCGCGCCGCACTCGAACGCCTCGGACCTTGCGCGCAGCACCGGCGCAGCTTCGCGCCGGTGCGCCAGCACACGTTGTTCGAATAGGTCGGGCGCGGCGCATCCGGTACAATTCGCAATCCCGCTGGGCGCGACGAGCGCTCCGGCGGTGTCGTTGTTTGAAGGTTTTGAAAAATGACCGAATCCCTGCTCCTGCATCCCCCGCTGCCGCACGACGTCAAGCAGCGCCG
>JAFEFQ010000057.1 GCA_018240505.1 Pseudomonadota bacterium
CGCGCAGACGCTGTCGGCGAGCGCGTTCCGCAGCGTCGGCACGCAGAGTTTCGACAACGGCGCCGGCCCGGGCATTTCGCATACGCTCGACCAGGCGATCGGCGTCAGTCTTGAAGGCGCGCTCACGCCCGGCTGGCAACACCGCCTTTCCGTCGGCACGACGCGCACGAACATCGACACGGCCGCGTTCGGCTCGGCCTACCGCTCCACGCGCGAGCAGGTGTCGTGGACCAACGATTTCACGATCGCCGCGAACCAGCATCTGATCGCCGGCTTCGACAGCGTGCACGACCGCGGCCGCAGCCTCGACACGTTCGGCGGCACGACGCAATACGACAAGACGCGCGACAACAGCGGCGTCTTCGCCGGCTGGCGCGCGCAGGCCGACGCGCTCGACGGCGAGGTCTCGGGCCGCTACGACCACAACAGCGATTTCGGCGGCGAGTTTTCCGGCTCGATCGCCGCCGGCTACCAGTTCGCCGACGGCCTGCGCCTGACCGCGAGCTACGGCACCGCGTTCAGCGCGCCGACGCTGAGCCAGCTCTACTCGCCCGGCTACGGCGGCTACTACGCCGGCAATCCGCTGCTCGATCCGGAGCGCTCGCGCACGGGCGAGATCGGCCTCGAGTGGAAGGTCGACGCCGCCAACCGCGTCGAGGCGCGCGCCTTCACCACGCGCGTGCGCGACCTGATCGATTTCGCCGGCGGCGACAAGTTCCAGGCGGTCAACATCGCGCATGCCGCGATCGACGGCCTGGAACTGAGCCACCATTGGAGCGCGGGCGCGTATTCGTGGACGAACACGCTGACCCTGCAGGACCCGCGCAACGAGGACACCGGCACGCAACTGCTGCGTCGGCCGAAGCAGAAGTTCTCCAGCGCCTTCGACGCGCAGCTCGGCGAGGCGTTCAGCGCCGGCGCGGAAGTCGTCTACGCCGGCCGCGCGGACGATTTCGGCGGCAAACTCGGCGCGTACGCGATCGTCAACCTGCGCGCGAGCTACGTCGTCAACGCGCAGTGGCGTATCGGCGCGCGCGTGGAAAACCTCGGCGACAGGAACTACCAGCTCGCCTACGGCTACAACACGCCGGGGCGTTCGGGCTATCTGAGCGTGAGCTGGTCGCCGTAACGGTTCGACATGCCGCAGGGGCGCGATTCATCGCGCCCGGCTTTTCGCATCGTCAGTCGGGATGCAGGCGGGCGCAATGAATTGCGCCCCTACGCTAGAATGCCTGCGTAGCTCCTGCAGGCCCGTGTCATGACCGATCTTCTCGCCAAACTCTACCCCGATCATCTTGCGACACTGCAGCGCCGCGGCGACACCGCGCTCGCGCGTGCCGGATTCGATCATCTCGTCATCGCCGCCGGCCAGCCGCGCATGCAGTTTCTCGACGACCGCCCGTATCCGTTCGCGGTCAACCCGCATTTCAAGCACTGGCTGCCGGTGACCCGCGCGCCGGGCTCGTGGATCGTGCATACGCCGGGACAACGGCCGAAACTGATCTATCTGCAGCCGCACGACTACTGGCACGTCGTGCCCGAAGCGCCGGCCGGCTACTGGGTCGAGCACTTCGATATCGCGATCATCCGCGATGCTGCGGAGGCGAAAGCGCACCTGCCGAAAGACGCCGCGCGCTGCGCGATCATCGGCGAGGACAACGCCGCGGTCGACGGTTACGCGCCGAACAATCCGGAAAAGGCGCTCAATTGCCTGCACTGGCACCGCGCCTACAAGACCGACTACGAACTCGGCATGCTGCGCGTCGCCTCCAAGCTCGGCGTGCGCGCGCATCGCGCGGCCGAGGCGGCGTTCCGCAACGGCGCGAGCGAGTACGACATCAACACGGCCTATCTCAACGCCGTGCACGAGACCGAGAACGAGCTGCCCTATACCAACATCATCGCGCTGAACCAGCACGGCGCGGTGCTGCACTACACGGATCTCAACCGCGCGCCGCCCGCGCATGCGAACTCGTTCGTGATCGACGCGGGCGCGAGCTTCCACGGCTACGCCTCCGACATCACGCGCACCTACGCCGCGAAGCAGGCCGGCGAGTTCCAGGCGCTGATCGATGCCGTCGACGCCGCGCAAAAGGGATTTGTGGAAAAAGTGCAAAAAGGCACCAACTATGCCGACCTGCACGTGCACGCCCACCACGTCCTTGCCGGCATCCTGCGCGAGCAGGGCTTTATCCGCATGAGTGCCGAAGCGGCCGTGGCATCGGGCGTGTCCGGCGTGTTCTTCCCGCACGGCCTCGGCCATCCGATCGGCCTGCAGGTGCACGACGTCGGCGGCTTCCAGAAGGACGAGAGCGGCGGCACGATCCCCCGGCCCGCCGGGCATCCCTACCTGCGCATGACGCGCACGCTCGAGCCGCGCATGGTCGTGACGATCGAGCCCGGCCTCTACTTCATCGACATGCTGCTGGCCGAACTGAAGGCCAGGCCCGAAGCCGCGGACATCGCCTGGGACAAGGTCGACCACTTCCGCCAGTACGGCGGCATCCGCATCGAGGACGACGTGGCCTGCGGCGAAACGACGCCGGAAAACCTGACCCGCGACGCGTTCGCCGCAGCGGCCTGAGCGACGCGACCGCGCCGACCGCGCGCGCATACCGCGCGATACGGTAGCGCCCTACCCGCGCGCCAGCGCGATCGCTTCCGCGCGCGCGAGCTGGCGGCTTTCGCTGTCGCGGCGCGCACGGTATTCGAACGTGCCCGCGGCGAGGCCGCGTTCGGAAACGACGATGCGATGCGGGACGCCGATCAGTTCGATGTCGGCGAACATCGCGCCGGGACGCAGGCCGCGGTCGTCGAGCACGGTGTCGATGCCGGCCGCATTCAATTCGTCGTAAAGCGCGGTCGCGGCTTCGGTAACCTTGGGGTCGTTCTTCGGATTGATCATGCACACCGCCACGCGCCACGGCGCCATCGGCGCGGGCCAGACGATGCCGGCCTCGTCGTGGTTCTGCTCGATCGCCGCGGCGACGATGCGCGACACGCCGATGCCGTAGCAGCCCATCTGCATCGGACGGTTCTTGCCGTCGGCGTCGAGCACGCTCGCATTCATCGCCTCGGAATACTTGGTGCCGAGCGCGAACACATGGCCGACTTCGATACCGCGCGCGATTTTGAGCGTGCCCTTGCCGTCGGGTGAGGCATCGCCCGCGACGACCTTGCGGATATCGGCGACGACGTCCGGCTCGGCCAGGTCGCGGCCCCAGTTGACCCCGGCGATGTGGAAATCGACCTTGTTCGCGCCGACGACGAAATCGGCCATCGCCGCGACTTCGCGGTCGGCGACGATGCGCACCTTGCCGCGATCGACCCCGACCGGGCCGAGATAGCCGGGCTTGGCGCCGAGCGCGTCGAGGATTTCCTGCTCGGTCGCAAGGCGGTATTCGGCAAGGCCCGCGATCTTCTGCAGCTTGACCTCGTTGACCTCGTGGTCGCCGCGCACGAGCGCGAGCACGAAGCCCCCGCCTTTATCAACGCCGTCGCCGATCACGCAGACCGACTTCACCGTGCGCTTGATGTCGATGCCGAGCAGCGCGGCGACGTCGGCGCAGGTCGCCTTGCCCGGCGTCGGCACCTCGCGCATCGCCTCGCCCGCCCCGGCGCGCGCGCCGGGGGCGAGCGCGGCGGCGAGTTCGACGTTGGCGGCGTAGTCCGAGCCGTCGGAAAACGCGATCGCGTCCTCGCCCGAGTCGGCGAGCACCTGGAACTCGTGGCTGCGGCTGCCGCCGATCGCGCCGGTGTCGGCGGCGACCGCGCGGAAGGCGAGGCCGAGGCGCGTGAAGATGCGGCCGTAGGTCGCGTACATGTTGTCGTACTCGCGGCCGAGGTCGTCCTCGTCGATGTGGAACGAGTAGGCGTCCTTCATCAGGAACTCGCGCGCGCGCATCACGCCGAAGCGCGGGCGGATCTCGTCGCGGAACTTCGTGTTGACCTGATAGAAGTTGACCGGCAACTGCTTGTAACTTTTCAGTTCGCTGCGCGCGAAATCGGTGACGACTTCCTCGGCGGTCGGCGCGTAGCAGTATTCGGCTTCCTTGCGGTCCTTGATCTTGAGCAGCTGCGGACCGAATTTCTGCCAACGGCCGGTCTCGTCCCAGAGTTCACGCGGCTGGATCGTCGGCATGATCACTTCGAGCGCGCCGGCGCGATCCATCTCCTCGCGCACGATGTTCTCGACCTTCTTCAGCACCTTGAGGCCGAGCGGCGACCAGGTGTACAGGCCCGCGGCGTGCTTGCGCAGCATGCCCGCGCGCAGCATCAGCCGGTGGCTGGCGATCTCCGCATCGGCGGGTACTTCCTTGACGGTGGCGAGGTGGAACTGGGACAGGCGCATGGCGATTCGCGGGACTCGGGAGGGTCCGCGATTGTAGCGGCTGCGCAGGGGGCGGCCAAACCGCGCAGCCGCGGCGAAACCCGCCTGCGCGGATCGATCAGCCCGGATTCTGGCAATAGCTGGCGACGCTCTGGCTCGCCTCGGCGGTGCGGTCGGCGCGCGTCTTCGCGTCGAGCGGCTTGCCGGTGGAGTCGGCGACCTGGAATTTGCTCTGCAGCAGATCGAGCTGGGCGCGCGACTGTTCGCACAGGCGCCTGCGGTTTTCCGGCGTGTCCGGCAATGCGGCCGGCGCGGGCTCGGCCGGCTTGCCGGCGTCGGCGGCCGGCGCGGGCTCCGTCTTTTTCTCCGCCGGATCGGCGACCGGGCCCTCGGCGCCGGCCAGGCGTACGCGCTGCGCCGAATCCGCGCCTTGCGGAGCCGTGTCCGAATAATGGACGATCCCGTTCTTGTCGGTCCACTTGTACAACTCGGTCGCACAAGCCATACCGCCGGCAAGCAGCGCGGCCAGCGCGAATGAAGCGGCGACACGACGGATCGAGATGGCTCGGACGCGGGACATGGGTGCTCCGGGGTGGCGAGAGTCGAGCGATTCTAGCTCTGCAAGGGCTTGCGGTACACTTCGTTCATTGCCCAGACCCCAGCAGGACCAGCGTGGATTCCGTTTCCGATCCCAAGCCGAAACCGCGCCGCGGCATCTACCTGCTGCCGAACCTGTTCACCACGGGTGCGCTGTTCTCGGGCTTCTACGCCGTGCTCGCCGCGTTCGCCGGAAATTACGTCGCGGCCGCGGTCGCGGTGTTCGTCGCCGGCATCCTCGACTCGCTCGACGGCCGCGTCGCGCGCCTGACCAACACGCAGAGCGAGTTCGGCGTGCAGTACGACTCGCTCTCGGACATGTGCAGCTTCGGCATCGCGCCCGCGGTCGTCATGTACGCATGGTCGTTGTCGACGCTGAAGGCCTACGGGCCGTTCTGGGGCAAGGTCGGCTTCGGCGCCGCGTTCGTCTACATGGCCTGCGCGGCGTTGCGCCTGGCCCGCTTCAACACCCAGGTCGGCGTCGCCGACAAGCGCTATTTCCAGGGACTCGCCAGCCCCGCGGCGGCGGGTCTGCTGATGTCGTCCCTGTGGGCGGCAACCGAGTACGGCATCGACGGCACGATGGCCCAGTTCGTCGCGCCATTCCTGACCGTGCTCGCGGGCGGCCTCATGGTCAGCCGGGTACGCTATTGGAGCTTCAAGTCGGGGCCGAAGTCGGACAAGGTGCCGTTCACGATCATCCCGCTCGCCGTGCTCATCCTCGTCGCGCTCTATGTCGACACCGCGCTGGTGCTGTTCCTGATCGCGCTGCTCTACGTGATCTCCGGCCCGGTGCTGACGCTGTGGGGCATGCGCGCGGCGCGCGGCCGCCGCGACGGACGCGGCGACGAGGGCAAACCCGGCGCGGAGCCGCCGCCGTCGTGAACGCCACCCGGCCCGCCGCCGTCGGTCCGCGCGATTCCGCGCGCGCAGGCGGGCGGCGCGCACTGGGCTTCCTCGCCGACCTTTCGCAATCGCTGGCGGTGTCGCTCGACCTGCGGGAAACCCTCGGCCCCGCGCTCGCGCGCATCATGGACTTCATGCACGCGGAAGGCGCCTCGCTGTTCCTGCTCGATGCGGCAACGAAACTGCTCGAATGCAAAATCTGCGCGGGCCCGGTCGACATCGTCGGACTCAAGCTCGAGGTCGGCCAGGGCGTGGTCGGCCGCGCGGTGGCCGAGAACGCGCCGCAACGCAGCGACGACGCGCGCCGCGACGCGCGTGTCAACGCGCGCGTCGACGCCGAGACCGGCTTCGTCACGCGCACGCTGCTGTGCGTGCCGCTGGCGACCGCGCAGGGACCGATCGGCGCGCTCGAAATCATCAACCGCCGCGATGGCGGCGCGTTCGACGACGACGACGCGGAAATCCTGCGCCTGATCGCCGCGCCGATGGCGCTCGCGATCAACAATGCGCGCCTCGCGCTCGAGGTCGCCGAGCAGCAGCGCATCCGCCGCGAGATGGCGCTGGCGCGCTCGATCCAGAAATCGTTGCTGCCCAGGCGGCGCCGTGGTCGCTTTCCGCTGATCGGCGTCAACCTGCCCGCGCACGAGATCTCGGGCGACTTCTACGACTACTTCGACCTGGCCGACGGCCGCCTCGCGTTTTTCATCGGCGACATCTCGGGCAAGGGCCTCGACGCGGCGTTCCTCATGGTGCGCGTCGCCAGCCTGCTGCGCTGGAGCGGCAGGGCCGCGCCCGCCCCGGCTGCCTGGCTGCGCGAAGCGAACGTGGAGTTGTGCGAAACGCTGCAGAATGGGCGCTTCGTCTGCGCCGTCGTCGGCATCTACGACCATCGCACGCGCACGGCGGTCATCGCCAACGCGGGCTTCCCGCCCGCGCTGCTCGACCACGGCACACGGTTCGAGGAAATGCCGGCCGACGGCCCGCCGCTCGGCATCATCAAGGAGGCCGAGTACGGCGAGCGTACGATCGATCTCGGCGCCGCGGCGCTGTACCTGTTCTCCGACGGCGCCACCGACGTGCGCGAAGGCGTGCGGGCGCGGCTCGGCGCCGAAGGCCTGCGCGAACTGATCCGCCGTTACGCGCGGCTCGCGCCCGAGCCGCGCCTGCGCGCGCTGATCGGCGAGCTGAAGCGGCGCCGGCTGGTCGACGACACGACCTTGCTGCTGCTGCAGGAGCCGCGCGGCAGCGAGGTGCGCGAACTGCTCGCGCTGCGCTTCCCGGCCGATCCGCGCGAGATGCGCCGCGTGCGTGCCGAGTTGCGCACCGCGCTCGACGGCGAGGACGTGGCGCCCGAGCTGCGCGATCGCCTCGTCCTCGTCGTCGACGAAGCGTGCACGAACATCATGCGCCACGCCTACTGTGGCGGCGAAAGCGGCACGATCGCGCTGCGCATGACGCGTGAGCGGGATATGCTCGGCTTCGAACTGCGCGACGAGGCGCCATGCGTCGATGCGTCGCGGATCAAGCCGCGCGACCTGTCCGAGTGCCGCGCCGGCGGCCTCGGCGTCGCCTTCATCGATGCGACGATGGACGCCTGGCACATCGAAGGCGTGCCGGGCGGGCGCGGCAACCGGCTGCTGATGCGCAAATACATTCCCGCGAAGACAGAGAGCGAACCGTGAACGCCAACGAATGCACCAGCGAAACCCTGGGCGATTACGTCCTCGTGCGGCTCAGGGGCGAGGTCGACCTGTCCTGGTCGCAGCAGGTGCGGCGCGCGATCCTCGACGCGCTCGGCGATACCGGCAAGGTCGGCGTCGAGTTGTCCGAGGTCAGCTACATCGACTCCTCGGGCATCGCCGCGCTGGTCGAAGGCTTTCAGAGCGCGCGCAGCCACAACCAGAAGTTCGGCCTCGTCGCGGTCAGCGCGGCGGTGATGGCGGTCCTGCAGCTCGCGCGTCTCGACCGCGTTTTCCCGATCTTCGCCGATCTCGACGCGGCGCGCGCGGCCTGAGCATGGATACGATCACGCGCCCGCTCGAATCGCTGGGCCGCGCGACGCTGGCCTCGCTCGCCGGCATCGGCCACGCCGCGATGCTGCTGGTCGAGAGCGTCGGCTTCGCGCTCACCGGCTGGCGCCGCGGCCAGCCGCTGCGTGTGCCGTCGGTGTTCGAGCAGATGCGCCAGATCGGCGTCGACGCGCTGCCGATCACCGCGCTGCTCGCGCTGGTCATCGGCATCATGCTCGGTATTCAATTCGTGGCCGCATTGTCCGAGTTCGGGGCGCAGTCGCAGGTCGTCCTCGCCGTGGCCAAGTCGGTGACGCGCGAGTTCGGCGCGCTGATCACGGCGATTCTCGTCGCCGGCCGCTCGGGTTCGGCGCTGGCCGCGCGCATCGGCTCGATGAACGTCTCGCAGGAAGTCGACGCGCTCGCCGTGATCGGCATCGATCCGGTGCGCTACCTCGCCGCGCCGGCGCTGTTCGCGATGCTGCTCATGCTGCCGGCGCTGACGATCTTCGCCGACGCGATCTCGATCCTCGGCGCCGCGGTCTATTCCGCGCCCGCACTCAACGTCACGCCGGGCGCATACATTTCGCAGACGCTCGCGCTGCTGACGCCCGGCGACATCGGCCAGGGCCTGGCCAAGTCGGTCGTGTTCGCGATCCTGATCTCGCTGATCGGCATCAGCACCGGATTTTCCGTGAGCGGCGGCGCCGAGGGCGTCGGCCGCGCGACCACTCGCTCGGTCGTGCTGTCGATCTGCTACATCATCGTGGCCGACATGATTTTTTCGTTCTTTCTCAACCGATGATCTCTCAACTCGATAGCGCAACGGACCAAATGCGAACCCTCATCGCCCTATCTGTAGTTTCTTTGTTGGTAGGCTGCTCTACCGTCAGTTCGAGCTTGAACTATACGAAGGGAACTCAGGCGCTCGAAGCGAAAAACTATGCGGAAGCGATACCTTATCTGGAAAAAGCCGTCCAAGAAGACCCCTCCATGGCACGCAATCACAACAATCTTGCTGCCGCCTATTTTGAAGTCGGACGAGTTCGCGATGGTTGGCCTTATACGCGAAAGGCCGTACTCATGGAGCCATGTTCAGACGTTTTCCTGGCGAACTTTCGACGATATGTGAAGGCACTGATAAAAGAACACGTGATCGAAGAAGGGTTGTCGGAAGATGAGGTTCGAACGAGATTAGGGCCTCCGGATGGGACGCAGCAGACCAGTGAATGCGCTTATTGGCAGTATGGCGGTACTGCGTTGTGCCTCAAAACAGGTCATGTAGCTGGCATCAACGATATGATCCGGCAATGCCGCTAATCGAAGTCGAACAGCTCGAAACCTGGTACGGCCGCCGCCATATCCTGCGTGGCGTGGATTTCAGCGTGCGCGCGGGCGAGATCCGCGTGATCATGGGCGGTTCGGG
>JAFEFQ010000058.1 GCA_018240505.1 Pseudomonadota bacterium
CGCTCGGCCGGAAATCCGTTGCGCGCGAGTTCGGCGCCGATGCGGCGGCTGATCGCCTGCACCGCGCTCGCCATGCGCAGTCCGCGCCGCGCCGATGCCGCGAGCAAGCCCTTGTCCGGATCGAGCACGCCGCGCTTGAGCTCCCACCAGCCGGAAATCTTCAGCACGACCGGCTTGCCGAGCAGCGCGCCGGCGACCGCTGCCACCGCGGCGAGGTAGTGCGCGATGTGTGCATGCCAGGCGTCGTAGCGGCGGCCGTGTCGGAGCAGGAACACGACGAAGCGCGCCCATAGCACGAGGCTGCCGACGCCGCGCACGAACGGATAGGGAATGCGCACGACCGGAACGCCCTCGATGCGTTCGATCGCGACCTGACGGCCGTGCGGCACGCGCGGCGTCAGGATCGTCACGCGTTGGCCGATGCGCTTCAGGTGCAGCGCGAGCGTGCGCACCTGTGATTCCGCGCCACCGCCGCCGACCGCCGGATAGCAGCTGTCGAGAATCATCAGCACGCGCAGCGGACGCGATTCAGCGGCCATCGAGGTGCTTCCTCAGCCAGAGTTCGAGTACGAGCAGGCGCCAGATCTCGCTCGAGTAGTCCCAACTGCCGTCGCTGTGTTCGGCGAGCAGTTTCTCGATGAAGGGCACCGAAAACCAGCCGCGCGCGTGCGCGCGGCCGTCGAACAATACCTCGCGCACCATGGCCTGGAACGCCGCATCGTGGCGCAGCCAGACCGCGGTCGGCAGGCCGAAGCCCTGCTTTTTCTTCTTGATCACGGCTTCGGGCAGGATGCCTGCCATCGCACGCTTGAACAGGTAACGCTTGTGCGTGCCGCGCACCTTGTAGCGCGCGGGCAATCGCCCGGTGTAGCGCACGAGGTCGGGATCGAGATAGGGGAAGCGCGCGCTGATGCCGCGCGCCTTGCAGGCGCCGTGCACTTTCACCAGGTCGTTCTGCGCGATCGCGTCGAGCAGGTCGAGGCGCATGATCCGGTGCAGCGGCGCGGCCGCGCCGCCGAGCGCGTAGACCGCGCGCATCCATGCCAGCGAGCTGTCGTGCGGCACCTGTGCGCGGAACGCGCTTTCGAGCAGTTCGCCGTAATGGTCGGAGGCGAACGAATCGTCGGTATAGAAGCGGTCCGGGTTTGGCAGCGCCGCACGCGTGAAGAAGTTCTCGACGCGGTTGACGAAATGACTGCGGCTGCCGCCCGCGGCACGGCGCACGAGTTCGCCGACCGCCTTGACCGGCCGCGGCAGCCGGTAATACGTCTCCATGACGTGGTCTTTCGCATAGCGCTGGTTGCCGCCGAAGATTTCGTCGCCGCCGTCGCCGGCGACCATCGTGCGCGTGCCGCCATGTTCCGCGGCAAGGTCGGCGCAGGCCAGCGTCGGCACCGCCGAGGCGTTGCCGAACGGCTGATCGTAGGCGGCGACCACGCGTTCGACCAGGGCGATCGCCTGCGCGCGGCCGACGCGCGCGGTGATCGATTCGGCGCCACAGGCCGCGGCGGCGATGCCGGCATAGCCAAGCTCGTCGTAACCTTCCTCGTCGAAGCCGATCGAGAACGCACGCACGCGCCCGCCGCTCTGGCGAGAGAGGATCGTGACGATGCTGGAACTGTCGGTGCCGCCGGAAAGGAAGCAGCCCCAGGCATCTGCCTCGTTGGGCCGGTAGTCGTGCACGCTGGCGACGATGCGCTCGCGCAGCGCCGCGGCGAGCGCATCGTCGGCGCCGGCGACGTCTTCCGGGTATTCGGGAATGAAATAGCGCTCGAAGGCGAGCTTGCCGCGCTCCCAGAGCAGGCGCGTGCCCGGCTCGACGCGATGGATGCCGCGCACGACCGTCGTCGGCGCCGGAAAGCAGCCGAAGTTGAGATAGTGGTAGACCGCGACCGGGTCGATCTCGCGCGTGCAGGCGTCGAGCGCGGCGAGCAGGCGCAGGTCGCTGGCGAGGAACAGCGTGTCGCCGTGCTGGAATGCATACAGCGACAAGGTGGAAAAGTGGTCGGTCAATGCGACCGCACGATCCTCGCCGGGCCGCCAGAGCACCTGCACGAAGCGACCGCGCCAGTTCGCCTGCGGCGGCGTGTTCGCATACGCCGCGGTGCCGTCTTCGAAGCGCGAGCCGACCAGATCGGCCATGCCGAGCCAGGCGGTGCCGCCCGCCGCGGCGCCGTGCGCGACGCCGCCACGCGAATACGCGACCATGCCCGGCGCGTCGATGAAGCGCACGAATCCCGCTGGCGGCGCGAGCGGCGCGTTCGCCTGCGGACCGAACGCGGCAATGAAGTCACCGGTCAGGTCGGCGGCGGCGCCCGGTTCGGTGACTCGGTTCATCCCGGCAACCCCCTTTTGCGGGGATTATCGCATAGCCTTCGTGTCAAGCACGCGTCGGTAGATGGCGCAGGTGCGCGCGACCAGCGCATCGATCGAATAGTAGTCGGCAACACGTTCGCGCGCCGCACGGCCGATCGTTTCGCGGCGCGCGCGGTCAGTGACAAGCGTGCCCAGGTGCGCGATCAGCGCCGTGCGATCGCCGGAGTCGAACAGCAGGCCGCTTTCGCCATCGACGATGACCTCGGGATTGCCGCCCACGCGGCTTGCGACGACCGCAAGCCCCGACGCCATCGCTTCGAGCACGACATTGGACAGGCCTTCGTCGAGCGACGGCAGCACGAGCAGGTCGACGGCCTGCATGAGGTCGCCTACGTCGTCGCGTTCGCCGAGGAAGGCAACATCGTCGGCGATACCGAGACTGTCCGCCTGCGCAGTGAGCTGCGCGCGCAGCGGACCGCTGCCGGCGAGCAGCAACGCCGGACGTTCGGTTTTTCCGAGGCTCGCGATCGCATCGAGCAGCAGCGCGACGTTCTTCTGCGCGGCGAGGCGACCGACGAACAGCGCAACGACGGCGTCGCGGCGCGCCACCGGCAGCGCCGCGCGGACTGCGGCGCGGCGCGCGGGATCGAGCAGCTGCGGCGTCGTGATGCCGTTCGGCACGACATCGATCGGGCGGCTTGCGCCGAGTTCCCTGACGAGCCGATCGGCAGCGCGCTGCGAATTCGAGATGATCGCGTCGGCGTTGCGGCAGAGCGCGCGCTTGATCGTCCATTGCCGCGACGAAAGGATGTCGCCCATGTCGCGCATCGACACGATCAGCGCGGCGCGGCGCGCGAACACGTGCGCGAGCGAAACCCAGAGTTCGGCAGTCAGCGAGAAGCAGTGAACCAGGTCGTAGCGGCCGCGGCGCAGGAACGCGACGAGCCGCCACACGAACGCCGGATCGATTGCGCGCGTCTTCGGGATGCAATGCACCGGTACGCCGGCCGCAGCGATCTGATCGAGCAGGAACGATGGTCTGCGGAAATACAACAATTCCGCCTGCCATTCGGCGCGGTCGATGTGGCAGAGGAAATGCGCGATCTGGCGCTGGCTGCCGGCGACTTCCATTTCGTCGGTCACGATCAGCAGACGTTTACGCGGCATCGACGGCTCCGCCGAACAGGGCAAGCAGTTTGTGTGCCTCGCGGCTCGCGTCGAAGTCGCGTTCGATGCGCGCACGTGCCGTGGATGCGAGCGTGTCGGCGAGTGCGTGATCATCGAGCACGCGCGCGAGCGCGTCGGCGAGTGCGCGTGCGTCGCCCGCTGCGACGAGCAGGCCGCTTTGTCCGTGCTCGATCAGTTCCGGGATGCCGGAGACGGTGGTGCTGACCGACGGCGCGCCGGCGGCCATCGCCTCCATCAGCGCGACCGGGATGCCGTCGCGGTTGCCGTCGGCCGCGACGACGCTCGGCAGCGCGAACACTTGCGCCGCGTAGAGCGCCGCGCGCACGTCCGCCTGCGGCCGCGCGCCGGCGAGTTCGACCCGGTCGCCGAGCTGATGGCGCGCGATCGCCGCCTCGAGTCCTGCGCGCTGCGGACCCTCGCCGATGATCCGGCAACGGAACGCCCGGCCGGATCGTTGCAGCAGTGCGAGCGCTTCGATCAGCACGTCGAACCCCTTGATCGGATCGAGCCGTCCGACCGCGACGATCAGGCCGGCCTCGCGCCCTTCGCGCCGCCATGGCAGCGCGCCGAGGTCGACGCCGCAGTGGACGACACGCAACCGCTCGCGCGCACGCGACGTCACGCGCGCAGCCAGCCAGTCGATGTTGTAGCGCGAGATCGTCACCGGCAGTGCGGCGCCTTCGATCTTTTCCTTGAGCAACTGATCGTCGACGAAGATGTCGTGCGCGTGGCAGGTGAAGCCGAACGGCTTGCCGAGCAGGTCGGCGAGCAGCCATGCCGCGGTCGAGGGGTAGGTGCCCCAGTGCGCGTGCACGAAATCCGCATCGAACGCGCGCAGGCGGTCGAGGTGTTCGACGCCGCGCGCCAGCGTTGCCAGCGACTTGAACATCACGCGCGGCTGCCGCCACAACCGTCGCACGACCGTCGCGCCTGCGCGCGCGAGTGCGAGCGGATGCGCGGCCAGCGCGCGCAGCCACGCACGCGGCGCACGCGCGGCCGGGAGCGGATGCAGCACTCGCGGCAGCAGCGCCGCGGCTTCCGGCTGCACCATCGTTTCGCTCGGCGGTTTCAACGAGACGATGACCACGTCCACACCGGACTCGATCAGCGTCGCTATTTCGCGCACGATGAAGGTTTCCGACCAGCACGGAAAAAGCGAAACCACGTAGACGATGCGCGCCGGATGCGGCGGCTTGTCGCTCATCGCGCGGCCCCGTTCGAGCCGCCACACCGCTTGCGCGCGTCGCGATCGCGCGGGACTTCGGCGATGCCGGGCTTTGCACAGGTGTTCATGCGCACGCAGATCGCGGTGCCGGGCATCGCATGATGCGCAGCACGCCGGCCAGGCGGCGCGATGGCAGCATGCGGTGCGCGGTGGCGGTCATGTGGGGATATGCTAGCAGGCGATGCAGTCGATTGCGACCGCGCTTCGTCGTCCGTCCGTGATGAAGCGATGGCATCATGGCGACTCTGCATCCGTGCTTGCGAGAGTGTCCCGCAAATGTGGTTCCTCGCCTCATCGTTGTTGTCGCCGCTCTGGCTCGGCGGCCTGTTGTTCGTGCTCGGGGTGGCCGGTTGGCGTCGCCTGCGGCGCGGTTTGCGCATCGCCTTCGTCGTTGCCGGCGCGCTGCTGCTCGCGCTGGCGACGCCGCTGGTCGCGGGCAGGCTGATCCTCTGGCAGGAATCGCGTGCTCCGTCACCACAGGAGTGCGGGTCGTCGCCGGACACGATCGTCGTGCTCGCCGGCGGCATGGTGTCGGAGCCGCGTGACGTCCAGGATTTCGCCGCGCTCGGTGCAGCCAGCGCGCGGCGCGTGTTCGCCGCTGTCGAGCGCCACGAGGCCATGCCTGCGAAGGCATTCGCCGTCGTTGGTGACGGCGACTATGCGATTCCCGAAAGCGAAATCATGGCCGAGCTTGCGGTGCGGCTTGGCGTGCCACGCGCGGTGGTCCGCACCGAAACGCGCTCGCTGACGACCTGGCAGAACGCTGTCAACGCAGCCGCGCTCACGCCGCCGCTGGCGCGGCGCATCTGGCTGGTGACCTCGGCCGTGCACATGTCACGCGCCCTGTATGCGTTCCGTGCTGCCGGCTTCGAGCCCTGTGCATGGCCGGCGCAGTCGCAATACCGCGCGCCGGAAGGCCCCCCGACCTATCTGCTGCCGGATGGGTCGGCGGCAAGCAAGGCCGAGGACGCGATCCACGAAATCGTCGGTGAAATCGTCTATCGGCTCGGTCTGCACGAATCCGGTTGAGCGCATCGTTGCCGCGCGGGATAATGCGCCGCGGCAGCCGCGGCTCGCATGTAGCCACGGAACGACCGCAACATGCAGGACTGTCGGGGGGAGATTTCCATGGCACTCGCCGCCATCAAGCAGCGCATCCGTGGCTCGCTGTACCGCACGGGCATCACGCCGGTGATCGCGCGGTTGCGCGGGTGCACCAGCATCCTGATGCTGCACGGCGTCGGCGGGCAGGAACTTGCCGCCGACGTGTTCGAGGAAACGATCGTGCACCTCAAGCGGCATTTTCGGCCGCTCAGCCTCGCCGCGTTCGTGGCTGAACTGGACGAGCCGCCGGTCGCCGCGCGCCCGGCAGTGGTGCTGACCTTCGACGACGGCCTCGCCAACAACGTGACCGTCGCCTATCCGATTCTCGAACGGCACGCGGTGCCGGCGGCATTTTTCGTCTGTCCCGGCTTGATTGACCAGGGCGGCTGGCTATGGACGCACGAGATGCGCGCGCGGCTGGCGACACTCGACGAGCCTGCGCGCCGCACGCTCGTGCCGGAGGCGCCGGCATGGAGCGTCGATGCGATCGTGCAGCGGCTGAAGATGCTGGCGCCGGCCGGGCGCGCGCAACGCATCGAGGCGATCCGCGTTGCGACCCCATCGTTCGCGCCGTCCGCGGTGCAGCGGCAGGCCTGCGATCTGGCGATCTGGTCGCAGCTCGCCGCGCTCGATCCGACGCTGGTCACGATCGGGTCGCATTCGTCGAGCCACGACATCATGATTGGCCTGGACGACGCGCAGCTGGAGCGCGAAGTCGTCGGCAGCAAGGTGCGCATCGAGACGATGCTCGGCCGCAAGGTGGAGCATTTCTGCTACCCCAACGGTGATTTCGACGCGGCCGCGGACGCGCGCGTGCGTGCGACCTACGCCAGCGCGCTCAGCACCCGCGTTGGCGTGGTGCCATCACTTGCGCCCGACCGCCACGCGTTGCCGCGCCTGGCGGTTCCCAACGACGTGTCTTCCCTCGCGTTGCGGATGGCGCTTGCGTGAGCGAGCCCGAGCACGAGCACCGGCGCGACGTGCCTGTGGAACGAGCATGAGTTCGCTGCTCCGGCATGCATCCGCCTATGCAATCGGTACCGCGCTGGTCACGCTCGCGAGCCTGGTGTCGTTTCCGATCCTGACGCGCCTGCTGTCGGTGGCGGACTACGGCCTGATGAACACGGTGGCGCTGGCGTTGATGCCGCTGGTCGCGGTCGGCAAGCTCGGCATGCAGCGCGCGACCGTGCGCTTCTACCAGGAGGGTGGCGAAGTGGCGGAGCGGCTGCCTTCGACGCAAATTCTCGGCATGGCCGTGGTCGGCGCGCTGACCATGCTGGCATGGATGCTCGCTGTCCCGTTGCTCCCGGAGCGCTCGCTCGGTACCCCAGGCTTGAGATACCTGTTGCTGCTGACCGCATGCCTGGTGCTGGTTCGTGTCCTCGACAGCGCGTTCACCAACCTGTTCTATGCCGAAAACCGCAGCAAATTCTTGTCGGTCTACGGCGTAGTCAAGCGCTATTTGGCCTTGGCTCTGACCATCGCCACCCTGCTCGTGTTCGCGCGCAACGCCGAGGGAGTGTTTGCGGCGACGATCGCTGCGGAAGTTGTTTCCCTGGTCTGGATCGGCTGGGTCGTCATCGAGGACAACCCGATCCGCCCGGCGTTGTTTTCACGCGACTTGTTCATGCGCATGGTTGCGTACGGGGTGCCGATGGTCGGCGTCGAGCTGGCGGGATCGCTGCTCGCGTTCGGCGACCGCTACGTGATCGAACAACTGCTCGGCGTCGAATCGGTCGGCGTCTACTCGGCGTCTTACAATCTCTGCCAGTACATCAAAGATTCGACGATGGTTGCGCTCAGCTTGGCGGTCACGCCGATGTACATGCGCGTGTGGGAACAGGAAGGGCGCGCGGCGACCGAGCAATTCCTCGGCCGCTTCGCGCGCAGCTATCTCGCGTTCTCGTTCCTCGTCGCGGCGCTGGTCACCGTGAATGCCGCGGATCTGGTGACGATCCTGGCGTCGGAGCGCTACGTCGAGGGCACGATCATCGTGCCGTGGGTGATCGGCGGCATGGCGCTGGACAGCTATGTCGCGGTCGCGGCGGCCGGGCTGTTCCTGAAAAAGCGCACCGGCGCGATCTTCATCTACGTCGCGGTCGCGGCGGCTGTCAACATCGCGTTGAACTATCTGCTGGTTCCCCGGTTCGGCATTTCCGGCGCGGCGATCGCCACCTTGCTCTCCTACGCGGTGCTGCTTGCAATCGCGCTTTTCGTCGGTCGCTCGGAGCTTTCGATTCCGTTCCCGACGAAGACGTTGATCGTTGCGGGCATCGCTTTCGGCGCGAGTTGCTGGGTGTCCACCCTTGTCGCGACCGGGTCGCCGTGGCTCGATATCGTACTGCATTCGGTAATCGTGGCCGCTCTCTATGGCGGGATTACGTTGACGTTTGATGCCCGTCTGCGCGATAGCGTACGAGAGCTGGCGAGGATGGTTCACGACAGGCTGAGGTCAAGGCCGCGTTCGGCATGAAACTCGCCCGGATCGGAGCCGGCGCTCGAGAATCCTCAATTCCGGTTCTTTCAAAAAGCGCCGATATTCCAGGATTGACGCAGCTGCTTGGCAAGATTGTCGGAAAACTCTCGTTGCGCGATGCCGCTGCCCAAAGCCGGCGAATCGGTCCTGGGGATGGCGTTGCGATAGGCGTAGACGGCGGGAGCCTTTCCTTGCAAAGCAGAGATGTCGGCCAAGCGAGGGTCCGTGAAACGGCTGTCGGAGTCCACGCCTAGTCGTTGCCAATCGGCAAATCCTCCAATTCCGCTGAATGCGGATTTGACCTGATCGAGCAGATAGCCCGGGACGCCCCGAAGCGAATGCAGTTTGGAAGGACCCTCGCCCATGCGAAATGCGGTGGCTGGCGACGGCGAATAATAGAGATTGTTTCGTTGCGTGATGCCGTGGGAAGGGAGCGCACCCGCAAGCGAGAGCAACGGAAGTGGATTGGTCGAACAAATAATGTTGTTTTCGATTCGCGTGCCAACATCGCGATTGACGCCGCTGGGAGTCGTGTTGTCCTGAAGAAAGATGCCCATGACATCGGTGTTGGGCAATGGTCCGGGTGGCAGGATGATGGTGTTGTTGGCGATGAGCGTGTTCTTCAGGCCGTGGTTGCGGATGGCCGTGCTGCCTTCGGAATAGTCGCGGATGCCGATGCGGCAGCCGGCGATCAGGTTGTTGTAGACCCGGGTATTGGCGAGATTGGCGTAGTTGTTGGTGGCATCCGAAGATCCCTGCTCGTCTGCCAGCATGATGCACGTCGAGTACTTGTACAGCGTGTTCCAGGGATAGGGACTGGTTGGGGGATACAGCCAGGTAGACGTGTCCGCGGGGTGGTTGAAGATGATGTTGTTGCGGGCGACGTTGT
>JAFEFQ010000059.1 GCA_018240505.1 Pseudomonadota bacterium
GACGGCGCCCGTCACGGCCTTGTCGATGCCGCGCTTGAGGTCCATCGGGTTCATGCCCGCGGCGACGGCCTTGAGGCCCTCGCGGATCAGCGCCTGCGCGAGCACGGTTGCGGTCGTGGTGCCGTCACCGGCGACGTCGGAGGTCTTGGAAGCGACTTCCTTGACCATCTGCGCGCCCATGTTCTCGAACTTGTCTGCCAGTTCGATCTCCTTGGCGACGGACACGCCGTCCTTGGTGATCGTCGGCGCGCCGAAGCTCTTGTCGAGCACGACGTTGCGGCCCTTCGGACCGAGGGTGGCCTTGACCGCGTTGGCCAGGGTGTTCACGCCGCGCAGGATCTTGGCGCGCGCGTCTTCACCGAAACGAATCTCTTTAGCTGCCATGACTAACTACCTCTAGGGAATTTGGAATGTTCTTCGTTGAATGGTTTGGTGGCTTGGATGCCTGCGCCCGCTTCGCGGGCTGGATGTTGCTGGACCTGGCTCCTGCCTCGCCAAGCAACTCGTCCTGCGGCATCCCGCCTGCGGCCTTCGCACTCGCGCGCGATGCCATTCAAGGCATCGCGCAAGCGCTCGTGCTCAGCCTTCGATCACCGCGACGAGGTCTTCCTCGCGCATCACGAGCAGCTCTTCGCCGTCGACCTTCACTTCGGTGCCCGAATACTTGCCGAACAGCACCTTGTCGCCGGCCTTGACCGCCAAGGCGCGCACGTTGCCGTTCTCGAGAATCTTGCCCGCGCCGACCGCGATGACCTCGCCCTTGATCGGCTTTTCGGTCGCGGTGTCGGGAATGACGATGCCGCCGGCCGACTTGGTTTCGGCCTCCAGGCGCTTGATGATCACGCGATCATGCAATGGACGAAGCTTCATAAGCGTATCCTCAACTGATTGAAAAACTGGGAATTTATTCGGACTGTTAGCAGTCAGTAATGCTGAGTGCCAAGTTTAGCGGCGAAGCATTTCCCCTGCAATCGCTTCGCCGCGCGGACGAGATATGCGCCTGTCAGGCGGGGTTTCAAGTAGAAAAAGGGAACAAAAAAGATAAAACGCCGCCTCGGCTTTGCCGAGGCGAACTGTATAGAGGGTATGCCGCTTATCCGATTTGAACGGATGACCTACCGCTTACAAGGCGGTTGCTCTACCAACTGAGCTAAAGCGGCAACGAAGGATGCGGTTTGCGCCGGGTTCGTCCGACGGAATGGCGTCGCAGGACGCATTTTCGCACGAAACCCGTCGCTCAAAAACAATCGATCGGCTGCGCGTGCAGTTCGCTGCGCGCCGGCACCTGCGCACGCCAGTCGACCGGCGTGTCGCCGCTCTGCGCGTAGTCGACCCAGTAGATCGGCACCTCGTCGCTGCGCCGGATCACCTCGGGCTTGAAGCCGAGCGCGCGGATCTCGCCGAGGCGCTTGTCGGCGTTCGCCTGTTCGCGGAACAGGCCGAGCGAAATCGCGTTCGGCTGCTCGCCCGCGGTGACGACGTAGTAGTCGCTGATGCCCTTGCTCGACAGCTGGCGCGCGATGTCGAGGGCGCGTTCGCGGTTGCCGGGCGCGGGCAGGTAGACCCAGTAGCCGCGCACCTCGGTGACGCGCGTTTCGCGGAACTGGATGCGCGCGACGAGCGGCGTCAGCGCCTTGACTGCCGCGCGCACGTCGGCCTGGGTCGCGAATGCGCCGATGGAAAGGCAGGTCTCCCTGGCCGGATCGGAGGGCGCCTTCGGCGGCGTGCGCGTCGCGGCCGGCGCGCTGTGGTCGGTCTCGCTGAGCAGGACGAGCTTGGCCACGCCCGGGTCGGCGGCCGGCGCTTCGGTCAGCGGCGCGCGCGGCGCGAAATACAGCCAGCAGGTCGCGCCGATTTCGAGTGCGAGCAGAAGCAGGAAAAGGACGCGAACGAACATCCGTGCGTGACTTGTTTGCGGGAGCGGTGGTGCGCGGATTCTAGCAGTGCGGCGCGGCCATCATTTTCCGTCGGCATCGGCGAAGTGGGCGAGTCCGCGCAGGACGAGGTCGGCCTCGTGGCGATGTTCGAGTTCCAGCAACGGAGCCAGGCGCCTGGCGCCGCCACCACAGAGGATCAGCGCCGGCGTCATGCCGAACGCCGCCTGCGCCCGCCGCGCGAAACGCTCGACCAGCGCGACCGCGGCCAGCCAGGTGCCCGACTCGACCGCAGCCGCGGTGGTGTCGGCGAAGTCGGCGATCGGTGCCGGCGTCAGTTCGCCCAACCGCGCGGTGTTTTCGAGCAGGGCCTGGCGCATCAGCGCGGGCGCGGGCGCGATCAAGCCGCCGAGATGGCGGCCGTCGCTGCCGACCGCATCGAGCGCGAGCGCGGTGCCGCAGCTGGCGACGACGGCCGGCGCGGCGGTTTCGCGATGCGCGGCGACCATGCCGAGGAAGCGGTCGATGCCGAGCCGCGCCGGCGCCGAGTAGGCGTTGCGCACGCCGCAGGCCGTGGCCGGGCTGCGCGCGTAGCGCACAGGCACGGCGAAGTGCGCGTTGAGCGAACGCGTCAGCGCCTGCTCGAGCGCGCTCGCCGCGACCGAGGCGACCCAGATCGCGTTGACTGCGGGCAGGTCTTTCCACAATGCGGAAAAATCCACCGCGGCCGCGTTGCCGTCCGCGGATTCGCCATCGCTGCGCGCATGCGTCAAGGTCGCGCCACGCTGCAGTTGCGCGCCGTCCCACAGCGCCCATTTCAGACGCGAGTTGCCGAGGTCGATCAATAGTTTCATGCTTGGAACTCCCCAAATTCCTTCATGCCGCGCGCACGGAAACTTCCGCGCTGTCGTAGTGGGTGGTGCTCTTGCCGTGGCGGACGATCAACGCGCCGCGTTCGTCCACGCCCGCGCCGACGCCTTCGTGCACGGCGCTGGCGGCGAACACACGCAGGTCGCGTCCGCGCAGCAGGTCGCAGCGGGCATAGGCTTCGGCGAACGCGGCGAAACCCTGCGCTGCGAAGCGGTCGAGCGCATCGACCAGGCGCACGATCAGGCGCGCGGCAAGCACGTTGCGCGAGGGGACCTTGCCGCGGCACAGGCTGGCAAGGTCGATCGCGGGCTGATCGATGCGCGCGCACGCCGCGGCCGGCAGGCGCAGGTTGATGCCGATGCCGATCACCGCGTGGCAGGGCCCGAGGAATTCGCCGCCCAGTTCGACGAGGATGCCGGCGAGCTTGCGTCCATCGGCAAGCACGTCGTTCGGCCATTTCAGGCCGACCTCGGCAACGCCGCAGTCGGCGAGTGCGGCGACGACCGCGGTGCCGACGACGAGGCTCAGCCCCGACAACTGCGCCATGCCCGCGTCGAAGCGGCGCAGCAGCGAGAAATAGAGGTTGCCGCCGAGCGGCGACTGCCATTCGCGTCCACGTCGGCCGCGACCGGCGCTCTGTGTCTCCGCGAGGCAGACCTCGATGCCGGACGCCGTCGAAGCGCGGCGCAGCAATTCGGTACTGGTCGAGTCGATCCGCCAATGCACGCTGAGTTCGGCGAGGCGCTTGCGCGTCGCCGCGTCGAGTCCGTCGCGGATGCGCGCGGCATCGAGCGGCTCCAGTGGCCAGGCCAGGCGATAGCCGCGGCCGGCGGCGGCTTCGACCGGCGCGCCGAGTTCGCGCAGTTGCTCGATCTGCTTCCACACGGCGGCGCGCGTCACCTGCAGCCGGCGCGCGAGTTCGGCGCCCGACACCGCGTGGTCGGCGGACAGCGCGGCGAGCAGGGCGGAGGGGGTGATGGCCATGGATCGATGATAGTGCATCGCAGCGAAAGCCCGGACGACGCAACCTTTGCCGACGTTGCCGCATCTGATTCGGTGATCATGGTCGATGCACCTGTCCGACTGTCCGCAGCGGACACGCGGACGCAGCGGCGTTTTTTCCAGAGGAATTGATCGGCAAGGCTTTTTCCCGATGGCACGATTGCTGCTTATGGTCTGTGGTCAGACACTGGCGCACGCCCGGCGGGCATGCGACCATTTCTCTTCTGCAGGATGAGCATTCCGATGAACCGCACGCATCCACGCTACGTCGCTCTCGCCGCCTTGCTGGCTTTTCTCGGCGCCGGCTTGTATTCCGACGCTGTGCTTTGCTGCGACGCCGATGGTGTCGGCACGGCCAAGGCCGTCGCCATGCCGCTGCCGGCGACGGTGACGCCGGCGGCGCCGCGGATCGTGCCGCCCACGGCGCGGCCCGAAGTCGCGTCGGCTCAATCCGCCGTCACCGCAGGCTCGGCAGCGCCGAGCGATGATGCGGGCAACAGCCTCGGCGAAGGCGGACCGGTCGGCGCGCACAAGCGCGGCCTGCGCTGGCAGTCGTTCCTGCCCGGCGTGATCAAATAGCTGCCTACAGCGTCGGAATCTCGAACTCGGCGGCGAGGGTGGCCAGCCATTCGTCGCTGGCCGCGCTGCCGCGCGCGTGCACCGATTCGATCGCGTAGCCGACCAGCCAATCGCGCAGCCGCGCTTCGACGCGCGCGAGCGCCGCGGCATCGCGGCCGAGCTCGACCGAGTCCTGCAGATGGAACGTCGCGCCTTCGAGCCGGTACAGGCCGACGCGGTCGCCGTCGTTGCGCAGCAGAAAACATTCCTGGTTGCGCGACAAGGTCGCGAGCAGCTTGGCCGTGGCCGCGTCCTGCGGGTCCGCCGCGAGCAGCAGGCGCGGCTTCGGCGGCTGTGTCGCGTAGGTCGTGTCCGCGTCGGCGTAGATGCGGCGCACACGCCAGTCGAGCACGCGCCGCTCGAAACTCCACAGCGCCGCGCCGACGGCGTTCTCGTAGTCCGGATAGCGCTCGCGCAACACGGCCATGCCCTGCGCGCCGAGCGCGGCGCGGCGCTCGGCGCCGAAGCTCGCGCTGCGTTCGTGGTGCACGAGCACGTTGCCGGCGATCAGGTTGCGGTAGCCTGCGCGTTCGCCACGCTGGCAGAAGTCGTTCTCCTCGCCGTAGCCCTGTGGAAACGCGGCTTCGTCCATCGGTCCGATGCGCGCGATCAACACGCGCTTTATGTACATGCAGAAGCCGTTGCCGGTGGGCAGTTGCGGATAGCGCGTGCCGGCCTGCTGCAGCACGGCGCGCTGCGCCTGTGCGAGGGTCCAGCGCGCAGGAATCGGGCAGTGCCGTTCGAGCTCGGGCACGCTGAATGCGCCCGCGTTGTCGGATGCGGCGGTGACTGTGCCGATGTCGTCGGCGCCGTAGGCTGCGATCTTCAGCGCGGCAAGCCAGCGTGGGCCGACGACGGTGTCGCTGTTGAGCAGCACGACATCGTCGCCGCCGGCGAGGCGCATGCCGATGTTGACGCTGCCGGTGTAGCCGCGGTTGCGCTCGTTGCGCACGACCAGCACCTGCCGCTGCTTCGCGGCCTCGTCCAGGATCGGCGCGATGCGCGCATCGGTACTCGCGTCGTCGATCAGGATCAGGCGTGCGTTCGGCGAGTGGCGCAGCACCGACGCGATGCAGTTGCGCACGCTCTGCGCTGAATTGAAGATCGGCACAACGATACTGACGCGCGGCAACGCGGCCAGCGGCGCGGCGGGCCGGCGCGGCGTGCCGGCGAGCGCGGCGAGGCGTTGCGGCGTTGCCGGCGACGATACGGCCGGCAACGCGGCAGGCGCGCCGAGGCGCACCTCCCAGCCCGGCAGGAGATCGAGCGTCGGCTCGGCCGCGGTCACGGCAAGGCCGAAACGCAGCTCGTCGTGGCCGCTCGGCGAGAAGGGAAATTCAAACTCGAATGCCTGCTCGCCGGCACCCGTCGCGGGAAAGCGCGCGAAGGCGACACCGTCGAGCGTCAGTTCGGTCGCCGGCAGTCCGGCGAGGTCGCCGGCCACATGCCAGCGCAGCACGCTGCCGTTCCAGCCCTGCCACTCCGCGCGCCACTGCGCTGCATCCATCGATCCGCTTGCCTCATGCAAGAACCCGGGCAGAGCATAGCGGACTTGCGTGCGCGGCGCGCGGAACCATTTTGCGCGCCGGTCAAGCGCGCTCGATGTGCGCCGCGTAGCAGCCGGGCCGGGCGATGTGTGCGTGCAGGTACCGCGTGCGCGGATCGGCGAGCTGGCGCGCGATCGCCGCTTCGAGTTCGCGGCCCTCGACGACATCGGCCGACGTCATCATGCCTTCGGCGTCGAAGCCGCGCAGCGAGAGCAGGCGCCGGCGCAGCATGTCAGGCACCGCGTCGACCGCATCGAAGCGGACTTCGCCGGCGCGTACGTAGATCGCATGACGCGAGCGATACGGCGTGGCGACGGCGAGATGTTCGTAGTTGACCAGGATCACTTCGTCACCGACTTGCGCATCGGTCAGGCTGATCCGGCACGGGTAGCCGTGCGCGGCATCGGCCGTACGACGCAGGGCGAAGCGCTGTGCGAGTTCTGCATCGGCCAGGCCGAACAGGCCGGCGAACGGTTCGGCGGGCAGGCCGCGGATACGAAAATGCATGGCGGATACTCGATGGAGGACCGGGCGCAGTCTGCGTTGCCGCGCCGGATCGAGAACTCCGCTTCTTGCGCCCGAGTTTCGCTACAGCGCGCGAGGCGGCCATGGCCTCACTGCGTCATTGCCGTTCGCCGACGATCAGCCAGTTGTTGAACGGCAGGCGCCCGCCGGGCGGAGTGAAACGCGCACGCAGTCCGCAGCGCGCGAGCAGCGCTGCGAGTTCCGCGCGTGTCGGGTAGCGCTTCGGCGCGGTGTTCATCCAGCCGATCCGGCGCGAGAACACGTCCATCGCGCGGGTGAAGCGCGTGCGTGCGTCGGCGTCGTCAAGCCCGCTGCGGATCACGAGCCGTGCGCCGCGCACGACGCAGGCCGCGGCGTGTTCGACGAGCGCGGTCGCCGCCTGCACCGGCAGGTACTGCAGCACGTCGAGCAGGGCCACGCTGCCGCGATGCGCGGGAAACGCGCCGTCGGCGAGATCGATGCAGTCGTAGCGCGTTTCGCGCAAGCCCGCGCGTTCGGCCGCGGCGCGCGCGGCCGCGATCTTGCCGGCATCGTTGTCGACGCCGAGATAGCCGCCGGCAAAACCCTGCGCGCGCAGCGTATGCGCGAGCAGGCCGATGCCGCAGCCGAGGTCGAGCAGCGGTGCGGAAGTTTCGCGCAACGCCATGCCGACGTCCGCGTACAGCGGATCGCTGGCCAGCTTGCAGCGCGTGTACCAATAGTGCTGGCGCGCGGGGAGATAGGCGCCGGCGATCGAACGGGGATGCTCGGGACGGCCGGCATCCCCCGATTCCTTCATCCGTTTACACCGTCAGCGGATTCGGCTTGTCCGCATCGATCTTCCAGGTCTTGAGCGCGCGGGCGACGTCCTTGGCGCTCATCTTGCCTTCGGCGGCGAGCGCGGCGATCGCGGCGTGGGCGATGTAGTAGCGGTCCACCTCGAAGAAGCGGCGCAGGTTCTCGCGCGAGTCGCTGCGGCCGTAGCCGTCGCAGCCGAGCACGGTGTACTTCTTGCCGTCCGGCATGAACGCACGGATTTGATCCGCATATTCGCGCACATAGTCGGTCGCGGCGACCGCCGGGCCGGCGCGGTCGGCGAGGCAGGCGGTGACGTACGGCACGCGCGGCTTGTCTTCCGGATGCAGGCGGTTCCAGCGCTCGGCATCGAAGCCTTCCTTGCGCAGCTCGGAGAAGCTCGGGCAGCTCCAGATATCGGCGGTCACGCCGAATTCCTTCTCGAGCAACTCGGCTGCGGCGATCGCCTCGCGCAGGATCGTGCCGCTGCCGAGCAACTGCACGCGCGGTTCGTTCTTCTTCGGTTTGCCGGCGTCGCGGAACAGGTACATGCCCTTGATGATGCCTTCCTCCGCACCTTTCGGCAGATCGGGGTGCGGGTAGTTCTCGTTCATCACGGTGACGTAGTAGTAGACGTCTTCCTGCTCCTGCATCATGCGGCGCACGCCGTCCTGCATGACCACGGCGATTTCGTACGAGAAGGTCGGATCGTAGGCCTTGCAGTTCGGGATGTTGGCGGCGAACAGATGGCTGTGGCCGTCCTCGTGCTGCAGGCCTTCGCCGTTGAGCGTGGTGCGGCCGGACGTGCCGCCGACGAGGAAGCCGCGGGCGCGCGAGTCACCCGCCGCCCAGGCCAGGTCGCCGATGCGCTGGAAGCCGAACATCGAGTAGTAGATGTAAAACGGCAGCATCGGCACGTTCGACACCGAATAGCTCGTCGCCGCGGCGATCCACGCGCTCATCGCGCCCGGCTCCGAGATACCCTCCTGCAACACCTGGCCCTTGATGTCCTCGCGGTAGTACATGAGCTGATCGGCATCCTGCGGCTTGTACTTCTGCCCGAACGGCGCGTAGATGCCGATCTGGCGGAACATGCCCTCCATGCCGAACGTGCGCGCCTCGTCGGCGACGATCGGCACGATGCGCTGGCCGATGCCCTTGTCGCGCAGCAACAGGTTGATGCCGCGCACGAAGGCCATCGTCGTCGAGATCTCGCGCTCGCCGGTGCCCTTGGTGATCTGCTCGAACGCGGACAGGTCTGGCGCCTGGAACGACTCGCTCTTGCGCCGCCGCTGCGGCAGGAAGCCGCCGAGCGCCGCGCGGCGTTCGAGCATGTACTTCACTTCCGGCGAATCCTTGCCCGGGTTGTAGTACGGCACCTGGTCGACCTTGTCGTCCGGGATCGGGATGCGGAAGCGGTCGCGGAACGCGCGCACCGCGTCGTTGTCGAGCTTCTTCTGCTGATGCGTGGGGTTGAGCGATTCGCCCGAGGCGCCCATGCCGTAGCCCTTGACCGTCTTGGCCAGGATCACGGTCGGCATGCCCTGCGTGCTGACCGCTTCATGGTAGGCCGCGTAGACCTTGTGCGGGTCGTGGCCGCCGCGGTTCAGGCGCCAGATATCGTCGTCGGAGAGGCTGCGCACCATCTCCAGCGTCTCCGGATACTTGCCGAAGAAATGCTCGCGCGTGTACGCGCCGCCGAACGCCTTGCAGGCCTGGTATTCGCCGTCGACCGTTTCCATCATGAGCTTGCGCAGTACACCCTTGGTGTCGCGCGCGAGCAGCGGGTCCCAGTAGCTGCCCCAGACCAGCTTGAGCACGTTCCAGCCGGCGCCGCGGAACACGCCTTCGAGTTCCTGGATGATCTTGCCGTTGCCGCGCACCGGTCCGTCGAGGCGCTGCA
>JAFEFQ010000005.1 GCA_018240505.1 Pseudomonadota bacterium
ATCCAGACGATGAACATCGGCAGGATCGCGAGCGCGCCATAGACCTGGTTGTAGCTCTTGCCGACGTAGCTCGTGAAGCCGCGTTTGGCCAGTTCCGAGGCGATCGCGGCGATCAGCGCGCCGATCACCGCGTGGCGCACGCGCACACGGCAGTTCGGCACGAGCACGTAGATCGCGGTCAGCATGAACCACGAGATCAGGAACGGCAGCATGCCGAGCAGGCGCGCCTTGAGCTGGAACGACTCGCCGGCCTGCGCCAGCAGCGGCAGCGCGAACACGTAGGACGAGATCGCGAGCGCGCCGACCATCAGGATCGGCCCCGCGGTCAGCACCGCCCAGTACATGAGCAGGCGCGAAGCCAGCGGCCGTCCGGTCGGCACGCGCCAGATGCGGTTGAACGCGTCCTCGATGCTCATCATCAGCGAGATCACGCTGAACAGCAGCACGAGGATGCCGATCGCCGTCGCCTTGCCGGCATTCGCGGTGAACTCGGTGAAGTAGGCGTGGATCGTGTCGCCGGCCGACGGCACGAAATTGTCGAACATGTACCGGGTGATCTTGTCCTGCCATTCGGCGAACGCCGGGAACGCGCTGAGGATGCCGAGCACGGCCGTGATCAGCGGCACCAGCGCGAACAGCGTCGTGTACGCGAGCGCGCCCGCGACCTGCGGGCAGCGGTCGTCGAGGAAACGCTGCAGCATGAAGCGCGCGAACGCGAGCGGTCGGTTGCGGTCGAAATTCATCGGCAGGGTTCGATGTCCGGTCGAGACTATTTTGCCGTCATTGCGGAGCAGACGGGAACGACAAGCTTATACTTCGGCGCACGATTTTCGCCCAGCGCATTGTCCGCATGCCCGATATCCTGATCGTCTACTACAGCCGCACCGGCAACGTCGCGCAGCTCGCCCGACTCGTCGCGCGCGGTGTCGAGGAAGTGCCCGGCATGCGCGCGCGCCTGCGCAGCGTGCCGCCGGTCGCGCCCGTCTACGAGCCTGCGGCCGAAGGCCGCGCCGCCTTTCCTTCTCCCGCCGGGAGAAGGTGGCGCGAAGCGCCGGATGAGGGTTCGTCGGCCCTTCCCCCGGTGCCGGAGCAGGGCCCACCGTACGCCACGCCCGAGGATCTGCGCGAATGCGCCGGCGTGATCCTCGGCAGCCCGACCCGTTTCGGCAACATGGCCGCGCCGCTCAAGCATTTCCTCGATTCGACCGGCGCGGAATGGGCCTCGGGCGCGCTCGTCGGCAAGCCCGCGGCCGCGTTCACCTCGACCGGCACGACCCACGGCGGCCAGGAGGCGACCCTGCTCACGATGCTGCTGCCGCTGTTGCATCACGGTGCGCTGATCGTCGGCCTGCCGTTCACGGAAGCCGCGCTCAACGCGACGCGTGCCGGCGGCACGCCGTACGGCGCCAGCCACGTCGCCGGCACCAGCGGCGAACGCGCGCTCGGCGAGGAAGCGAAAATTCTGGCGCGCACGCTCGGGCGCCGCGTCGCGACCGTCGCGGCGAAGCTCGCCGCATGAGCCCCGCCCTGCGCATCGCCCTCGCCGCGCTCGTCGCGCTGCTCGTGCTGCAGCCGCTCTGGCACGCCTGGCTGGCGCCGGCCAGGCCCGGACTGCTCGCTCCGACCCTGGTGCTCGCGATCGCGCCGCTGCTGCTCAGCCTGTGGCTCGCGGCCAGGTCGCTGCGCCGCGGCGTGCTGGTCGGCGGCATGGTCTGCCTGTTCTATTTTTCCCACGGCGTCGCCGAGTTGTGGAGCGGCACTGCGCCGCGCTGGCCGGCGCTCGCGGAAACCGCGCTCGCCCTGCTCGTCGTGTTCGCGCTAGGCTGGGAGGTGCGCGCCAACAAACGCGCAGCCTAGGAGGTCGCCATGTCCTTCGTGCAAGCCGCGCCGCTGCTCGGCAACCAATATCGCGACGACGCCGTGCTGCGTTCGTACCTGCGCCGTGTACTGGGCGCGCAGACGCTGGCCGCGATCGAACCCGACCTCGACGCGCTCGGCCAGTTCGCCGCCGACGCCTGGGCCGCGGCGCGCGCGCACGTCGACGAGGAACCGGCGCTGACGCATTGGGACGCCTGGGGCGAGCGCGTCGACCGCATCGAACTCACGCGCGCCTGGCGCGCCGCGGCGCCGCTCGCCGCGCGCCACGGCCTCGTCGCCGCCGGCCACGAAACGACGCACGGTGCCGCGGCGCGCGTGCACCAGTTCGCACTTGTATACTTGTACCATTGCGCGAGCGAGTTCCACTCGTGTCCGCTCGCGATGAGCGACGGCGCGGCGACGGCGATCAAGGCGTCGGGCAATGCCGGACTCGCCGCGCACGCGCTGCCGCACCTGCTGAGCCGCGATCCGGTGCAGCACTGGATCAGCGGCCAGTGGATGACCGAGAACACGGGCGGCTCCGACGTCTCGCACAGCGAAACCGTCGCGCGCCTCGTCGACGGCCAATGGCGGCTGTACGGCCGCAAATGGTTCACCTCCGCGATCAACGCGCAGATGACCCTCGCCCTCGCGCGGCCCGAAGGCGCGCCGCCCGGCGCCGACGGCCTCGCCCTGTTCTATCTCGAGCCGCGCGACGTGCAGGGCCGCTGGCAGGGCGTCACGCTCGACCGGCTCAAGCACAAGCTCGGCACGCGCGAGCTGCCGACCGCGGAGATCCATCTCGACGGCGCACCGGCGCGTCTCGTTGCCGCGGCGGACCACGGCGTGCGCGCGATCGCGCCGATGCTCAATGTCACGCGCACCTGGAACGCGGTCTGCGCGACGGCGACGATGCGCCGTGCGCTCGCCCTCGCCGAAGACTACGCGCAGCGTCGCCGCGCGTTCGGCAAGCCGCTCGCCGAACAACCGCTGCACCGCGCGACGCTGGCGAACCTGCGCGCGCAGTTCGAAGCGGCGTTTCACCTCACCTTCCACGTCGTCGAACTGCTCGGCCTCGCCCAAGCGGACAAGGCGAACGAGGCGCAGCTCGATCTGCTGCGCCTGCTCACACCGCTCGCGAAACTGTGGACCGGCAAGCTCGCGGTCGCGATCGCGTCCGAAGCCTGCGAATGCTTCGGCGGCGCCGGCTATCTCGAGGACACCGGCATCCCGCAATTGCTGCGCGACGCGCAGGTGTTCCCGATCTGGGAAGGCACGACCAACGTGCTCGCGCTCGATTTCCTGCGCGCGCTGCGCGGCGCGGATGGCGCGCAGACGCTGCTCGACGCGCAGGCGCAATGGCATGCGCAGATCGAATCCGCCGAACTCGCAGCTTGCGTGCGCGCTGCCGTTGCGTGCACCGCGCAGGCCGGCGCGAGGCTGCAATCGCTCGCACACGATCGCGACGCGCTCGAAGCCAGCGCGCGCGACCTCGCCTTCGCCTTCGCGCAAAGCCTCGCGTCGAGCCTGCAGGCGCGCCACGCGGACTGGGCGCTGCGCCACGACAACGACGGCGCGCGCGCCGCCGCGGCGCAGCGCTTTGCGCGGCTGGCGTCGGCGACATCCGGCCCACCTGCAGCAGATACCTGACCAGCAGCGCTGCGTCGGTGGATCGTGCCCGGCTCCCTCATGTGCGACGCGGATGCGCTCGTGCGGGGATCAGAACCGCCACGTCAACATCAGCTGTTGCCCGTCGGTTTCGAGCGCGGGCGCCATCGACGAATGCGTCGCGCGCAGCTCGCGGTTGAACTGGACCAGGTGGTGACCGATCAGCCCGCCGATCAATCCACCGGCGATTACATCCGAGGTCCAGTGCGCGTCGAGACGCACGCGCGCCGCGGCGACGAGTCCCGCGACGCCATAGGCCGTCGCATCGACCCAAACCGAGTCGTAATGCGTCGCGATGACGGACGCGAACGTGAATGCGCCCGTCGCATGCCCGGAAGGAAACGAATAGTTGCCCTGGAACGGACTGAAATGATGCGGCCCCAGCCACGTGTACGGCCGCGCGCGTCCGACGATGCCCTTGATGCTCGAAGTCACCAGCGCGCTGATCAGGCTAGCCGACAATCCGTCCAGCGCGACCGCCTGCGCTTCGTAGTTGCCGCGCAGTTCGCCGTATCCGTAGAACAGGGCCAGCACCGGCAGACCGTACTGCTTGGTGCCGAAGCGCTGCACGCGCGTGAAGAACCTGTCCGACGACGCCGAGCGGCCGTGCTGCACGGCCGTGCGGATCGGCCTGTCGAGCACTGCGGCGGTGAGGACGACGACGCCGCCGATCAAGCCAGCCTCGCGCCAGTCGTCCGCATTCCAGCGAAACGGCGCGTAAGCGGTTTCCCCGGCATCGGCCCAGATCAACTTGAGGTAATCCAGCGAGACCAGGCTCTCCGGTTCGGGACTGCCATCCGCGGCGGAGGGAGCGGGATCGCTTTCGGCAAGAACCGGCGTGGCGGTTTGCCCGGCATCGCGCGCATACACGATCTGCCCGCAGGCCGCGCTTTCGAAGATACCGCAGCCGAGAATGCAAATGACGCCATGCCACAGCCAACGCGACATTCACCCTCCATGCCGGGGCCGACGGGGAGGAGGCCATATTCAAGCACAACACGGGTTATCGATCGCTGAAATTTCCCGCTGCTCAGTTGCGCGATCGCGGCGCGATCCACATCGTGCCGGCCGACGGCAACAGCGCATCCTGCTTTTCGGCATCGCAGACAGCGTAGCTGAAACCTTTCTGGGTCGCATAGGCCCCAACTTCGCCCGCGCGGCTAAGCGCAGGAAACCCGACCTGCAGGTCCTTCGCAGTCTTCATGTCCGGTGCACGATGCGCCGCAGGGCTTCCTCGCAAGCCTGCTGCGGCGAGCGCCCCTGACGCATCAGCTTGACGACGAGGAAGCTGCCGACCGTGCGAATCACCTCCTCGCCGACGCCGGTGGACGTGACGCCGCCGACGTCGTTGTCCACATACAAACAGGCGCCGATGACGCCGCCTCAGGCCGGCAAGTTGCGATCCCACGGCGAGCAGTACGGGTCGAGACACAGGCTCTCCGCACGGCAAGCCTCGACGAACTCGCGTACGGCGTCGCCTTGCCGCCGCGCCACGAGCTGCTTTCCACCGAGTGCTTCGTCGCCTTGGTCGGAAACAGGCAGAAACCATCGTGGTGCTTTGCCGTCAGAATCATTGCCCGCGCCGACCTGGCGCGCATTGAGCGCGGTCGGGTTGGAGATCATCGGGTCTTGGTTGCCAAGTCCCCACTCGCGATCGATGAACGTGGCAACTGCCTCAGCGTCGGTCGCGGCAGTGCCGGGGTATCGGTCGCCGCATGCGCGCGCCCCGGTGCGACATCACCGGCAATCAATCACGACGGAGGCAAGAAAGCTGCGACGGCAAACATTCAAGGTGCGGATTCCTTCTTGGCCGAGACAGGCCGCAGTTGTACAGCATCGAAATTCAGCTGCATGTCTTGCGCAGGAAACGCCGGCTGCACCAAGCGTATCGTCAACGGCAGAGTGTGCGCTGCAGGCAACTCGAACGGCCCGAAGTCTGTGGAAAGCCCTTGTGCTTCGCCCTGATCACGCACCTGATCGCCAATCGTGATGCGATAGCGAGCGTTGGCGGGCGAGCTACCGCCTTCGAAATGCAACATGACCGTGCGTGCCGTCGGCGAGGAGACAGCGGCCGACAACACCACCGTCGTCGGATACTGCGTCGTGTAGCCGTTGCGAAAACCAAAGCTTGTCCCCGCAGACCAATCTTTGCGTGCGATCCGTATCGAACCGTCCGGTGCAGCGACCGCAACTTTTTCAGCCAAAGCCGGATGTCCGACATCGAGCGCGCCCGGATGCGCGCGCAACCACGCACCGATGCCGCGCAGCACTTGCGCCTCGAACGGCACGACCGAGCCATCGCCCATCGGCCCGATGTTGAGCAGGTAGTTGCCGCCGTGTGCGCGTGCCTCGGCGAGGCCACGCACGAGCTCGCGCACCTTGCCTGCGGCGTCCTCGCGCTTCTGCCAGCTGCGATAGCCCCAAGTCTCGTGATAGATCGACGCCGGAACTTCGAACGGCGGCTGCAGGCCCGGCGGCGGTGCCTGATTGTCGCCGAGCGTGACGAAGTCGCCGACATTGTTCCAGATGCGCCCGTTGATCGCGGCCTGCGGCTGCAACTCGCGCACGATCGCGGCGAATTTCCTGCTCTGCTCCGGCGTCGGTGCGGACATGTCGAACCAGACTTCCGCGATCGTTCCGTAATTCGTCATCAACTCGCGCAACTGCTGCTCGATCAACGGCTCCATCGAAACCGGGATCGGATTATTGTTGTCCGGATCGAATGCATGTCCCGCATACCAGTCGACCAACGAGAAGTACACGCCGAAGCCGAGCCCGATCTTGCGGCAGGCGGTCGACAGCAGCTTGAGCGGATCCTTGCCGAACGGCGTGCGCTTGACGATGTTGTAGTCGGTCGACTTCGTGTCGAACATCGCGAAGCCGTCGTGATGCTTGCTGGTGACGACGATGTAGCGCGCGCCCGCGTCTTTCGCCAGCGCGCAGATCGCATCGGCGTCGAACTTCGTCGCGGTAAAGCGCTCAGCCACCTTCGCGTAGTCCGCGGACGAAATGTTCGCGAAGCTCTGGATCTGTTCCGAATAGCCGCGCGTCACCGGCTTGCCTTGCCAGACGCCGCCGAGTTCGGAATACAGGCCCCAGTGCACGAACATGCCGAAGCCGAGCTTGCGCCATGCTTCGAGCCGAGGGGAAAGCGCAGGATCGCCGGAAACGGACGCGATCGGAGGAGCCGGTGACGTCGTCGAACCGCGCACCGCGCCGGCAGCCGATGTCGAACCGGATAAGCCGGCCATAAAACAGGCGCCGGCAAAAGCGGCGAGCTTTCTCATGAGCACCTTCAGGTCTCCTCAGACATGCAGCAACCTCGGGGAATTCGTTACAAGCAACCAGTCAACCGCTCCGCGGGCGTGTACGTCCGGCCCGTTTGTATTCTTCGAGCAATGCACTCAGGCGTTTCACGATGTCGGGGCGCGCATCGTACAGGTTGTATACCTGCCCCGGATCGCTCGCCAGATCGTAAAGCTGCCCGGCGGGGCCGCCTGGCTTTTGCTCGACGCGAACCGGTTCGGTGAAACCGCCCGACCCCAAGCCGAGAATCAACTGCCAATTTCCCTCGCGGATGGTGAACATCCCTTCCAGCGAGTGATCGACGATCGTGGCCCGGATCGGATGGCGATTGGTTTGCTCCAGCGCAGGCAACAAATTGTAACTGTCTTCGGCCGCATCGTCGGGCAATGGAATGTTCAGTACCGCCGCGGTGGTTGCCATGAAATCGGCCAGTGAGCCCAACTCGGCCGACACCGCACCGGCCCGCACGTGGCCCGGCCAGCGCACGATGAAAGGCACGCGGTGCCCCGCTTCCCACGCGTCCGCCTTGCGTCCGCGCCAGCCGGCGTTGGCGCGATGCGCATAGGAATCGATGTCCGATTCCTTCCAGTCGGCGCCGTTGTCGCTGGTGAAAACGACCAGTGTGTCCTCGGCCAAACCGGCTTCGCCGAGCGCATCGAGAATGCGCCCCACCATCGCATCGGTTTCGCAGACGTAGTCACCGTAGTCGCCCGCATGCGACTTGCCGCGATATTCGGGCAACGGCAGCCACGGCGTATGCGGGGAAGGCAGGGAGAAATACAGGAAGAATGGCTGCGCTTGCGTTTTCGCCCGACTGTGGATGATGTCCACCGCTTTTTGCGTCAGAGTCGGCACGACCTGTTCGAGCTTGAAATCGGGCGCCATCGCACCTGCGCGCCAGAACACTCCGCGACGCTCGTTTTCCCCCTTCGTCTCGGTCGTCGGCAGCGACACCGCGCGGTCGTTCTCGAAGTACAGGTACGGCGCCATGTCCAGGGAGGCGGGAATGCCGAAGTAATACTGGAATCCGTGATCGGTCGGCGCCGGCGTCAGTGGCTTGGAATAGTCGGTCTTCTCGCCGGCACCCAAGCCGAGATGCCATTTGCCGACGCCGGCGGTGTAGTAACCCGCCTTCGCCAGCATGCCGGCAACGGTCAGACGTCCATCCTCGATCAGGCTTGGATCGTAGCCGTACAGCACGCCGCTCTTGAGGCGCGAACGCCAGCAATATCGCCCGGTGAGAATTCCATAGCGCGAAGGCGTGCAGACCGCAGATGGTGCGTGCATGTCGGTGAAGCGCATGCCTTGCGCGGCCAGCTTGTCCAAATTCGGCGTGGGAATGGCCGAATGCGCGTTGTAGGCCTTGATATCGCCCCAGCCCATGTCGTCCACGAGGATGTAGACGATATTGGGCTTCCTGCTGCCGCCTTTTGCGGTGGCCTTTCCCGCGGCGCCGAGAAAGAGTGCCGATGCGCACAGGGTGCGAACGAACTCACGACGGGATAGCTTGCTCATTTGCGTTTGTCTCCGAAGACAGGCATTCAGGTATCGACAACGCAGCGGAAGCCGATGTGCGAAGTGGTGGTGTCGTTTGTCTGCGGCTGACGCGCCGCTGGCCGATAGCGCCGGCAATATTCCGGCGCACATAAATGCGAACCGCCCTTGACGACATAGGACTCCGCCTGACCGGGGGCGGGTTCCTCGCGCGACGACGTGCAGCATCCGGATTTCGCCGTAGTGCGGGCGGTATACCGATCCGCAGTCCATTCCCACACGTTGCCGATCATGTCGTACAGGCCGTAGCCGTTCGCCGGATAGTTGGCGACGGCGCTCGTACGTGTCCTGTCCGCCGCTGCGGTATTGCGCCACGGGAAGTCGCCTTCCCAGATACGCGCCATCGCGCGCCCGCCTGGAGCAAGTTCGTCACCCCAGGCATAGTCCGCGCCGTGAAGGCCACCGCGCGCGGCATATTCCCATTCCGCTTCGGTCGGCAGGCGCTTGCCGGCCCAGCGCGCGAAGGCGGACGCATCGGCATGGCCGACGTGCACGACGGGATGCTCATCGAGCCCGTCCAGGTCGCTGCCGGGACCGAATGGATGGCGCCACTCGGCCCCGACAACGAAATTCCACCACAGTCCCGGATCGTCTAGCTCGACAGGCTCCGTGGTCGGTGTGAAGACGAGCGAACCTGCTCGCAGCAGTCCGCTTTCCACGCCCGGATAGTCGCGCGGATTCAGCGGCGCCTCCGCCAAGGTTCGATATCCCGTCGCCCGTACAAACCGGGCGAATTCGCGATTGGTGACGGGAGTGGAGTCGATCCAGAAATCGCCCACGCCGACGACACGCTCGGGACCTTCTTCGGGATAGAACCGCTCGCTGCCCATGCGAAATTCCCCACCGACAATTCGGCGCATGCCCGGAGGTACTTCCTGGCGGTCGCCCGTATTCATCGGTTCAGAGCGCAAACCTTCCGCCGAGAAGAACGCGGCGTCCGGCATCGATGTAGGCGAATGGCAGTCCGGTCGTGTATCTCTGCACTTCGGCCCGGTCCAGCAGATTCTGACCTTCGAGAACCAGCGAGAACCGATCGTTCACCTTGTAGCTCAGGCTGCCGTCCAGCGTGCCATAAGGCATCGTCTTCACGCCCATGTTGAACGATTGTTGCGGAGTAAGCAGAAAACCGCCGCGCCATGCATACGAAAGCCTCGCACCGACCGGTCCTTTTTCGTAGTACACCGTCGCATTGAAATTGTTGCGTGAAGCAGCGGTGAGTTGGGTGGGATCGGAGTTGTCGATGTAGGTATAGTTGAGCAGCGTGCCCAATCCGTCGAACGGCCCCGGCAGCCCCGTGAACGCCTGTTGATAATAGACCTCGAGGCCCTTGACCTGCACGCCGCTGCCGTTGATCAGGCGGCTCACGCTGAAATCGATATTGGTCGTGCTCGTCGCTCCGCTGGAGCGGATCACCGTGATCGGGAACGACTGCACCGTCGTTTCGGTACGGATCAACGATTTCAGATCCTTGTAGAACGCCGAGGCGCCGACCAGGCCGCCCGTCTGGAAATACCATTCCGCGGTCAGGTCGAAATTGTTGGAACGGAAAGGATCGAGATAAGGATTGTTTCTGCTGATGGTGAGATTGACTCCGCTCGCCACGGTCGACGGAGAGACATCGGTCAAGTTCGGGCGTGCCATCGTTCGCGAGGCCGATGCGCGAAGGATGAAGTCTTCCGTCACGTCGTACTTCAGATTCAGGCTCGGCAGGAAATCGGTATACGCGCGGCTCACACTGATCGGCTGCGCGCTGGGGACGGTCGTCACGTTGCCGGCATCCGGCTCGAGCGTGATCTTGGAAAGGTCCGGACTCACGCCGACGGTATCCTGCCAGGTCTTTACGACGCGAACGCCGGCGTTGCCACTGAGTGGTCCCCAGCCGAAATCCGCGCGGAAGTAACCGGCGAAAGTCTTCTCCTTGACGTCGACGATGCCAGTGGGGTCGTTCGTGAAGCTGCCCGCGCCGATGAACTGATCGTCGGAAAACCTGCCGAGCAGGCTGCGGGTATCGGCGCCGAGCCACTGGGTCGGGAACACCGCACTGCCGTCGTAGCTGTCCATATAGGTGCCGTTCCCTGGACGGATCAACCCCATGAACGGCGCCGCGCTCACCGAACCGGCAATCGGGCCGACGGGCAATCCGCCGAACAACTTGGAAAGGGCTGCCGCGCTCACGACCAGGCGGTTGTTGTCCTGGTACTGGCTCCGGTTCGAATAGCGCGCGCCGAAGCGGATGCTCGTGAGCCCTTGGTCGGACAGATCGTGCTTGGCGTCGAATTTCAGGCTGTACAACTCGTCCTTGCTGTGGCGGAGGAATTCTCCGTTCAAGCTGGCAATGCGGAAATTGTTCGGGTCCAGGCGCGCCTGGTCGAACCCGTTGAGATAGGTCACGCTGGCCAGATCGCCGCCGCCGCGCGCATCGAACAAGCCGTAGCCGTTGGCGATCGTGGCGAGATTGACGTTGCTGCGTTCCTGCGTCGACTTCGAGTAGGTGCCCTCCAGCGTGGTCGACCAGCCATACGGCTCGAACTTCGCGCCGCCGGTGACCGAATACAGATCTCCGTGGCGGTCCTCGTAGCGGCCGCCGCCGCGAAGATCGAGGCCGTTGACCTGGAATTGCGTCGCCGTCTGCAGCCCTTCGAGGTTCTGCACCGTGATTCCGGCCGGTACCACGGTCGCGGAATTGCTGAAGAAGCTGATGTTCTCGTGCTTCACGGCGTCGACGTCGAGCCGGCTGTAGAAACCGTCCGCATACAGCTTCAGCGCATCGTTGGCCTTGTACTCCAGCGAGCCGATCGCACTGCCGCGCTTGCGGCTCTCGGTGTACATGTTGTAGAAGACCGTGCTGGGAATGCGCACGCGCTGCGACGGCTCGATGACTCCGTTGCCGTTCAAATCGTCCGGGCCGCCGCCGGGCGGGATGCCGCTCGCCTCCGTGGCGGACACATAGTCCCCTTCGAACGAGTGCGTCTCTGGATCGCGCTTGGAGTAAGCCGCGCCGAAGGTCAGGCCCAGGCGCCCGTCGGCGAAGATGTCGGAGTAGAGCGCGGATGCGCGCGGCGACGTTTTTCCGGAATTCGATTCGTTTTCACCCTGCACCGAAACCGACAGCACGCGCTTGCGGATATCGAAGGCGTGCGGCGTTTTCACGTTGACCATGCCGGCAAGCCCGCCCTCCTCCAGATCGGCCGTGGGCGTCTTGTAGACCTCCAGGGTCCGTATGAACTCCGCAGGCAGGATGGTGAAATCGAACGCGCGCGTGGAAACCTGGTCCGCATTCGACAACGCGTTCGGCAAGGTTCCGCCGTTGAAGGTGCTCAGGGTGAAGTTGGCCGGCAATCCGCGGATGTTGACGGTTTGCGCCTCGCCGCGCGAGCGGTTGACCTGCACGCCGGAAATGCGTTGCACCGATTCGGCGACGTTGACGTCGGGGAACTTGCCGACGTCCTCGGCGTTGATCGCATCGACCACGCTGTCGGCCAGTTGCTTTATCGAGATCGCCGAATTGAGGCTCTCGCGAATGCCGGTGACGGTGACCGTGCCCATGGCAACCGGCTCCTGCGACTTCTTCTCGTTCTCCGCGCTCTCGTTTGCGTTGACCTGGTCCGGATTCTGTGTGGAAGAACCGTGTTCCGGACCAACCGCTGCTGGATTCGCGTCCTTTGAAACCGTCGAAGAGGCGGGAGCAGCCTCGGCCGCCCAGACCTTTCCGCACACGACGACGGCAACCAGAAGCACCTTTTCCCATCTGCTCATATCTACCTCCCCAAGTACGAAAATTCGAGCCACTGCGGCACGGTTGCGGACTCTAGCATATTTCAAATACAAAATGTAATTTCATATCTATATCGAATTCTCGCACCACGGACACGGTTGCGCAACCGCAGCACTTTCCCTGAAATCGGCGTCGGCACTCACGCGAACGGCATGTCGACCAGGCAGTTCGCGAACTCGACCGCGAGTGATAGAGTTCGGCACCTCGCTTGGATCGTTTCAATCCGCAACAGCATGACGACGCCAGATAACCCTCAGCGCCATTCGGGTCCATTGCTCGAAATCGCCGCCGCCTCGATTGGCTCTGCCGTCACCGCGCAGGAAGGAGGGGCGGACCGCGTCGAACTCTGCGCCAACCTGCGCGAAGGCGGCACCACGCCCTCGTACGGCACGCTTGCCGAGGCGCGCAAGCGGTTGCGCATCCCTATTCACGTGCTGATCCGCCCGCGAGGCGGCGACTTCCTCTACAACGACGCCGAGGTCGCCACGATGTTGCGCGATATCGCCGCCTGCGTGCAGGCCGGCGCCGACGGCGTCGTGATCGGCGCCCTGGATGCCGACGGCGACATCGACGTCGCGTTGTGCCGCCGCCTGATCGATGCGGCCGGACCATTGGACAGCACCTTCCATCGGGCTTTCGATGCGGCACGCGACCGCAAAGCTTCGCTGGAAGCGATCATCGGACTCGGCTGCAAACGCGTCCTCTCCTCGGGTGGTGCGCAAAGCGCCCCTGAAGGCGCGGACGCCCTCGCGCAATTGGTGCGGCAGGCCGCGGGACGCATCGCCATCATGGCCGGCGGCGGCATCAATGCCGACAACGTGCGCGAGCTCCTCGCGCGCACCGGCGTCACCGAATGCCACGGATCCGCCAGCGGAGAACACCGCTCTGGCATGCACCTGCGCCGCACCGACCTGCCGGGATTGGAACCGGATTTCCTGCAGACGGACGTTGCGCGAGTGCGTGCGCTAGCCGCAGCGCTGCGAAGCAACTGAAGTTCCGCAGATGTTCGGGGACTCCGCACGCCGGTGTCGCGGCGCCACCGGCTTTGCCGCGCTCGAAAGCGAGATGACGAAGCAGCAGAAGGATTCGCAGGAAAGCTGGCCCTACGTGGAAACGCTGAAGTACTACCTGCTGCCCGCGCCCGACACCACGCTCGACTTTGTTGCAGCTACTTTCAATACCGAAGCGCCCACGTTGCGCCGCATTTGGAAAAACCGAGGCCGACACACCTCATCCGCATGCGCCCAGCACTCGAAATATGCTGTTTGTGCGCGTTCAATGCATATTCGCGGAAATGTCAGCCACCGCTTCGCGCAGCTTGTCCGCCGCACGCTTCATCGATACGCGAGGAGGATGCGTGTCGATGAAGGGAATGGTCAGGGCGCCCACTGCTTGGCCGCGCACCAGCACCGGCGCCGAGAGATCGATGATGCCCTCAACCGCCTCGCTGGGTTGGGTGGAGTAGCCCTGCTGGCGTACGAGGTCGGCGCGGTCGATGAAATTCTTCTTGCGGAAGCTTGGGTCCGAGGCGTCGAGCAATGCCAGCCAGCGTTCACGCACAGCATGGTTCTGGAACGCGAACAGCACCAGGCCAGAATTGGAATGTGCCAGCGGGCGGCGATGACCGATGCGCACGACGAAGCCGAGGTCGCTGGGTGCGTCGACGCGGGCGATGACAACGATCTGTTCCTCCGAGGCGACGACGAGATGGCAGGGATGGAAGGTTTCGTCAGCCAACCGGTGCATCACCGGTAGCGCCGCCTCGACCAGCGACTTGTTCTGCGGCTGCTCCATGCCGAGCATGAACAAGCGGTTGGTCAATGTGTAGCCTACGTCGTTGCCGTTGCGCGTGATGTAGTTACGCTCTTCGAGCACCTGCAGCATGCGAAAGATTTCGCCCTTGGAGTAGCCGACGCCGCCGGCGATTTCGGTCATGCTCAGAGGGCCTTGCGTGCGCGCGAGCAGTTCGAGGATGTCCAGACCCTTGTCGAGCGCCGGCGCACGGTATTTCGGTTTGGCGGTCAAGCGGATTTTCCCGATTAGGCGTGAGGATCATTCAAGAAACAGAATTGCATATTTGCAACTCAATGGCATCATGCGTTAGTCTGCGACTGTACGAATACGATACCACGCAGCCGATCTTCGGGAGGTGATCGATGCATTACACGGACAGCACCGCCGCGCCGCCGCCGGCCGGCCTCGAGCGCGCCGCGCTCGTCACCCTGGTCCTGATCGTCAGCCTGTTCTTTCTCTGGGGCATGGCGAACAACCTCAACGACATCCTGATCAAGCAGTTCAAAAAGGCGTTCGAGCTGTCGGACTTCCAGGCCGGCCTCGTGCAGAGCGCGTTCTATCTCGGCTATTTCCTGCTCGCCATCCCGGCCGGCGTGTGCATGCGCCGGTTCGGCTACAAGGGCGCGCTGCTGACCGGGCTCGCGCTGTACGCAGCCGGTGCGTTCCTGTTCTACCCGGCGGCGGCGCAGCACGCCTACGGTTTGTTCCTGCTCGCGCTGTTCGTGATCGCCAGCGGCCTCGCCTTCCTGGAAACCTCGGCCAACCCGCTGGTCACCGTGCTCGGGCCGCCGCAGAGCGCAGCCTTCCGCCTCAATCTCGCGCAGTCGTTCAATCCGCTCGGCTCGATCACCGGCGTGCTGGTGGGCAAGCATTTCATCTTCTCCGGCGTCGAACACACGCCGGCGGAACTCGCGGTGATGGCGCCGGCCGCGCGCGAAGCCTATTACGCCGCGGAGTCGGCCGCGGTACAGACCCCTTACCTCGTGATCGGCGCGATCGTCGTACTCTGGGCGGTGCTGATTGCGCGCTCGCGCTTTCCGGCCACCGCCGACCACGCCGCCGACTCCGGCAGCGGCGTCAGGCATATCGGCCGCCTGTTGCGCAACGGCCATTTCGTCTTCGCCGTGGTCGCGCAGTTCTTCTATGTCGGCGCGCAGGTCGGCATCTGGAGCTATCTGATCCGCTACATCCAGGGCACGCTGCCAGGCACGCCGGAAAAAAGCGCGGCGGACTTTCTCCTCGCATCCCTCTTCGCGTTCGTGCTCGGCCGCTTCGCCGGCACCGCGCTGATGCGCGTCGTCGCCCCGGTGCGCCTGCTCGCGATCTTCGCCGCGATCAACATGGCGCTCTGCGCGGTCGCGATCGCGCTGCCGGGCTGGAGCGGTGTGTACGCGCTGGTCGCGGCCAGCTTCTTCATGTCGGTGATGTTCCCGACCATCTTCGCCACCGGCCTGAGCGGCCTCGACGACGACGACCGCAAGCTCGGCTCGTCCTTCCTCGTCATGGCGATCATCGGCGGCGCAGTGCTCACCGCGTTGATGGGCGCAGTGTCGGACGCAAGCGGCATCCATCTTTCGATGATCGTGCCGGCGCTGTGCTTCGCCGCGGTGCTCGCCTTCGCCCTGCGCGACATGCACGGCGTGGGACGCTGAGCCATGCCGCGCCTGCATTTCGCCCTCGACCTCAAGGACGATCCCGCGCTGATCGCCGAATACGAGCATTGGCACCGGCCGGAAAACGTCTGGCCCGAGATCGTCGACTCGATCCTTGCAGCCGGCATCGACAATCTCGAAATATTTCGCGCTGGCAACCGCCTCGTACTGGCGATGGACGTGGCCGAGGACTTTTCCGCCGCGGCCAAGACCGCCGCCGACGCGGCCGATCCGCGCGTGCAGGCCTGGGAAGAACTCATGTGGAAATTCCAGCAGCCGCTGCCGTTCGCTGGGCATGGCGAGAAATGGGTGCCGATGCAGCCGGTCTTCTCGCTGCAAGCCGCCCTGTCCACCCGCAAGAAGTCGCGCTGATGAAAGTTCAGTCGAACAAAAACTGGTCGCTGACGCGGACGATCTGCGCTGCGCTGCTTTGCGTAGGATCGAGCCTGGCGCTCGCCGCCAACGCACCCGGCGCGACGACGGCGCCCGCTTCGACATACGCGCCGTCGCCGGAGAACCTCGAGGCGCGCGCCTGGTTCCAAGGCGCGAAGTTCGGTGTTCATCCGTGCTGCGGCGTTGAGCGTCCGCTTGCGCACCGGCGTGCGGCAGTCGAATCGATTCGGTGAGCCCTCACCCTTCCGGCCGCAAGGCCGGTTTTTTTTCATCTCCGCGAGCGACCCGCTTGCAGGCGGCCAATCCAGCGAACATGCCTCGGATGGTTTCCTCTCCCGGCGGAATCAGCGCGCCAGCAGCTCGCGGCTCGCTTCGCGGACGTCGGTACAGCCGGTCAGCGCCATTGCGACGGCGAGTTCGGCGCGCAGGGTTTGCAGCAACTCGGTGACGCCGGCCTCGCCTGCCGCGCCGAGCGCGTACGCCCAAGCCTTGCCGATCAAGCAGGCGTCGGCGCCGAGCGCGAGCAAACGCAGGATGTCCAGACCGGAACGTACACCGCCGTCGGCGAGCACGGGCACGCGTCCGCCGACTTCCCCGACGACCGCCGGCAGCGCGGCGACGGTCGACGGCGCGCCATCGAGCTGGCGGCCGCCGTGATTGGAAACGATGATGCCGTCGGCGCCCGCGGCGAGTGCCGCGCGCGCATCGTCGCGGTCGAGCAGGCCCTTGACCAGGATAGTCCCGCTCCAGCGCTCGCGCAGCCAGGTGAAATCCTTCCAGGTCAAGCTTGCGTCGATGTTGCGCGCGAACCAGTTCGCGAAGCCGCCGAAACCGGTATCGGCGACGACGCCAGGTGGAATATTGCCGAAGCGAAGCCGGCCGCCGCGCAATTGTACATCCCACAGCCACGCCGGTCGCGTGACGCCCTGCCAGGCACGCATCGCGGCGCCACGCGCGCCACCGGGGCCGGACATGCCCGAGCGCAGGTCGCGATAGCGCGCGCCGGGAATCGTCATGTCGACGGTGAAAATCAGCGCCGCGCATTTCGCCGCTTTCGCACGCTCGATCAGATCGGCGCAGAAGCCGCGGTCGCGCAGCAGATAGACCTGGAGCCAGACCGGTGCGCTCACCGTCGCGGCGACTTCTTCGAGACTGCAAATGCTCAGCGTCGACAAGCAGAACGGCACACCCGCCGCCTGCGCCGCGCGCGCGGCCTGGATTTCGCCGCGGCGCGCATACATGCCAGCAAAGCCGACCGGAGCGAGCAGTAATGGCATCGACAGCTCGTGGCCGAACAGCGGAGTCGACAGCGACAACTCCTCCACGCCGCGCAACACGCGCTGACGCAGCGCAATCGCGTCCAGGTCGGCGGCGTTGCGCCGGATCGTCACCTCGGCATACGAGCCGCCGTCGATGTAATCGAACAGGAGGCGCGGCAGGCGCCGCCGTGCCGCCTCAAGCAAATCGACGAACGGACGTGGCATCGGCTTCGCTCCAAGCCTCACCATCGGGAAACAGATGCGCGCTGACCGAAGCCGCATGCATCTGCGCGGAGAATCCGGGCGCGGTCGGCGCAAGATAGCGTCCGCCGCGGACACGGACGGGATCGACGAAATGCTCATGCAGGTGGTCGACGAACTCGATCGCGCGGTCATCCATCTTTCCCGTTATCGCGACGAAATCGGCCATCGCCAGATGCTGCACGAGTTCGCACAGGCCGACGCCGCCCGCATGCGGGAACACGCGCACGCCGAACTTGGCTGCGAGCAGCAGGATGGCGAGGTTCTCGTTGACGCCGCCGACGCGCGCCGCGTCGATCTGGATCAGGTCCACCGCCTGCGCCTGGAGCAGTTGCTTGAAGATCACGCGGTTCTGCGTGTGCTCGCCGGTCGACACCGGCATCGGCGCGACGCCGCTGCGGATCGCCGCATGTGCAAGCACATCGTCCGGGCTGGTCGGCTCCTCGATCCAGGCGATGCCGAATTCCTTCAGGCGATTGAGCCAAGCGATCGCAGGCGCCACGTCCCAGCGCTGGTTCGCGTCGATCGCCAACGCGATATCCGGCCCGATCGCTTGCCGCGCGAGACGACAGCGATGCACGTCGGCCTCGACATCGAGACCGACCTTGAGCTTGATCGTGCGAAAGCCCTCGGCGACGGCTTCCTTGGCGAGGCGCACGAGCTTTTCGTCGGCATAGCCGAGCCAGCCCGGCGAAGTCGTGTAGGCCGGATAGCCGCGCTCGATCAACTCGGCGATGCGCGCGGCTTTGCCGCTTTCGGCGTCGCGCAGGATTTTCAGCGCTTCCTCCGGCGTCAGCGCATCGCTCAGATAGCGGAAATCGATCTGCGCAACGATCTGCTCCGGGCTCATCTCGGCAATGAAGCGCCACAGCGGCTTGCCGGCGCGGCGCGCGGCCATGTCCCACACGGCGTTGACGACGCCGCCGATCGCCATGTGGATCACGCCTTTCTCCGGCCCGAGCCAGCGCAGCTGCGAATCGGAAGTCAGGCTGCGCGCGAACGCGCCGAGGTCGCCGAGCACTTCGTCGACGTCGCGGCCGACGATCAGATGATCGAGCACGCGGATCGCCTCGGTCTGCACGTCGTTGCCGCGGCCGATCGTGAACACGAGGCCGTAGCCGGCCAACCCGGCCGGATCGTCGGTGCGCAGCACGACGTAAGCGGCCGAGTAGTCGGGGTCGGGATTCATCGCGTCCGAGCCGTCGAGCTGGCGCGAAGTCGGGAAGCGCACGTCGTAAGCGTCCAATGCGGTGATTTTCATGACAGGTCCAATCCGTGATTTTGTTTACTATGGTATTTGTATATTTTTACGATCTAACCGAGGCGACCACGCGCTGACGCTGTTCGCCCAGGCCCTCGACGCCGAGCCGCATCGTGTCGCCGGGCTTTAGGTATACCGGCGGCTTCTGGCCGAGGCCGACGCCCGGCGGCGTGCCGGTCGAGATCACGTCGCCCGGCATCAGCGTCATGTAGCGGCTGATGTGGCTGACGAGATGGGCCACGTCGAACACCATCGTCTTCGTGTTGCCGTCCTGGTAGCGATGGCAGTTGACTTCGAGCCACATCGCGAGATTCTGCGCGTCGGGCACCTCGTCTCGCGTGACGAGGTACGGCCCGATCGGCCCGAACGTGTCACAGCTCTTGCCCTTGACCCACTGGCCGCAGTGCTCGAGCTGGAATTCGCGCTCGGACAAGTCGTTGACGACCAAGTAGCCGGCGACATGGGCCAGCGCGGCCTCGCGCGATACGTCGCGCGCGACGTCGCCGATGACCACGCCGAGTTCCACCTCCCAGTCGGTCTTGACCGAACCGCGCGGAATTACCACGTCGTCGTTCGGACCCATGATCGCCGTGGTCGCCTTCATGAAGATGATCGGCATCTCCGGCACTTTTGCGTTGGTCTCAGCCGCGTGGTCGGAGTAGTTGAGGCCGACGCAGATCATCTTGCCGACCTGCCCGACCGCGGCGCCGAACCGCGGCGTGCCTTCGACCCGGGGCAGGCTCGAAGGATCGAGCGCGCGCAGGCGCGCGAGCCCCCTGCTCGTCAACGTGTCGCCGGCGATGTCGCCGACCACGCCGGAAAGGTCGCGGATCGCGCCGCCCGCATCAAGAATGCCGGGCTTTTCGCGGCCCGACTCGCCGTAACGCAGAAGTTTCATGTCGTCGTGTCTCGTATCGTTATTCTCAATTCGACCAGCCGCCGTCGATGATGTGCGTCGTCCCCGTGGTGAACGAAGACTCGTCCGAAGCGAGGTACACCACGAGCGCCGCAATTTCGCGCGGGTCGCCCAGGCGTCCCATGGGCTGGCGATCGGTGAAGCTTTTCCAGACCGCGCTCTCGTCGCCGCCGAGAGCCTTGACGCGTTCGGCCAATGAAGGCGTCTTGATCGTGCCCGGACAGATCGCGTTGCAGCGCACGCCTCGCGCGACATGGTCGGCGGCGATTGCCTTCGTCAATCCGATCACCGCGGCCTTGCTCGCGCCGTAGGCGAAGCGGTTCGGCACGCCCTTGATGCTCGATGCGACCGAGGACATGTTGACAATGCTGCCGCCCCCGCGCTCGAGCATGCCCGGCAGTACGGCCTTGCACAGGAAATACATCGCGTCGACGTTTATCGAGAACGAGCGCCGCCAAGCCGCCTCATCGCAATCGAGGATGCTGCCCTGATGCACGTAGCCGGCGCAGTTGAACAGCACGTCGATCGCACCGGCCTCGGCGATCAGCGCAGCGATCGCAGCCGGATCGGTCACGTCGAGACGTTTCGCCGTGATGCCTGACGCTTCGCGTTCGAGGCCGGCCAGCGCTGCGGCGTCGATGTCGGTGGCGATCACCAGCGCGCCCTCGCGCGCGCAGGCCAGCGCGCTCTCGCGGCCGATGCCGGCACCGGCGGCGGTGATCAGGCAGCGCTTGCCCAGCAGCCGTGCGCTCATGACATCGCCCTTGTTTGGATACGTACCATCGTCACTCCTCAGTATGCGTAAACGCATGGACGCTTCAAAAGAACCGCCCTTCGTTCGCCGTTGCTCATGCCCACAGTTGATAGAAACGCAGGGCGTTGTCACCGAACACCGCGTGTTCGCCGCCAGGCGCATGACGCGACGTCCATTCGCGCGCAAGCTCGAACCAGCCTGCATAGTCGCCGACGAGGTTGAGCACTGGCCAGTCGCTGCCCCAAATCACGCGGCCGGGCCCGAAGCAGGCGAACACGTGTTCGACCCAAGGCGCAAAAGTTTCTGCCGGTGTACCCGGCGCCGCCTCGGTCAACAGGCCGGACAACTTGCAATACGCCCCCGTCGTGTTCGCGAGCCGTTCGATCTCCCGCGCCCAGGCATCGAACTCGCCGGCCGCAATCACGGGTTTGCCGGCATGATCGACCACGGCCCGCAGCTGCGGATGGCGCGACAAGCGCTCGCGCAGCCTCGACAGATGCATCGGCTTGACCAGCGCATCAAAAGCGAGATCGTGCTCGACCATTGCCACGAACGCGGCATCGAGTCTTGCATCGCCGATCCAGCCGGGATCGGCAATATCCTGGATCATCGGACGCAGCCCCTTGAGTTTCCCGCCGCCGGCCCCGACCAGCGCGGCAATGTGCTGCGGCGCGTCGCTCGTGGCGAAATCGGTCCAGCCGACCACTCCGGCGATGGATTCGTGCCGCCGCGCTAGCGCCAATAGATAGTGCGTCTCCGCTTCGCTCGCCGCGGCCTGCACGAGCACGCTCGCACCGATGCCCAAACGCGCATGCAGCGGGGCCAAATCGTTCGGCAGGTAGTCGCGATAGAGCACGCCGAGCTGCGGCGTCAGCCATGTATAGTCGCCGCGGTCGAGACGCCAGAAGTGCTGGTGTGCGTCGACGATCATGCGCGCGGCACCGGAGCGGAAGGGTCCAGGATGCCGTCGTCTCGCAGCTCGTTCCAGATTGCTGCTGGAATCGTCGTATCGCGCCGCACCGCCGCACTGTCGGCTTCGCCGGCCGAACGCAATCCGGCGACGACCGCTGCCACGGCCGGGTGTGCGAGCGGAAACTGCAAGGCCGCAGCGCCGGCATCGACGCCCGCACCGGCGCAGATGGAGTAGATCTTCCGCGCGCGCGCCAGTGTCGCCGCATCGACCGGAGCGTAGTTGTAGGTCGATCCAGGCACCTGTGCGCCGCCGAGCAGGCCAGAGTTGTACGGCCCCGCCACGATCATGCCGACCCCACGCGCCTGCGTCTGCGCGAAGAGGCCGAGCGCGGCCGTGGATTCAAGCAAGGTGTAGCGACCGGCGAGCATGATGCAGTCCAGGTCGAAACGCGGCAGAATTTGTTCGCACACCTCGATCTCGTTGACGCCGATGCCGATCGCGCCGACCGCGCCGGCGTCGCGCAGCGCGGCCATCGCGGGCAGCGCCTCGTCCAGCGCTTGACGCAACATCGCCCCATGGCGCTCGCCGTGAGTGAGGCGGCCGACGTCGTGCAACAGCAGGGCATCGACGCGCTCCACGCCGAGCCGTTGCAGGCTTGCCTCGAACGAGCGGAGCACGCCGTCGGCGCTGTAGTCGAACACCGCGCGCGTGCCGCTGACGGCGAAGCCATCGTTGATCCGCGCCGTGCGGGTGACGTCGACTTCGATGCGGCGCCCAACTTTGGTCGACACCGCATAACTGTCGCGCGGCCATACAGCGAATGCACGACCTAAACGACTCTCACTCAAGCCATGCCCGTAGTACGGTGCGGTATCGAAATAACGGATGCCACCCTTCCATGCAGCGACGAGCGCGGCCTGCGCGTCGTCCTCGCCGACCTCAGCATACAAATTGCCAATCGGCGCGGCGCCGAAACCCAAGCGCGACAACAGTTTCGACAAACGCGACGGGCGCGATAGGGCGTCCTGCGCGCGCCACGATCCGGTGCCGCCCGAAGTTCGCTGTGTTGTTTGCATCGCGACGGAATCCTGCGTCGAGTCGTGGGAGATGAGAACTCGTATTCCAATAGTACAACATAATTATATATATAAAACAACTGCGTTATCTCGCAATCGGCCGCAGCTCCCGCACCTGATCGCGCAACCGCACCATGAGATGCCCTCGCGGGCCATGCAATCACTCGCGCAATCTGACAAAGTTCGCGACGTCGATGCGATGGGCAGCGAAACCCTGGCTTGAACGCCTTTTTTTGGCATGCGCGGAAATGTCGGCATGGTTTTCGCGAACATCGGGCACCTGCCCAACACGAATGGCCGAGTCAAGGCGGCAACTCGGGGATGCCGCAGTGATTCTCGGTACTTAACGTCGTACTTTGACCCTGTGCATGTGCGCGTTCGCGATGCATCCGAATTGGCACAGTTACACGAGGGGTAGCAAGTATCGGGGCCGCCTCGCGCATAGACGTATTCGTCGACATGCTCAGAGAGCAGCGAAGGCTAGTCCTGCGGCAAATTATCGACGATATGGCGCATGTCGTAGGTCAAGTCGTGCGGTTCGACTTCACTGTGTTGTAGAAGTGCGGCGTCGCGGCGAGCGTGTTGCCCGTTTCGGCATCACGACACGGCAGGGATAGTCGTCCTTGCAAAAAATGTGGTGCAGGCGCTTCCATTGCATCCAGGCGAAGAATCACTCGACCATCCAACGTCATGCGTAACGACGTAGCTGACGACTGTCCTGTCTTGCGCTTCTTACGATTGCTGCGCACGCCCTTGCGGCGCTGGGCCGGGCCGATTTCGCCGCTGCTCTTGGCAAACGCGCACGTCGCGTCGATGCAGTTTTCGCGCTCGTCGATCACGCCCTCTTTGCGCAGCGCGTGGGCCAGATCGGTCAACACCTCGCGCAGTACCTGCCGGTGGCACCAATGCTGGAGGCGCCGATGCACCATCTTGTGGTTTCGTGTAAAACTGCTGTACGTACGCAAATATACGATCGCGGTCTTACCTCGCCAACGATTTCGAGACAGGTTCTAATATGATCGGTTACAACGCGCTGGCGGAATCGAACAGCGCGTCCTGTTTGCTCGCATCGCAAACGGCGTAAGTGAAGCCCTTCTGGATCGCGAAGGCACCGACCTCGCCCGCTCGATTGAGCGCGAGGAACCCGACCTGCAAGTCCTTCGCCGATTTCATACGCTTGCGCACGATGCGCTTTACCGCTTCCTCGCACGCCTGCTGCGGCGAGCGTCCTTGGCGCATCAGTTCGACGACGAGAAAGCTGCCGGCAGTGCGGATCACCTCCTCGCCGACGCCGGTCGAGGTCGCGCCGCCGACTTCGTTGTCGACGTAGAGACCCGCGCCGATGATCGGGCTGTCGCCCACGCGGCCGTGCAGCTTCCACGCCATGCCGCTCGTCGTGCAAGCACCGGCGAGGCGGCCCTGCGCATCGACCGCGAGCAGACCGAGCGTGTCGTGGTTGTTCGCGTCGCCCGGCTTGCCCTTACCGTAGGTCTGGTTCTCGCTGTTGGCCGTCGGTTTGTACTCGCTCTTCTTAAGCCATTCGCGCCACGCCTGCTCGGACTCGGGTGCTAGCAGATTTTCCTTCGGGAAGTCCTGCTCAATCGCGAACTGCAATGCGCCGTCACCGACGAGCAGCACGTGTGGCGTCTTCTCCATCACGCGCCGCGCGACCGAGATCGGATGCGCGATGTGCTCGACCGCGGCAACCGCACCGCAGTCACCATTGCCGTCCATGATGCTCGCATCGAGCGTGAGGCGGCCGTCGCGGTCGGGATAGCCCGCGCGGCCAACGCTGTGGTTGTTCGGATCAGCCTCGGGCACGCGCGCGCCAGCCTCGACTGCGTCGAGCACGCTGCCGCCGCGGCTCAGCACCTGCCACGCGCCTTGGTTCGCGGCGACGCCGAAGTCCCAGGTCGAGACGACGCGTGGACGCCGTTTGCCGCCCGGCGCGGCGGCGGCGCGTGAGGTGCGCGCGAGCGCGGTCGTTGCGGCAGCGGCGAGGGAGGCGGCGAGGAAGCGGCGGCGGTTGGTCATGACGGGTTTCACTGGAGAAATACGGTAGCCTAAAGTGTAGCCGAAAGCGCGGCCGCGCCTGATAGACTTTCGCCACGTCTCCATCGCGGAAAGCGCCATGCTCCAGCATCTGACCATTGTCACCACGGGCGGCACGATCGACAAAGTGTACTTTGACGATAAATCCACTTTTCAGATCGGCGCGCCGGCGATCGGCGACATCCTGAAGCAGCTCGGCGTGGCGTTCGATTTCGACGTGATCGCGCTGCTGCGCAAGGATTCGCTGCACGTCACCGCGGAAGACCGCGACCTGGTCAAGCGCACGATCGAGGCGCAACCGCACCGACACATCCTCGTCACCCACGGCACCGACACGATGGTCGAGACCGCGCAGGTGCTGCGGGCGATTCCCGACAAGGTGATCGTGCTGACCGGCGCGCTCAACCCGGCGCGCTTCCAGGGCTCGGATGCGGTGTTCAACATCGGCTGTGCGGTCGGTGCGCTGCAGACCTTGCCCGACGGTGTCTACATCGCCATGAACGGGCGCATCTGGGACCCGCTGCGCGTGCGCAAGAACCGCGAGGCGAACCGGTTCGAAGCGTCGATGTAGGACTGCCGCCGATTCTGCTTGCCGAAAAAAAAGGGCCGCATTGCGCGGCCCTTCGATTGCCTGCGGCGGTTGCCTATTGCACCGTACCGGTCAGGGTCACGCCGGAGAACGTGGCGTAGGCGCGCAAGCGAATGTAGTACGTGCCTGCCGTGGTGACCGTGCAGGTTTCGTTGTTGCCGGTCAGATACGGACGGCAGGTGTAGCTCGAAGTGGTCGGCGCCGCGCCGAGCTTCACGTACAGGTCCGCATCGCCCGTGCCGCCGGAGATGCTGATCGTTCCGGTCTTGCCCGACGGCACCACGAGCGTGTAGGTCGAAGTCCAACTGCCCTTCGTCGCCGCCAGGTTGCTCACGGACAAGCCGCCGCCGCTCGAAGTCGACGCGGTCACCGACTTGGTCGCCGAGCTGGTCGCGCCGGTATTGACGCTGTCGGCCACCGTCTCGGTCACGCTATAGGTGCCCGCGGCCGCGTAGGTGTGGCTCGGGTTCGCCGCGGTCGAGGTGCCGCCGTCACCGAAAGTCCATGAATGCGAGCCGATCGCGCCGCCGCTGTCGGTGGACGTATCGGTGAAGCTCGCCGCCAGTCCGTTGGTCGTGAAGCTGAAGCTCGCCGTCGGCGTGCCGCCGCTGCCGCCGCCATGGGTCAGGATCGCGTGCGTGATCGCGCAATTCTGCGTATCGTTCGACCAGCTCGCCTGCTCGGCGAACGTGCCGGTCGCGAACGTCACGTTGGCCGCGCCGCCGGCCGTGCCCGGAGCGAGCCATGCGCATTCGTCCGAGTTTTCCTGGCCGTTGTAGCTGCCGCCGGTCTTGTTGGTCCAGCCGCCGGCCGGGAAGAAGTCCGACATCGTCTCGTGCCATTCATGGCCCAGCGTCATCGTGTAGCCGTCGAGCTTGCCGTTCGCGCTGCCGTTGACGAAGCCGACGCCGCAACTCGAGCCCAGGTCCATGTTGTACGGCTGATTGCTGAACGCGAGATCGCCGCCCGGAGCCGTCACGCCGTAACCGTCGCCGGTGTAGTCGTGCCAGGCGCAGTAGCCCTGGGTCGGGCTCTGATAGTTGTCCGGATTCGTGCCATGCGGCGAGAGGATGATGTAGTAGGTATAGCGGTTCGAACCGGTCGCGGTGTTGCCGAAATGCGCGGCAGCCTTGATCGCTTCCTGCGCGAGCTGGGTGCCGGTCGCCGAACTCGGCGAGGCCGCGGCGTTGTCGTACCACACGCCTGCCAGCGCGTTCTGCTGGTAAGGCACGAAGGCGGCATTCGACGGGCAGCTCGTCGCACCGGAGGCTACGTTCGGGCCGTCGCACCACTGGGTCAGGTCGGCCTGCCAGGTTTCGTTGTTGGTGCCGATGCCCTTGAACATCTGCTGCACGGCGGAAGCCGCAGCGTAGGAATCGCCGGTGAACGCAAGATTGCCGTTGGCGTCCGTGCTCGCGCTGCCCCACTGGGTTCCGTAGAAAACCAGATAGACCTTGACCTGGCCGCTGCCGACGCCGACACCGCCGACGCCGCCGCCGAACGTGAGCTTGCCTGCGGAAGGCGAGGGCTGGGTCGAAGCGAATGCCGCACCGTTGTGATAGAACTCATTGTTCCATGCGTCCATCGCCGATTTCGTTTCCAGCGTCGGCACGGCGCCATGGCGCCACGGATGATCGTAGGCTGGATGGTGGGGATTGTCGGTCCAGTTGCGCAAGCCGTTGCCGTTACCGTTGCCGGGATCGGCATGGGCCGTAGCCACGGTCAGGCCGCCGGCGATCAGTGCGGTGAATGCGGCGGCGGTCAATCTGGTCCTGCGGTGCCACGATGCACGCTTTGATTGGGTCACGCTTTCTCTCCAGGTTCGATTGAGTTCGAAAGCCGCCGAAAGCGGCGGCAAAGGGATACTTGCTTTTCGTCGGCTCCCTGAATCCGCGCAGGTTCCTCCCGTTTTTGGGCACGCAGCCGCCCGCGCCGCCGGATCGGATCCGGTTGCGATACGAACGAAACGCCCTGCATCGACACGATCCGCGCGCCTGCCCACATCCCCTGTTTCGCGGCGGCGGATCGTTGCGGAATTCACGCCGCCCTAAGTGGCGCGAACGCGGGCGGAAGCAGACAACCCGCCGCGTTAAATTCTCCTGAAGCCGGCAACAGGCGTGCGGCTTTCAGATCAATGTAATAACGCGTTATTGCATTGAAAAAGCGCGCAACGACTGGGCGCGCACGAACCCGATGCGACTGGAAACGTTCCGATCATGCAGTTTTGTCGCAACGCAGCGTATCGGCGACCTTGACTGCAATATTGCAGAAATTGCGCAGATTCATGTCCGCCGTTGCGACCGAACCCTGCCCGGCCGGGCCGAAACCGGGGCGCTGGACCGATTGCGGATCGCCGGCCAGCGCCCGTACCGGGTTCACATCATCCCGGTTTCGAGCTTGGCCACGTCCGACATCATCGAGTGATTCCATGGCGGATCGAAGGTGAGCTCGACGTCGGCCTCGGCGATGGTCGGAATCGCCTCGATCTTGCTGCGCACGTCGTCGACGAGGATGTCACCCATCCCGCAACCGGGCGCGGTCAGGGTCATCCTCACCTCGACCTTGCGCCCGCCGTTCTCGGCCTTGCCGACGCTGCATTCGTAGACGAGGCCCAGGTCGACGATGTTGACCGGAATCTCGGGGTCGAAGCACGTGCGCAATTGCTGCCAGACCAGTTTCTCGACATCTTCCTCGCTCGCGTCGGCGGCAAGCTCGATCGGCGCCGGCGGTTCCTTGCCGATCGCGTCCGCATCCTTCCCGTCGATGCGGAACAAATTGCCGTCGACGAACACGGTGAAGCTGCCGCCGAGCGCCTGGGTGATGTAGCCGTTCTGTCCCGCAGGCAAGTTCACGACCTCGCCCTGCGGCACCATGACGGCGCTGCAGTCGCGCTCGAAAACGATCGGTTCGGAAGTATGGCTGTAGCCGCCCATGGAGTCGTTGCAAAGAGGTCGAAAGGGAATTATCGCAGGTTCGCTTCGCGCACATCCGATTTGTGTGCGTCCGCGCGGAATGCAAGCGGCGACGCCGCCACGCCGCGCCTCATGCCTCGCGCAGGCATTCGCCGAGGATGCGCATCGCCGCCTGCAGGTCGGCCGCCGGCAGGTCGGCATAGCCGAGCAGCAGGCCCGGCCGCGGCGAGGATTTGAGGAAGTACGGGGCAATCAGGTAAAGCCCGAGCCCGCGCTCGCGCGCACGTGCGACCAGCTGGCGCGCCTGCGCGGGCTTGAGCCGCGTGAGCCAGGCGAGCACGTGCATGCCCGCGCTCGAATCGGCGACTTCGACCGCATCGCCCGCGTACCTGCGCAGCGCGGCGAGCAGGGTCGCGCGCCGCGCCTTCAGCGACTTCGCCGCGGCGCGCAGGTGGCGCTCGAACGCGCCGTCGGCCATCAGCCGCGCGAGCGCGGCCTGCTCGATCGCCGGGCAGCCGCGGTCGGTCAGCCATTTCGCGCCGATGAAGGCATCGCGCAGGCCCGGCGGCAGCACGATGTAGCCCAGGCGCAGCGAGGGAAACAGCACCTTCGAGAACGTGCCGAAATAGAGCACGCGGCCGTCGCGGTCCAGCGACTTCAGTGCGGCGAGCGGACGCGCGTCGTAGCGGAACTCGCCGTCGTAGTCGTCCTCGATGATCCAGCAGCCGGTCTGCGCCGCCCAGGCGAGCAGCTCCATGCGCCGAGCCAGGCTCATGACCGCGCCGCTCGGAAACTGGTGCGAGGGCGTGACGAGGGCGAGCTTGGGCCGCCCCTGGGTCGGCAGTTCGGCGCAAACGATGCCGTTCTCGTCGACGCGGCAGCCGACGATCTCGGCGCCGCTGGCCTGCATGATCTGGCGCTCGCCCTGGTAATGCGGGTCTTCGAGCACGACGCTGTCGCCCTCGTCGAGCAGCACCTCGGCCGCGAGCGTGAACGCCTGCTGCGCGCCGCTGACGATGAGCACGTCCTCGGGCGCCGCGAGGATGCCGCGGCGGCGCGCGAGGTAGTCGCAGATCTGTTCGCGCAGCGCGAACAGGCCCTGCGGATCGGGATAGTCGGCCTGGCCATGCGCCGCCGCGTGCGCGAGTTCGCGCCGCCACGCGCTGGCGAGCTGCGGATTGGTCATCGGCATGCCGTACTGCAGGTTGTAGCGCAGGCCGATGTGCTCGCGGCCCGGGATGCGCTGATCCCACAGTTCGCGGATGCGTTCGCCGCGGCGCGACAGCGGGGCACGCGCGACGCCGCTGCGCGCGGGCGACCGCAAAGGCTGCGGCGCCTGCATTGCGCCGATCGCGGCGACGTAGCAGCCCGAGCCGACACGGCCTTCGATGAAGCCCTCGGCGGCCAGTTGTTCGTAGGCCGCGAGCACGGTGTTGCGCGACAGGTCGAGGTCGCGCGCGAGCACGCGCGTCGCCGGCAGGCGCGAGTGCGCGGCGACGCGACCGCCGAGGATCGCCTGCTTCAATCCGCGCGTCAGCTGGGCATAGCGCGGGCCTTGTCCATCGAGCTCGAGGTACATTGGCCCCATTATCCTCCGATATTGCGGTTCTGGATAGGGCCACTGTCCAATCCCACACTTGCTGCAACAGCCACACCGGCAAAGTCGAGGAGTCTTCTCCATGCAAGCCCGCCTCAACCATCGCCAGGCCTCGCCCGAGGCGATGAAGACGCTCGTCGACATGCGCGCCTATCTGCAGCGCTGCGGACTCGATGCGAAGCTGCGCCTGCTCGTCGAGATCCGCGTCTCGCAGATCAACGGCTGTGCCTACTGCGTCGACCTGCATCTGCGCGAAGCGCGCGCCGCCGGCGAAAGCGAACAGCGCCTGGACTGCCTGTGCGTATGGCGCGAAACCGGTTTCTACGACGCACGCGAACGCGCCGCGCTCGCCTGGGCGGAATCGCTGACCCTGCTGCCGCAATCGCAGGCGCCGGACGACGTCTACGCGCAGGTGCACGAGCAGTTCGACGACAAGACCGTAGTCGACCTGACCCTGGCGATCGCCGGCATGAACGCCTGGAACCGCTTCGGCGTCGGCTTCCGCCTGCAACCGCCGCAGCGCAGTTGAGGCAGCGGACATGCATATCCCCGCCGCGTTTTCGGAAACACGCATCGACGTGATGTGGAACCTCATGCGCGAGCATCCGCTCGCGACCCTGGTGATCGCGGGCGAACGCGGACTCGATGCGCATCACCTGCCGATGTACCTGGAAAAACATCAAGGCCCGTCCGGCGCGCTGCATGGACACATCGCACGCGCCAACCGGCTGGTGGCGGACTGCGCGCAGCCGAGCGACGCCCTCGCGGTATTCCACGGACCCGAGGCATACATCACGCCCTCCTGGTACGCGACCAAGCGCGAGACCGGCAAAGTCGTGCCGACGTGGAACTACGTGGCCGTGCACGCGCACGGACGCTTGCGCCTGATCGACGATTCGCAATGGCTGCATGCGCATCTCGAGCGGCTGGTCGGCGAGCATGAGGCGGGCGAAACGACGCCGTGGAAAATCTCCGATGCGCCGGCCGACTACATCGAAACCATGCTGCGCGGCATCGTCGGCTTCGAACTCGAAATCGTCCGACTCGAAGGCAAATGGAAAGCCAGCCAGAACCACCCGGCGGCGAATCGAGAAGGCGTGATCGACGGGTTGCGCCGACGCGCCACGCCAGCCGCCCAGGCGATGGCCGACGTCGTGCGCGAACGGGAGCCACGATGAGCATCCAAGTCCGCCAGGCCACGATCGACGACATCGACGCTGTCGCGCCATTGTTCGATGCGTATCGCCAGTTCTACCGGCAGCCAAGCGACCCCGAGCGCTCACGGCAATTCCTGCGCGAACGCCAGGCGCACTGCGAATCGACGATTTTTCTCGCCGTCGACGCCGACGGCGCGGCACTCGGATTCACCCAGCTCTATCCGCTGTTCAGTTCGGTGCGCTGCGTGCGCATCTGGCTGCTCAACGATCTGTTCGTGACGCCCGCGGCGCGCAAGCGCGGCGTCGGCGCGAAATTGCTGACGGCGGCGGCCGCATTCGCGCGCGCGAACGGCGCCGCATCGCTGTCGCTGAGCACGGCCAGCGACAATACGGCCGCGCAGCGGTTGTACGCAGCGCTGGGCTGGAAGCGCGAAACCGGATTTCTCGAATATCATTTGCCGCTGTGACCGAAGCGCGCATGCCACGTCTGCGATCCGCGCTTGAACCAGGAGAAACCCCGATGGCCTGGCCACCGCCGACGACGCTGCAAGGCGAACTTGTCACCGTCGCCCCACTGCGCGTCGAACATCACGACGCGCTCGTCGACGTCGTCCGCGACGGCGAGCTGTGGAAGCTCTGGTACACGAAAGTGCCCTCGCCCGAAAGCATGCAGGCGGACATCGACCGGCGCCTCGGCCTGCAGCAGCGCGGCAGCATGCTGCCCTTCGTCATCATCGACCGGACGAAGAACAAGGTCGTCGGCGCGACGAGCTACATGAACATCGACGCGGAAAACCGCCGCGTCGAGATCGGCAGCACCTGGTACGCACAAAGCGCGCAGCGCACCGGCCTCAACACCGCGTGCAAGTACCTGCTGCTGCGCCACGCGTTCGATCAGCTCGACTGCGTCGCGGTCGAATTCCGCACCGGATCGATCAACTTCCAGAGCCGCGCCGCGATCGAACGCCTCGGCGCCAAGCTCGACGGCATCCTGCGCAGTCATCAGCACTACGCGAACGGCGCCCTGCGCGATACCTGCGTCTACAGCATCACGGCTGCCGAATGGCCGACGGTGAAGGCGCACCTCGAGTGGCAGATGACGAAGCCGCGCACGTAGCGGCGCGCCCAGCTTTGGCTTTGGCTTTGGCTTTGGCTTTGGCTTTGGCTTTGCTCTTGATCTTGGGGTCCCCGTTCGCCGCGGCGAGGGCATGACGGAAACGCCCGCAGGGTCGCGCGCACGATGCGCGCGAGTTCGTTGCACGTACAGGGACGTGCGTTCAAC
>JAFEFQ010000060.1 GCA_018240505.1 Pseudomonadota bacterium
GCGCCGCATCGACGATCGCCGGCAGGCTGAACGCCGGGCCGTCGGCGCCGCGCGGCCGCACGCTCAGGTCGCCGCCCTCGGCGACGTCGAAATAGCCTTCGCCCCAATGCGCGATCGCGTACTGCGCGCGCGCGTCGTCGGTGGTCCAGCTCACTGGCAGGGCTCCGCAAAACAAAAGGGTGCGTATTGTACGACCTAAGGAACCTCCGAATAAGCGTCGCGAGCGAAGGCAGGTTGCGCGTCGGGCGCGCGCAGGAAGCGGAGTGTACTCGATCGTACATGAGCATTCCGAGCACGACCGGCGTGCAAGATGTCGAGCGCAGCAGCTTATTCAGAGGTTCCGCAAGCCAGCCGTGCAGATGACGAGCGCTCAGGTCTCGTAGCCGAGCCGGTCCATCATCGGCCTGAGGATCGGCAGTACCGGCTCGAACGCGTCGCGATACGCGTGCCAGCGGTTCACCGCCTTGCGATTGAGGCCCTGCGTCACCTGCACATAGCTCGGCGTGCTGATGAAGCCCTTGCCACGCGCATTTTCCGCATAGCGCCTCATCGGTTCCGCATCCTCCACGCCAAGGAAATGGCCAAGCCGCGCGACGTGCTCGTCGAAACGCTCGAGCACCGACTCGTAGCGCCATTCCAGCACGCGCGGCGCGAACACCTCGGCATTCGCGAACCATTGCTCGAAGGCCTGCACGTAGCCGCGCGCCAGCCGCGGCAGGGTCGAACACAGAGTCGCGAACGAGGGCGAGCGGAACGGCAGGAAGTAGCAACTCAGCAGCACGTCGCAGGGATGCCGCAGGCACAGGATGATGCGCGCCTCGGGGTACAGCCGCATGATCATGGGCAAGGCGAGCATGTTGAGCGGATTCTTGTCGACCAGGCGCTTGGCGCCGAGGTCAGGCACCACCTGCGCGACCAGGCCGGCGTAGACCTGGCGCAGCATGCGCGCCTCTTCGGCAGTCAGACCCGCCAAGCCGGCCGGATACGACTGGCCGACGTGTTCCATGCGCTCGAGCAAGTCGTAGATGAAGGCGCGCTCGTCCATCGAGCGGAAATCCGGGTGGGCGTCGAGCATCTGTTCGAGCAAGGTCGTGCCCGAGCGCGGGAAGCCGACCACGAACACCGGGTTTTGCCCGGCACGCGGCGGCGGCAACGTGCTCCAGGCATCGCGCTCGCGGCGGGTGACGCGCTGCTCGACCATCGGCAGCGACTGGGCGTTCGCGTCGACCAGTCTCGGCGCGACGTGGCGCAGCGCGTCGAGTTGCTCGGCATGTGCCAGTCGAATGGCAGCCAGCGCTTGCGCAGGAAACTTGAGCTTGTCGAGCGCGGCGGCCAGGCCGAACGCGGCGGCGGAGCGCCGCGCGGGCGAATCCGCGTGGTCGAGCATGATCTGCCACCACCGCGCCGCGGCGGAATGGTCACCGTGGCGCACGCACAGTTGTGCGCGCGCGTGCCAGATGTCGTGGTGCAACTCGCTGTACGCATCGGACGATGAGGCAATGGCGTCGAAAGGAATCTTCGCGAGCTCTGCATCGGCCTGGTCGAGCTGGTTGCTGCGTTCGAACAGCAGGCAGCGCTGCGCGGCGAGGCGCCAGGCCGCGATCGAGGCGGACGGCGCATCGCTCGGCAGGATAGCCTGATCGAGCACGGCGAAGGATCTGGCCTGCTCGCCACGCGTGGACAGGACATTGGCCAGCGACAATGCCTGCTCCAACGCTTGCGGCGGCCATGGCGCGGCGCCTTGCAGCATCGCGTCCTCGCCTGGCACGTCACCGCAGGCATGACACGCCAGCGCGCCTTGCAAGCGCGCGTCGACGTAGCCGGGCGCCAACCGCACCGCTTCGAACTGGCTGGCGCGCGCTTCCTGCCAGTGCTGTTGTTGCGCATACAGCAGGCCAAGATGGTAGTGCAGTTGGGCCTCGTTCGGCGCAAGCGCGATGGCGCGAAGCAAGGCGTGTTCGGCCTCGTCGAATTCACCGGCCTGCTGCGCCGTGATGGCAAGGTTGTTCCAGTATTCGGGTACGTCTGGCTTGAGCTGCACCAGCCGTTGCAGCACCACAGCCGCTTCGCGGTTGTGGCGCAGGGAATGCAGCGCCAATCCGTATGCGAGCAGGGCGGTTTCGTTGCCGTCGCGCAGACGATCCGGCAGCGCTTCGACGAGCGCGACGACCTGCGCCATGTCGCCCGACTGGAAAGCCTGCGCGACGGCCGCCGTAATCTGTTCGGTCATGAAACCCCGGATGATGTTCTGCAGCCTCCAATCATGCGGCAAAAAGCGGGGACATGCCCCGCTTTTTGCCTTCATCGATTGCGCCTGCAGCAGGCCTTCAGAACTTCACGGTCACGCGGCCCCAGAAGTAGCGGCCCAAGGTATCGTACGTTGCCGTATCGACGTTGTAGTTCGCGCCGTTCTGGTAGATCGACGATGGTTTGCGATTGGTCAGGTTGTCCACGCCGACGTCGAGCGAGGTATGCCACGCCGGGATAGCATAGCCGAGCTTGGCCGAGTTGTACGTGATGGACGGCCGCGGCAAGGAACTCGAAACGCCCGCGGGCAGGTTGACTGGGTCGACATAGGCATTCAACACGCTGAAGTGGTCGATGTAGCGTGTCTGCCACTGCGCCGACCAGTTGTCGAACTTCCAGTTCAAGGTCACCGAAGCACGCAAACGATTCAGGTTGCCATATTGCTGGGTATAGCTGCCGGCATAGTCCGCGCTGGTCCCGCCCGGGATGTTCACCTTGTAGGTTCCGGTGTAGGTGCTGTTGAACGCCACCCTGAACCTGCCCGGCACGAAGAACTCCGGCAACACGTAGGCGACGTTGAGATCGACGCCGCTGGTGCTGAGGTTGCCGAGGTTGATCTCCGAAGTGGAGATGTAGTAGATGCTGCCAGGCTCGACGCCGCTGCTGTAGCGATAGATGAGCCCGCAGTAAGAACTGGAATTGTTGCTCGCGCAGTTGTCGAGCACCGTCTGCGCTGCCAACGGAGTGAGCAGGTCGTTCAGCGTGATGTGCCAGAAGTCGAGCGTGCCGGACAGGCCCTCTGCCCAGGACGGCGAATAAACGAAGCCCAAGTCAAACGATTTGCCGTGCTCCGGATGCAGTTTCAGGCCGGCCACTGCGCCACCTTCATACAAGCCGGTGATCTGGCCGTAACCCGAGGGCTGCCAGTTCACCGGCACGTACTGGCACAGCGCCGAATGTGCGGCGAGGTAGCTCGCCGACTGGTTGAGGCAGGGATCGGTGACCGTCGGATTGGTCGCCGTCGGACCGTCGTACAGTTCATCCGGGTTCGGCACGCGGAACACCTGCGAGACGGTGCCGCGCACGAGCAGGTCCTCGATCGGCTTCCATTCGACCGCGATCTTCTTGTTGGTGGAAGTGCTGCTGATGTCGTAGTCGGACATGCGCACGCCGATATTGACGTTCAGCGACTTGGCGAACGGTGCGTCCGCGAGCAGCGGGATCAGTACTTCGCCATAGAGTTCCTTCGCGCTGATCGTGCCGTGGCCAGGCGAACCACAACCCTCGGCGAGAATGCCGCAGGTGAACGTGCTCAGGTCGAGAACCGCGTCGCTGGTGACCTGGTAGTCCATTTCCTGCTTGCGATACAACGCGCCGGCCGACAATTGCACGGCGCCGGCCGGCATCTGGAACAGGTCGCCGGAGACATTGAACGACACTTCCTTGGTGGTGTTGGTCTTGTGGTATTCCGGGTTGTCGGTGACGCTGATCGGCAGGGTTTCCTGGGCGAACGGGTTGCCGCCCGCATTGATGGCCGCCTGAAAACCGGCGATGTTGACCTCGTGGTAGTCCTTCTGGTCGCGAGTGGAATGGCCGTAGTTGATGCCCAGGTCCCAGGTCCAGGAGCTCGAACCGAACGTCCCGCGCAGACCGGTGATCAGCTGGATGTTGGTGGTGTCGAAGGTGTGCAGGCGCGTGCCGGCGCCGGTCAGCCGCAGACGCAGAGAGCCGACCGGGTCCGTCGGAAGCGTCCCTGGCGGGCAGATCAGCGAGCAGAAGGTGATGCCGAACGGATTGTGCGGATTGGTGGACGGGATGTACCAGCCATCGCCCGGATTGGTCGGCGGCGGGCCGTCCTGACCGGCCGAATGGGTATGGTTGTAGAAGAAGTCGGCGTAGTAGGTCAGCGCGTCGTTGATCTTGTAGTTGCCGACCACGAAGCCGTTGGTGCGCTCCTGCGCGGTCTGGATGTAGTTGTAGGCGTTGTAGTTGAACGCGTCCGAACCGCCGCTGTAGCAGCGGTAGTCACTGAGTTTGCTGCCGTCGCCCGAGTTTCGGATAACCCTGTTCCTGGTGCCGCAGCCATATGGAGGCAGCAACGGGCTGCCCGCAGGCAGGACGACGGTGCCCTGCGGAGTCTGACTCGATCCTTGCCTGGACGGCCCGGAAGCGTACAGGTAGTACTGGTAGCTCGAAAAATCGCGCGCCGTGGCGAGCACCGGGTCGTACTTGTTGTAATCGAGGCCGCCGACGATGTTGCCCCGATCGCCTGCCGAGCCCACCGTAAGGTTGATACCGCGCCGCTGGCCGTCGCCTTCGCCGGAAACGCCGCCGTTGGCGCTCACCTCGAGGCCGCTGAAATCCTTGCGCAGGATGAAGTTCGCCACGCCGCCGATCGCGTCCGAACCGTAGGCCGTGGTCGCCCCGCTGGCAAGCACTTCCACGCGTTCGATCACGTTCGCAGGCAACATGTTGATGTCGGGGTTGGTCATGCGGTGACCATCGACGAGCAACAACGTGCGGGCGTCGCCCATGCCGCGCAGCGAAAGACGCGAGGCACCGTCACCACCCTCCAGCGTCGGACTGGCCACGCCACCGCCGTTGCTGTTGTTTTGCGGGTTGGTGGCATAGCCCGAAAAGCTCGGCAATGCCTGCAACACGTTGCCAAGGGTCGGATTGCCGCTGTTGGTCAGCGTCTCGCGACTCAGCGTTACGATCGGACTCGCCGTTTCGCTGTCAACGCGGCGAATCAACGAACCCGTCACTTCGATGGTTTGCAGGGTCTTGGTTTCTTTCGGCGGCGTAGCCTTGTTGTTGTCCTGGTTCGCGTCCTGCGCATGAATGACGGTCACGCTGGACACCAATCCAAGGGATAGTGCCAACCGCACCGCTCGCGACAAGGAATTCTGCTTCGTATGCATGATCACTCCCGGTAGTGACGCAACAATGGCGAACGGCCCCTGCACGGGAACCGCGCGCGGATGAGATTCGTAGTTCGTTTGCTCCCTTCCCCGGGCGATATCCTTAACAGAAATTTACATGCAACACCACAGAAATAAGCAAGTGCTATCCGGACTTGCAACACCGGCGGTTCCGCGTCGGCGAACCGATGGCTACAATCGCGCCCCTTCCCCCTTTTCACCCACGGAACGTCGATGTCGAACGAGCACACCTTCTGGTTCAACGAAGAGCACGATTATTCCGGTTCTTCGATCGGCTTCCGCGTGACGAAAAAGTTGCACGAGGAAAAGACCCCGTTCCAGACGATCGCGATCTACGACACGACCGACTGGGGCAAGCTCATGACCATCGACGGCTGCATGATGGTCAGCACGCGCGACAACTTCTTCTATCACGAGATGATGTCGCATCCGGCGCTGTACACGCATGCGAATCCGAAGAACGTCGTCATCATCGGCGGCGGCGACTGCGGCACGCTGCGCGAGGTGCTCAGGCACAAGTCGGTCGAATCGGCGATCCAGGTCGAGATCGACGAGCGCGTGACGCGCCTCGCCGAGCAGTATTTCCCCGAACTGTGCGAATCGAACCACGATCCGCGCGCGCAGTTGCTGTTCATCGACGGCATCAAGTGGATGGCCGAGGCCAAGCCCGAATCGCTCGACGTGATCATCATCGACTCGACCGATCCGATCGGCCCGGCCGAGGGCCTGTTCAACGCCGCGTTCTACGCGACCTGCCTCGCGGCGCTGCGCCCGGACGGCATCATCGTGCAGCAGAGCGAATCGCCGCTCGCCCACCTGCCGCTGCTGACCGACATCCGCAACGCGCTGACCACGGCCGGCTTCGAGTCGCTCAAGACGATCTGCTTCCCGCAGCCCTGCTATCCGTCCGGCTGGTGGAGCGGCACGATGGCGCGCAAGCGCGGCAAGCTCGACGCATTCCGCGAGGCCGACGTCGCCGCCAAGCCGTTCGCGACGCAGTACTACAACCTCGACATCCACAAGGCCGCGCTGGCGCAGCCGGAATTCCTCAAGCGCGCGTTCGGCGGCTGATTCATTCGCGCTGCGACCGCCGCGACCGCCAGCGCGCCCAGCCGGCACTGGCGTAGAAGTCGAAGCGGTCGAGCAGGCGTGCGACGAGCAGCGACTCGCCGGCAACCAGCGCCGCGCCGATCGCCATGACGAGCAGGCCCGGCCCCGGTGTCACGAGCATGACGAGGCCGACGAGGAACACGAGCATGCCGCCGGTCACGGCGAGGATCGTGCGCACGGGATGCGGGTTCGCCCGCCGCCGCCGGTGCTGGCGGCGAAAGCGCGTGCCGCTGCGCGCGGCGAAAAGCGCGCGGAAATATGTGCGCAACCAGTCGAACATGCCCGATCCGCTCGTGACGAGCTTCTTGTGATGCCGCCGCGGCCGGCGAAGTTCAAGGGCGCCGCGAAAAACCGGTGCCCACGATGGACGCAAGCTGAATCGCCTGCCGCGGCGGTTGCCGGCATGCGGTTACACTTGGAGGCCGTATCGTTTCCCGAGAGGACGGCCATGTCTCGCATCCCGACCCTGATTCTCGCTGCCTGCGTCGCGGCCGGAGGCCACGCCGCCGTCGTCGCCGCGCAGAACGCCCCGGCGGTGCCGAAGGCCGCTACGGCAGCGGCGAAGAAAGCCGCGCCGGCGAAAGCGGCCGCGGAGAAGAAGCCCGCGGCGACGCCGGCCAAGCCCGCAGTGCCGGCCGAAGACGCGGCGTTCAAGCTGTTCCGCCACGACCTGATCAACCTGCTCGCGCTCAGTGGCGATGCACGCAAGCAGATCGCCGCGGCGCAGTTCGCCGCGCCCGACCAGAAGGACGCCTCGCGCTCGGCGATCAAGAAGACCCCGGCGCTGGTCAAGCGCGCGCTCGAACTCGGCCCGCAGGACCCGCTCGTGCTCTGGATCGCGGCCTCGAACGCCTGCCTCGACCAGCCCGGCTGCGCCGATCCCGCGGCGCTGAAGACGCTGCAAGGCACCGATGCGGACAATACCGCGGTCTGGCTGCTGTCCTGGCCCGAAGGCAACGCCGAGATGCAGCGCGCCAGCGTCGCGCGCATGGCGCAGACGCAGCACTACAACGACTATTGGGGCGCCGACGTCGTCGCGGCCTATCGCGCGCTGGAGATCCTGCCGGTGCCGAAGGAAATCACCGCGCTGGGCCTGAGTCCGGAAAGCGCGCGGATCAATTTCGCAACCTCGATCGCGAGCGCCTTCCTGCCCGTGCCGCTGCAGCGCCTGCACCAGTTCTGCACCAAGCTCGACGCGGCCGTCGACGCGACTGCCATATCCGACTGCATCGCCGTCGCGCGCAAGCTCGAAGCAGGCGGCACCTTCGTCGCCCAGGGCATCGGCTTCGCGATCGAGGAAGCCTTGCTCCAGCCCGGCGTCGACAAGGACGTGATGGCTGCGCGGCGGCGCTCGGCCGCATGGCAGAAGGAGAAGTTCATGGAACTGTCCGGGCGCTTCTCGCGCGAGCCGGAACTGGCTACGGCCTATATCGAAGCGCTTGAGAAGGAACCGGATGAGCCGTCGGCCGTGATCGCCCTGCTGCGCGGGCAGAAGGTGCGCACCGACCCGCCGGGCGACTGGCAGCCGGCGCCGCCGCAGAACGCGCCGGAGCCGCCGGCTGCGCCGACGCCCCCGCCGGAACCGGCCGCGTAGCCCTAGCCGGCGTTTTGGCCGCCGTGTACTCTTGCGCGACGATTGTTGCCCAGGAGTAGCGCGATGCTGAAGGTTCTGGTGGCCAATTCGAAAGGTGGTTGCGGCAAGTCCACGATCGCGACCAACCTCGCCGCGCACTACGCGCAGGACGGCAAGAACACGTTGCTCGTCGATGCCGACCGCCAGGGCTCGAGCCAGAGCTGGTGCGAGAAGCGCGCCGGCTACACGACGCCGGTGCTGCCGCTGGCCGGCACGCGTTCCGACTGGCGCTCGCATGTACCCAAGGGCACCCAGCGCCTCGTCGTCGACGCCCCGGCGGCGATCCGGCCGCAGGACGTCGACGCCTTCCTCGACGACATCGACGCCGTGCTGATCCCGGTACTCGCTTCGCGCTTCGATCTCGAAGCGAGCCAGCACTTCATCGACGGCGTTGCCGCGCTGGCGCGGGTCAAGCGCGGCAAGGTCGCGGTCGGCATCGTCGCCAACCGGCTCAAGCCGTGGACGACGGCCTCGCAACTGGCAGTCGAGGAAATGAAGGCACTGCCGTTTCCGCTGGTCGCGCAACTGCGCGACTCGCAGGCCTACGTGCTGATGGCGGGTCTCGGCAGGAGCATCTTCGACTATTCCTCCGAAGCCGCGCGTTCGCACCAGGAGGACTGGAACAAGCTGCTGCGCTGGCTGAAGAAGCTCGGCTGAGCCCGGCCAAGGACACCGTGCCGCCCCGATCGTCATCCTCCCACCGACCCATGCACAAGCGGACACCGGCATGACCCGAGAATTGATCCTGCTGCGCCATGCCCACGCCGAGAGCGCCAAAGCCGGCGGCGACGACGCGGCGCGACCGCTTTCCGCACGCGGCATCGCCGAAGCCGAAGGCGCCGGCGCCTGGCTGCGCAGTCATCACGCGCTGCCCGCCCGCGTGCTCTGTTCGCCGGCGCTGCGCACGCGGCAAACGCTGGAGCGTGCGCTGGGCGAGGTCGGCGCCGTGAGCGAACCGCGCATCTACGAGGCGACCGCGGGCGAGTTGATCGCGCTGGTCGACGAGCACCGCGATGCGCAGCGCCTGCTCCTGGTCGGGCACAATCCGGGCTTCGAAACCGTGGTCGCGCTGCTCACGACCGGCCAGTCCGG
>JAFEFQ010000061.1 GCA_018240505.1 Pseudomonadota bacterium
TTCACCTCGACCGGATCGCGCAGGTAGGTCTGCGCGATGCGCTTGATCTGGCTCGGCATCGTCGCCGAGAACAGCGCGATCTGGCGCGTCGGCGGCGTCTTCTTCAGCACCGCCTCGACGTCGTCGATAAAACCCATGCGCAGCATTTCGTCGGCCTCGTCGAGCACCAGCGTGGTCAGCCCGGAGAGATCGAGCGAGCCGCGCTCGAGGTGGTCGATCACGCGCCCCGGCGTGCCGACGACGACATGCGCGCCGCGGCGCAGGCCGCCGAGCTGCGGACCATACGCCTGGCCGCCGTAGATCGGCAGCACGTGGAAACCGGGCAGGTGCTGGGCGTAGCGCTGGAACGCCTCGGCGACCTGGATCGCCAGCTCGCGCGTCGGCGCGAGCACCAGTGCCTGCGGCTTGCTCTTGTGCAGGTCGAGCCGCTGCAGGATCGGCAGCGCGAATGCGGCGGTCTTGCCCGTGCCGGTCTGCGCCTGGCCGAGCACGTCGCGGCCCTCGACGAGGCGCGGAATCGTCGCCGCCTGGATCGGCGAGGGTGATTCGTAGCCGAGGCCGCCGAGCACCTGGAGCAATTCGTCGCGCAGGCCGAGATCGCGGAAGGTCGTGGCTGCGGTTTCGGTGGGGGAATCGGACATGGGCGGCTCGATTTGATCGCCGCGCACGAGGCGATGCGAAACGGGAAGGGCAATCATTATCCCCTCCCGTTACGATGCTTGAAAGGCTTTTCGCGGGCTGCCCGGTGCAAATCAGCTTCTCGGATCCGGCACGAATCCGCCCGGAAACGCCTGCGGTTCGACGAAGCGCCGCGGCGGGGGCGGCTGCGGGATGACGCCGCGCGCGATGAGGTTGGCGTAGCTGTCGTACCACACCGAGACGACTTCGTTGGGCTGCGAGCTTGCGCGCGCGAACTGGGTGTACGTCACGCGCGAGGTTTCGCGGGCGCCGTGGCCGGTGCCGAGCGATTCCTCGGGTTTGCGCATGCGCGCCGCAGATGCATTGGCGGAAGTCTCGGCGCGGGCGAGTCCGTCGGCGGGCGTCGTCGATTTCGCCGTGGCCGAAGCGGTTTCGGCCTCGGCCGTGCCGGGCGGCACCGATGCGGGTGCCGGCTTCGGCGATGCGGGCTGAGCCGGAGGCGCCGGCGGCGTGTAGCGGTCGGCCAGCGGTGCGTTCGCGATCTTGCCTTCGCGCCAGGGCAGATCGAGCGGCTTCTCGCGGAACACGGCCACGCCGATGACGCCGACGTTGTCGGGCCGTCCGGTTTTCGCCGCATAGCTTGCGGACAGCGCGGTGAAATTGAACTGGGCGACCTCGCTCGTGCTCTTGCGCCAGCCGGTCACCTCGGTGCTCTGGTAGGCATCGAGCACGTAGCCGGACTGGTCGGGGCTCGCGGTCTGGCCCGTGATCGCGTTGACACCGTCGACCGAGAGTACGGCGAGCACGCGTTCTCCGATGCGGTTGTTGATGCGCACGCTGTAACGGTGGCCCGGCGTGCCGGCGACGAACACCCTTCCGTCGCGCGCATACGTGGGCAGGGTCGCACCGGTGTCGCGGTCGATCACGCGCAGGTCGACGAGGTCGCCCGCGCGGGCGAGCGGGGCGCAGGACAGGGCGGCAAGAACGAGGGCGGACAGCAGCGTTTTCATCGGACACTCCGTTGGCGAGGTGAACGATGCAACGGGGTAGGGTGTGTGGCGGGGTTAAGCTGGCCCGTGCGGCGCCGAGAGAATTGCTCACGCAGGAATATGACGGTAAGCTATGCGCATCAATTATGCGCAGAGGAAATGTGTCGTGACAACCTCGGGCAATGCGGTAAAAAAGGCAACGAACGTGAGCATCCGCAGCGACCTGCTTGCGGACGCGCGCGAGTTGAAGATCAATCTCTCGGCCGAGTTTGAGAAGCATCTTGCGGAAATTGTGCGCAAGGCGCGTGGTGAACAGTGGAAGCGCGAGAATCGCGAAGCGATCGAAGCCTACAACCGCCATGTCGAGAAGCACGGCGTGTGGAGCGACGGTTTGCGGGGTTGGTGATGAACCGATTCGATGTCGTACGCAATGGCGATCCCCCGAGCCAGCGACAGATGCCATATTTGCTGATCGTGCAATCGGATCTGCTGGCAGATTTTCCGACGCGCGTTGTTGTTCCACTCATTCGTCAAAAAGGGGTGGGCAGCGCTCCGGCGAGTCTGCTCAATCCGCGATTCGATATCGAAGGCGAAACGCTGGTGATGTTCACTCAGCAAATCGCAGGCTTGCCGAAACGTTATCTTGGCAAACGCGTATGCAACCTGGAAGCGCAGCGAAATACCATCGTCCGCGCGCTGGATTTTCTTTTTGATGGAATCTGAATACGTGTCGAAAACCCGCATCCTCACCGGCATCACCACGAGCGGCACGCCGCATCTGGGAAACTACGTCGGCGCGATCCGTCCCGCGATCGCGGCGAGCCGCAGCACTGACGCCGAGTCGTTCTACTTCCTCGCCGACTACCATGCGCTGATCAAGTGCGACGACCCGGCGCGCATCCAGCGCTCGACGCTGGAGATCGCGGCGAGTTGGCTGGCTTGCGGGCTCGATCCGGAAAAAGTGACCTTTTACCGGCAGTCGGACATCCCCGCGATTCCGGAGCTGACCTGGCTGCTGACCTGCGTCACCGCAAAGGGCCTGCTCAACCGCGCGCACGCGTACAAGGCGGCGACCGACGCGAATCGTGCGCAGGGCGAAGATGCGGACGCGGGCGTGACCGCGGGCCTGTACATGTATCCGGTGCTGATGGCCGCCGACATCCTGATCTTCAACGCGAACAAGGTGCCGGTCGGGCGCGACCAGATCCAGCACATCGAGATGGCGCGCGACATCGGCCAGCGCTTCAACCATCTCTACGGCGGCGAGTTCTTCGTCCTGCCCGAAGCCGCGATCGAGGAGAACGTGGCGACCTTGCCCGGCCTCGACGGGCGCAAGATGTCGAAGAGTTACGACAACACGATTCCGTTGTGGCTGCCGGCGCCGGCGCTGCGCCGCGCCATCCTCGGCATCGTGACCAACTCGCTTGGCATCGGCGAGGCGAAGAACCCGGACGACTCCAACATCTTCAGCATCTACCAGGCGTTCGCGAGCGCGGACGAAACCGCGACGATGCGCCAGGCATTCGCCGACGGCATTGGCTGGGGCGATGCGAAGCAGAAGCTGTTCGAGCGCGTCGATGCCGAACTGGCGCCGATGCGCGAGCGCTACGACGCGTTGATCGCCAGGCCAGGCGAGATCGAGGATATCCTGCACGCCGGCGCCGCGCGCGCGCGCGCGTTGGCCGGGCCGTTCCTCGACAAGCTGCGCCATGCGGCCGGATTGCGCGATCTGCGTGCCACCGCCGCGACGGAAACGAAGTCCGCCGCGCGCAGCGAGAAGCCGGCACTGCAGCCCGTCGTGTTCCGCGAAGCCGACGCGTTCGCGTTCAAGGTGCTCGACGCGAAGCGCAACGTGCTCAAGACGCAGGGCGGATTCGCCGACGCGAAGGCCGCGATGGCCGCGGCACGCGCGGCGATGGCGGCGGTCGAAGCGGCGCAGTGACGCCGCGGTCGGATCAGTTCAGGCCGACCGTGTTCTTCATCGCCGCGAAGATCGCCTCGGTCTTGTAGCCGACGCCGTTCTTGAACACGAGCGGCATGTTCTCGATCGCACTGGTCTGCTGAACCGGATCGCCGTCGACGACGACGATGTCGGCGCGCTTGCCGACTTCGAGCGTGCCGACGTCCTTGTCGCGGCCGAGGAATTTCGCGCCGTTCAATGTGCTGACCCTGATAGCGTCCTCGAAGCGGAAGCCGTTCTCGACGAGCAGTTCGATCTGACGCTTGCTCGAATAACCGGGGATCACGCCGCCGTAGCCGGTCGGATCGGTGCCGGCCATGAGCAGGCCGCCGGCCTCGACGAAACGTTTTTCGAGCTTGCCGAGCTTCGCGAACAGCGTGACCTGTTCGGGAGCCGGTTTGGCCTGCACGCCTTCCCAGCTCTTCTCGTACTGCGTGCGGATTTCCGGGATCAGCAGATCGAGCGCCGCCTGCGGCGCCTTGGGCCGGCCGGGCACGAACGTCTCGAACACGGTCAGTGTCGACGTCAGCGCGACATGATGGTCGACCAGATGCTTGACCAGCGCCCTGACTTCGGCCGAGTCGATGTCGAGCGCGGCGAGCGAGGTGTTGACCTGCGCGCCGGGGCAGACGTCGGGCTGCTTGCCCTTGACGAAATCCGAAGCGACGAAGAAGCCGTGCTCGAGATTGTCGATGCCGAGATCGATAGCCTCGCGGTAGGTGACCGAGCACAGATGCGCGGTGACCTTGTGCCCGCGCCGGTGCGCGACGTCGATGATGCGACCCAGCTCGTCACGGCGTATGTGCATGTAGGCCTTGTACGAAGTCACGCCTTCGTCGGCCCAGTAGTTGACCATGAGTTCGGCGTCGTCGACGCCGCCGAGCGCATTGACGCCGAGGATAGGCAGGCCGGGGCCGTTGAGGTACGGCGCGGTCACGTCGATGTCGGGGCCGGCAATCGTGCCCTTGTCGATCTCGCGGCGCAGGTTGAGGTCGGCGTACGGCATCATCGTGCCCGCCGTGCGCATCGTCGTCGTGCCGCCGGCGAGGTACAGGCGCGGGAAGCTGTACACCATTTCGGTGTAGGCACGGTGCCCGGTCGGATAGAACAGGTGCTCGTGCATCATCACGAAGCCGGGCAGCAGGGTCTTGCCGTGCGCGTCGATCTGCTGCGCGTCGGTAGGAATCTTCACGCGCTTCGCGTCGCCGAGCGCGACGATGCGGCCCTTGTCGACAACGAGCGTCTGCTCGCGACGGACTTTCGCGCCGGTGCCGTCGACCACGTTCGCGTGGACGAAAGCGATCGTCGGTTGCGAGTATGCGACGTAGTCCTTCTCGTCGGCGTGCGCGCAAGTGGCCGCGGCCAGCAACGCGATCGTGAGGCGAATGGCATGGCGCATCGCGCGTTCCCCTTTTTTCCTGTCAGTCCCACTGATTCAGGTGCGGCCCGAATTCCGTGCGCTGCTTGCGCACGACGCAGAAGCGGTGGCCGGTCGGCGCCTGCATCACCCACCAGCGCTTGACGAAGGCGATGCGCGTCGCGCCGAGCGTCTCGAGGCGTGCGACTTCGGCGTCGAGGTCGTCGGTTTCGATGTCGAGGTGGATGCGTGCCTCGTGGTCGACGCGCTGCAGCAGCAGGAACGGCTCGTCGGCGTCGGTCGCAAGCTCGGCGTACTTGCCGTCGCCGTCCTGATCGAAGGCTTGGACGGGACGGCCTAGCGCCTTGCTCCAGAATTCCGCCGCGTCTTTCAGATCGTCGACCTGGCAGTCGAGCACGTAGGCGGAGATGCGACTATGGTGCATCGACCGTACCGCGTTTCGTCGCCTTGCGCGGTTTTGCTTCGGCAGCCGCGCGGCGCTTCGGTGCGGTCTCGAGGCGGAAGCCGCCGGGCAGCAGTTCGGCCAGCGTCGCCACGCGCACGTCGCCGCGCGTGTTGCACATGACCACGCGCAGGTCCGGGCCGCCTTGCTCGAACAGCACCTGGCGGCAGGCACCGCAGGGCGTGACCGGTTCGGGCGAGTCGGCGATGACCGCGATCATGCGCAGGCCCTTGCGTGCGACGCCGCTTGCATGAGCCGAGAATACGGCTGTGCGTTCGGCGCAGTTGGTCAGTCCGTAGGAATCCGATTCGACATTGCAGCCGAGCACGATCTCGTTGCCGTAGCGCGCCGCGGCGCCGACCTTGAACTGCGACTGATGCGCGTGCGCGCGCAGTCTGGCTTTCTTCGCCGCGGTGACGAGAGCGCGTTCGTCGGCGGTCAATCGAGTCCGGTTCGTCTCGACGGGCTTCAATCCGTGTCGTTTCATTTCATTCCGGATCAGGCTGGGCGCAATGGTATACGCCGGGCCGCGTGTCGCGTCAATGCTTGCGGACTACTCGGCCAAAGCGAGGTCTTCGAGCATCGCCTTGAGGAAGCGCGCCGCCTCGCCGCCGGTGCAGGCGCGATGATCGAAGGTCAGCGACAGCGGAATCACGCGATGCACCTCGATGCCGCCGATCACGGGCACGGCCTCGTGGCGAAGTTTTCCTGCGGCGACGATCGCGACGGTCGGCGGAACCACTATGGGCGTCGCATACCGCCCGGCGAACACGCCGAAGTTCGACAGCGAGATCGTGTAGCCGGTCAGCTCCGATGGCGGGATGCTGCGTTCGCGCACCTGGCGCATCAGATGATCGAGCGCAAGGCGCAGGCCTTGCGCGTCGAGCGCGTCCGCGTTGCGCAACGCAGGCACGAACAAGCCATCGACCGTGTCGACCGCGATGCCGACATCGACGCGTTCGTGCAGCGTGCGCGTGAGATTCTCGCCGTCGAACCAGGCGTTGAGCGCAGGCACGGCCTTGCAGGCCGTCGTGATCGCGCGCAGCAGGCGCACGCTGACGTCTTCGCGAGGGCGCCAGGCTTGGATGTCGGCGTCGTCGTTGAGCGTCGTCGGCACGACTTTCGCCTGTGCGTCGGCCATGACGCGCGCCATGTTGCGGCGCACGCCCTTGAGTTGCTGCGGTTCGATCTTCCGTTCTCCCATCTGGAGAAGAGCCTGTCCCCGAAGTGCTTCTGATCGGGGATGCCCAGAAGGGGCGGATGAGGGTCCGGAAGCTGCACGACGTTGTTGTTCTGCCGAATCCTCAGCCGAAACCGCTTTCGCCGTTTCGACATCTCCCGGCGGGAGATGTGAAGCATTTTTCTTCGTCGCGCCCACTTTGGGCGATGCCGCGAAATCACGCACGTCCTTGATTGTTACCACGCCGCCCGCGCCGCTTGGTGGCACTTGCGCCAGGTCGATGCCGAGTTTTTTCGCGAGTGCGCGCACGGCCGGCACTGCCTTGACGCCGCCGATCGCCACGGCCGTTTCGCTGACCACGCGATTGCTCGATGGCATTGCGCCGACGACCGTTCCGGTGTCGGGGCGCTCCGCCGGCGCCGGTGCCGGACTTGCTGGCGCAGCGGGCGTGGCGTGGTGTCCCGTCGCCTGCGCCTCGGCGCGCTGCGGCGCGCTCGCGTCGATCTCGAAGTCGGCGAGCGGCGCGCCCGTGGCGATTACGTCGCCGTTGCCGCCGTAGGCTTTCACCAACTTCCCCGAATACGGCGACGGCACCTCGACGATGGCCTTCGCCGTCTCCATCGAGATCAGCGGCGCATCGAGCCGGATCGTGTCGCCGGGCTTGACCAGCCATTCGACGATCGTCGCATCGGGCAGGCCTTCGCCGAGGTCGGGCAGGCGGAACGTCTTGATCTCGCTCATGCGTGGTTCACCGCAGATGCAGCGCCACGAGCGCGAGCAGCGCCGGCAGTGCCTGGAAGAAGAAGATGCGCCTGTTGACCGTCAACGCGCCGTAGATGCCGGCGACGATGACGCAGGTCAGGAAGAAGATCGCGACGTGAAAGCCTTCGCGGCCGCCGAGAGCCAGGCTCCAGATCAAGCCGGTGGCGAGAAAGCCGTTGTACAGGCCCTGGTTCGCGGCGAGTGCTTTCGATGCGGTCGCGAATTCGGGAGTGAGGTTGAACACGCGGCGCCCGAGCGGCTTGTCCCAGAAGAACATTTCGAGCGCGAGAAAATACAGGTGCAGCAAGGCGACGAGGGCGGTCAGGATTTGCGCGATGAAATGCATGAGTGTTTCCCTTGACGCGAATCAGCTGGCTTCCAGCGTGCGCTTCGCCGCGGCGACGATGCGCGCGGTGCTCGGCAGGTAGTTCATCTCGAGCTTGTACAGCGGCATCGGCACGTCGTAGCCGGCGACGCGTTCGACCGGCGCGTGCAGGTCGTACAGCGCATGCTCGGCGAGGCGCGCGGCGATCTCGCCGCCGAAGCCGCCCGTGTACGGCGCCTCGTGCACGATCACGCAGCGGTGCGTCTTCTTTACCGATTCGTGGATCGTGTCGAAGTCGAGCGGCTTGAGCGTGGCGACATCGATCACCTCGGCGCGGATGCCTTCTTTGGCTAATGCGTCGGCCGCCTCGAGCGTTTCCTTCACCTGCGCGCCCCAGGTCACCATGGTCACGTCCCATCCGTCGCGCAGCACGAAGCAGACATCGAGCGGCAGCGCCTCGCCGTCGTCGGCGACTTCTTCCTTGTACTGGCGATAGATGCGCTTGGGCTCGAAGAAGATCACCGGGTCGGGATCGCGGATCGCGGCGAGCAGCAGGCCGTAGGCGCGGCCCGGCGAGGAGGCGATCACGACGCGCAGGCCGGCGATGTTGGTGAACAGCGCTTCGACCGCTTCGGAATGATGCTCGGGCGCGTGGATGCCGCCGCCCCACGGCGCGCGGAACACCGCGGGGCAGGTCAGGCGCCCGCGCGTGCGCGTGCGCATGCGCGCCGCGTGCGAGGCGATCTGGTCGATCATCGGATACATGAAGCCTTCGAACTGCGCTTCGGCGACCGGCTTCATGCCCTGCGCGGCGAGGCCGACGGCGAGGCCGGCGATCATCGCTTCGTCGAGCGGCGTGTCGATCACGCGTTCGGCGCCGAATTTCTGCTGCAGGCCGACGGTCGCGCGGAACACGCCGCCGTTGACGCCGACGTCCTCGCCGAGCACGACGACGGCAGGGTCGCGCGCCATCTCGTGCGCGAGCGCCAGCGTGATGCCTTCGATCAGGTTGATCTGCGCCATCGCGTCAGCCTTTCACCGCGGCGAGCGCGTCGGCGCGCTGGCGTTCGAGATCGAGCGGAAGTTCCGCATAGGTGTAGTCGAACATCGCGTTGACCGGCTGCGGTTTTGTCTCCAGATACGCGTCGATCTCCTCGTCGACGCGAGCGGCGCAGTCCGCGAGCCATTCCTTTTCCTCGTCATCGGTCCATGCGTTCATGCTCGTCAGATACGCGCGCAGGCGCTTGACCGGTTCGCGCTCCCAAGCCGCCTTCACTTCGTCCTCGCCGCGGTAGCGGCGCGCGTCGTCGGCCGTGGTGTGGTCGGA
>JAFEFQ010000062.1 GCA_018240505.1 Pseudomonadota bacterium
TCGTTGAACGCACATCCCTGTACGTGCAACGAACTCGCGCGCATCGTGCGCGCGACCCTGTGGGCGTTTCCGTCATGCCCTCGCCGCGGCAAACGGGGACCCGAAAGGATCAAGAGCAGAGCAAGAGCAACGCGGACGAACTGCCTCGAAGGCTCAAAGCACCGCGACGATGGCGCGGGCGACGTCGTCGAGACGGTCGTCCGGCAGCCCGGCGACGTTGATGCGGCTGTCGTCGACCATGTAGATCGCATGCTCGGCGCGCAGGCGGTGCACCTGCTCGACGGAGAGGCCCAGGCGCGAGAACATGCCGCGGTGGCGCGCGACGAAATCGAATCGGTCCGTGCCCGTGTGCTTGCGCAGCGCCGCGGCCAGGCCTTCGCGCAGCGCGACCATGCGGGCGCGGATCGCATCGACCTCGGCCGTCCAGGCCGCGCGCCGGGCCGGGTCGGTCAGGATGATGCGCACCGCGGCGGCGCCATGGTCCGGAGGCATCGAATAGTTGGCGCGCGCGACCGAGCAGAGCTGGCTGTAGGCGACATCGGCTTCCGCCGCGGACGGCGCGAGCAGGATCGCGCAACCGACGCGGTCGCGGTACACCGAGAAATTCTTCGAGCAACTCGCGGCGATGACCATCGATGGCACCATCGTGGCGAGCAGGCGCACGCCCGCGGCGTCGGCATCGAGGCCTTCGCCGAAGCCCTGGTAGGCGATGTCGACGAACGGGAACAGCTTCTTCTCGACGAGCAGCTTGCCGACCTCGCGCCACTGCTCGAGAGTCAGGTTCGCGCCGGTCGGGTTGTGGCAGCAACCGTGCAGCAGGACGACGTCGTCGGGCTTCGCCTGCGCGAGCGCGGCGAGCATCGCCTCGAAGCGCACCGTGCCGGTCGCGGCATCGAAATACGGGTAGGCCGCGTGCTTGAGGCCCGAGGCCTGGAGCATCGGAATGTGATTGGGCCAGGTCGGGTCGGACACCCAAACCGTGGTGTCCGGCCGCGCGCGATGCAGCAGCTCGAACAGGATGCGCAGCGCACCGGAGCCGCCCGGCGCCTGGATCGCGCGCACGCGCGCGGCCGGCGCGGCGTCGCCGAGGACGAGTTGAATCATCGCCGCATCGAACGCGGTATCGCCGGCGAGGCCGAGGTAGGTCTTCGTCGTCTGCTCGGCGAACAGTGCCTGCTCGGCGTCGCGCACCGACTGCATGATCGGCGTGCGGCCTTCACGGTCCTTGTAGACGCCGACGCCGAGGTCGACCTTGTGCGGGCGCGGATCGTCGCGCAGCAGCGCGATCAGGGCGAGGATCTTGTCGGGCGCGGGCGAGGTCAGGGTCTCGAACATGGAGGCAGTCGCAATCGATTCGGGAAATGGATGGGTAGGGTGGCGGTCAGGCGACGATCGCTTCAGCCGCCGCGGTCTGCGCGGCGAACATCTGCTTGATCTGCTTCGCCGCCTCGCGGCCGTCGAGCACGGCGCGCACGACGAGGTCGGCGCCGCGCCACATGTCGCCGCCGGCGAACACTTTCGGGTTCGTCGTCTGCAGCGGCAGTCGGCCCGCGCCGCCGAGCACGATCTTGCCGCTGGCCTCGAACTCGATGCCGTTGGCCGTCGCCCATTGCGGCGGCTCGGGCAGGAAACCGAACGCGAGGATGACGACGTCGGCCGGCAGCACTTCCTCGCTGCCCGGCACGATCTCGGAAACCGGCCGGCCGCTGCCGTCGTCGACGAGTCGCGTTTCTCCGACGCGCACGCCGATCACGCCGTTCGCGTTGCCGAGGATCTCCAGCGGCTGGCGCTGGAACAGGAAGTCGACGCCCTCGTCGCGGCTGTACTTCACCTCGCGGCGCGAGCCGGGCATGCTGGCTTCGTTGCGGCGATAGACGAGGGTGACGCTTTCGGCGTCGTGGCGCACGCTGGTGCGCACGCAGTCCATCGAGGTGTCGCCGCCGCCGAGCACGACGACGCGCTTGCCGAGCAGCTCGGGCATGACATCCGCCGTTGTTGCGGTGCCGAGCAGGCGACGCATGTTCGCGATCAGGAACGGCAGCGCGGCATGCACGCCGGGCAGATTTTGCCCGGGCAGGCGGCCGTCGACGAATTTGTACGCGCCGGTGCCGAGGAAGACCGCGTCGTAGTCGTTCACGAGTGTGGCGAAATCCACGTCGCGGCCGATCTCGGTCTTGAGGCGGAACTTGACGCCCATGCCTTCGAGCACGCCCCGGCGCGTATCGACGACGCTCTTGTCGAGCTTGAACGGAGGAATGCCGAACGTGAGCAGGCCGCCGATTTCCTCGTAGCGGTCGAACACCTCGACGGCGTGGCCCGCGCGCGCGAGCACGTCGGCCGCGGCGAGCCCGGCCGGGCCGGCGCCGACGATCGCGACGCGCTTGCCCGACGGTTCGACGTCGTCGAGTTTCGGCCGCCAGCCGCGCTTGAATGCCTCGTCGGTGATCGAGCGTTCGATCGCGCCGATCGTCACCGCGCCGAAGCCGGTCTCGAGCGTGCAGGCCTGTTCGCAGAGGCGGTCCTGCGGGCAGATGCGGCCGCAGATCTCCGGCAGCGGATTGGTCTCGTGCATCAGCGCCGCGGCATCCTCGACGCGGCCTTCGCGCGCGAGTTCGAGCCAGCGCGGGATGTGGTTGTTGAGCGGGCAGCCCCACGAGCAGTACGGATTGCCGCAGTCGATGCAGCGCGAGGCCTGCTCGGTGACCTGTTCGCCGGTGAACGCGGTGTGGATTTCGCGGTAGCCGAGCACGCGCACGGGCACGTTGAGCTCGCGCGGCAACTCGCGGGGAAAGCGCAAAAATGGAAAATTATCTTTTTTCACAACGGAGCCTTCTTAACGCGGATAAATGCGAATTTGAATGATGAAAGCGGATCAAAGATTCATTTTCCAAACAGCCTCATCCGCTTGTATCGCTTTTCCCAATCCGCACAATCCGCGTTAAACACCTTTGCCGTTTCATCAAGCCGCACGACGCAACTCCTCGGCGAGCGCATCGAGACTGGCGGCCTTCGGCTTGACCAGCCAGAACTTGTGCACGAGCTCGCGGAATTCCTCGACGATGCGCTGGCCCCAGGCGCTGCCGGTCGCGTCGACGTAGCCGAGCAGCAGGTTGCGCAGGTGTTGCCAGTAGTTCTCCATGCCCTCGTGCGAGATGCGCGTGATGTCGACCAGCTCGTGGTTGTAGCGGTCGACGAAGTCGCGCGCCTCGTCGAAGACGAAGGCGTAGCCGCCGGTCATGCCCGCGCCGAAGTTGACGCCGCAGCGGCCGAGCACGACCACGGTGCCGCCGGTCATGTATTCGCAGCAGTGGTCGCCGACACCCTCGACGACGGCGAGCGCGCCCGAATTGCGCACGGCGAAACGCTCGCCCGCGCGGCCCGCGGCGTAGAACTCGCCGCCGGTCGCGCCGTACAGGCAGGTGTTGCCGACGATCGAGGACTCGTGACTCGGAAAACCCGCGTCGCGCGGCGGACGCACGACGATGCGGCCGCCGGCCATGCCCTTGCCGACGCCGTCGTTCGCCTCGCCATCGAGGACGATGTGCACGCCGCCCGCGTTCCACGCGCCGAGGCTCTGGCCCGCGGCGCCGGACAGGCGCAGCGTGACCGGATTCGCCGCCATGCCCGCATCGCCGTGGCGGCGCGCGACGTCGCCGGACAGGCGCGCGCCGATCGAGCGGTCGGTGTTGACGACGGCGTAGCGGAACTCGCCGCCCGTGGCGTTCTCGACAGCAGCTTTCGTGTCCGCGGCGATGCGCTTGGCCAGATCGCTCTGCGGAATCGGCGCCGCGGCGCAGCCCGGCACGGTGCCGGCGAGGCCGGAACCGAGCAGCGGCGCGAGATCGACCTTGTTCTGCTTGACCGTCGCGCCCTTGCGCTGTGCGAGCAGGTCGGTGCGGCCGATGATCTCGTCGAGCCGGCGCGCGCCGAGGCGCGCCATGTGCTGGCGCACGTCCTCGGCGACGAAGCGGAAGAAATTCTGGACCTGCTCGGGCGGGCCGTCGTAGTGCTTCTTGCGCAGCTCGTCGTTCTGCGTGGCGACGCCGGTCGCGCACGAGTTCAGATGGCAGATGCGCAGGTACTTGCAGCCGAGCGCGACCATCGGCGCGGTGCCGAAGCCGAACGACTGCGCGCCGAGCATCGCCGCCTTGATCACGTCGAGGCCGGTCTTGAGGCCGCCGTCGGTCTGCACGATCACGCGCTCGCGCAAACCGTTGCGCACCAGCGTCTGCTGCGTTTCCGACAGACCCAGTTCCCACGGCGAACCGGCGTAGCGGATCGAGGTCAGCGGACTCGCGCCCGTGCCGCCGTCGTGGCCCGAGATCGTGATCAGGTCGGCGTTGGCCTTGGCCACGCCCGCGGCGATCGTGCCGACGCCGGCGTTGGCGACGAGTTTGACCGAGACCAGCGCGCGCGGGTTGACCTCCTTCAGGTCATAGATCAGCTGGGCCAGATCCTCGATCGAATAGATGTCGTGGTGCGGCGGCGGCGAGATCAGGCCGATGCCCGGGCGCGCGTAGCGCAGGCGCGCGATCAGCGCGTTGACCTTGTGCCCCGGCAGCTGGCCGCCTTCGCCGGGCTTGGCGCCCTGCGCGACCTTGATCTGCAGCACCTCGGCGTTGATCAGGTAGGCCGGGGTGACGCCGAAGCGGCCCGAGGCGACCTGCTTGATCTTCGACATCTTCTCGGTGCCGTAGCGCACCGGGTCCTCGCCGCCTTCGCCGGAATTGCTGCGCGCGCCCAAGCGGTTCATCGCGATCGCGAGCGACTCGTGCGCCTCGGGCGAGAGCGCGCCGAGCGACATGCCGGCCGAATCGAAGCGCTTGAGGATCGTCTCGATCGGCTCGACTTCCTCGATCGGCACGGGCGCGCCGACCGCGTGCACGTCGAGCAGGTCGCGCAGCGCCGCCGGCACGCGCTGGTCCACGGCGTCGGCGTACTTTTTATACAATTTCGCATCGCCCGTGCGCACCGCGAGCTGCAGCGACCCCACCACTTCGGGGTTGTACATATGGAACTCGCCGCCCGGCAGCGCCTTCATCAGGCCACCCGGCGGCAGCGCGTAGTTCGGGTCGCGCGCGGCGAGCGCCTGCGCCTTGTATTCGTTCTGGATGTCGGCGAAGCCGGCGCCGCCGATGCGCGAGGGCGTGCCGGGGAAGCACAGGTCGACGACCTCGGCATCGAGGCCGACGATCTCGAACAGCTGAGCGCCGCGATAGCCTGCGATCGTCGCGATGCCCATCTTCGAGATGATCTTGAGCAGGCCTTTCTGGATGCCGCGGCGGTAGCTGCGGCCGATCTCGCTCGGCGGCTCGCCCTGACGACCCTTGAGCTGGCCGTGTTTGCTCATGTCGAACAGGGTCTGGTACGACAGGTACGGATACACTGCGGTCGCGCCGAAGCCGATCAGGCAGGCGAAATGGTGAGCGTCGCGCGCGTTCGCGGTTTCGACGAGGATATTGCAGTCGCAGCGCAGCTGCTTCTGCGTGAGGCGCGCGTGCACCGCGCCGGTCGCGAGCAGCGAATGGATCGGCAGCAGGCCAGGCACCGGATAACGGTCGGACAGCAGGATCAGCATCGTGCCGCTGCGCACCGCGTCTTCGGCGCGGTCGCAGAGCTCCTCGATCGCGGCCTTGAGCCCGGTCTTCTCGTCGTAGTAGAGGTCGAGCTTGATGTTGGCCGGCGCGATGTGTGGCAGGGCCAGGATCTGGCGCAGCTTGCGCTGGCTCAGTATCGGCGAGTTGAGCAGCACCTGTTTCGCATTGTCGGGCGAAAGGTCGAAGACATTGCGCTCGAGGCCGATCTGCGTGGTCAGCGACATAACCAGGCGCTCGCGCAGCGGATCGATCGGCGGGTTCGTCACCTGCGCGAACGACTGCCGGAAGTATTCGTACAGCGGCCGCGACTGCTGCGAGAGCACCGCGATCGGCGTGTCGTCGCCCATCGAGCCGGTCGCCTCGGCCTCGTCCTCGGCCAGCGTCTTCAGGATGACGTCGCGCTCCTCGCGCGTCAGTGCGAACTGCTTCTGGTAGCGCGCGAGCACCTCGGGCGAGAACGGCTCGGCCGCCAGCGCCGGGTCGATCAGGTGCGATTCGAGATAGTTCAACTTCTCGCGCAGCCACTTCTTGTACGGCGCGCGCGCACGGTTGACCGCGTCGATCGCCGCGCTGTCGAGCAGCCTGTGTTCGACCAGGTCGACCGCGATCATCTCGCCCGGCCCGAGCCGGCCCTTGGCGACGATGCGCGAGTCCGGCACGTCCCACAGCCCGGCCTCGGAGGCGACAATGAGATGACCGTCGTCCGAACGCGCCCAGCGCGCCGGGCGCAGGCCGTTGCGGTCGAGCGCGCAAGCCGCATGCCTTCCGTCGCACAGCACGATGCCGGCCGGGCCGTCCCACGGCTCGGAATGCAGCGCGTAGTATTCGTAGAACGCTTCGAGGTCCTCGTCGAGATCCTCGCGCGAGGACCACGCCGGCGGAATCAGCACGCGCATCGCGAGCAACACGTCGAGGCCGCCCGCGACCAGCACCTCGAGCATGTTGTCGAGACTCTGCGAGTCGGAACCCGTGCTCGTGACCAGTTCGCCGAGGTCGGAAAAGTCCACGAGCTTCGACTTGTACTTGCCGGCGCGCGCGGTCGCCCAGTTGCGGTTGGCCTTGATCGTGTTGATCTCGCCGTTGTGCGCGAGCAGGCGGAACGGCTGCGCCAGGCGCCAATGCGGCATCGTGTTGGTCGAATAGCGCTGGTGGAACACCGCGGCGCTGGCTTCGAGGGCCGGATGCGAGAAGTCCGGGAATGCGGCGCGCAACTGGCCGGGCGCGACCATGGCCTTGGCCGCGAACGTCGCGGCGGCCAGGGTGACGACGTAGAAATGGATGTCGTCCTTGAGGTCTTTTTCGGCGAGGCGGCGAGCGCGGAACAGGGCGCGGTCGAACGCGCCTTCGTCCATGCCGGCCGGCGCGTCGACGAAAATCTGCTCGATGCGCGGGCGGTGCGCCTCGCCGATCGGCCCGCAGGCGCGCGCATCGACCGGCACTTCGCGCCAGCCGGCGACGCCCAGGCCTTCCGCACGCAGATGCTTTTCGAGTTCGGCTTTCTGCACGGCGGCACGCGCGGCGTCCTTGCGCTCGAGGTAGACGTGGCCCGAGGCGAAGCGCTCGCCAGGCGTGATGCCGGCTTCGCTCGCCAGCGCGCGCAGCCAGCCGAAGGGGCGATAGAGAAGGATGCCGCAGCCGTCGCCGGTGATGCCGTCGGCGCCGATGCCGCCGCGGTGCGACATCTTCGCCAGCGTCGAGAATGCCTGGTCGACCAGCCACGCGCCCGCTTTGCCGTCGATGTTCGCGATCAGCCCGAAACCGCAACTGTCGTGCTCGAACGACGGGTCATATAGCGTATTAACGCGTTGTTGCAACATGGTCCAACCTGCTCCAGCTCGATGCGGCGCGATCATTCCCGCCCGCCGGCATCTGGCGACGACAAAACCGGCGCGTCCTGTCGCCAGCCTTGGTTATGTGGATATTCCACGCACGCGACTACAACACAGTTGTTGCGTCGCGTCAAAGATTATTTTTTGGCGGTATAGACGGCCAAATGCCGCAGGCCGCCGTTTGTTCCGCCCCGACTGTGCGTTTCAGCCGCGCGACGCCTACAGCGCGTCGGCGCCGGTCTCGCCCGTGCGGATGCGGATCACCTGCTCCAGGTCGTGGACGAAGATCTTGCCGTCGCCGATCTTGCCGCTGTTGGCGGAAGCGAGGATCGTTTCGACGACGCGCTCGACGATGCTGTCGGCGGCCGCGATCTCGATCTTGATCTTGGGCAGGAAATCGACGACGTACTCCGCGCCGCGATACAGCTCGGTATGGCCTTTTTGCCGGCCGAAACCCTTGACCTCGGTCACCGTGATGCCCTGCACGCCGACCTCGGCGAGCGCCTGGCGCACATCGTCGAGCTTGAACGGTTTGATGATCGCGGTGACCAGTTTCATGGCGTGTGGAAAGGATTTCGTGTTGGCCGACTATACCGAAAAAGCCCGCGTCGCGCTGGCGCGCGGAAATGGCGGTAGTGTCTCAGTTTGAAATCTGAGCTTCGCGCTTCTTGTAAGAGCCGCGCTTCTTCGCAACTGGCTCCGGCACGAGCGCCGCAATTTCTTCAAGCGACCAAACGTGGTCGGCGATACCGGCCTGCATCGCAGGCGTCACCCGCAGCGACTTGTGGATGCGTCCGAAGTTGTAATGCATGAAGTGCAGCGAGATCGCGTGATGATGGTTCTCTAGCTTCTTTGAGAATGCATTGGTCAGGCGGGTGAAACGCCGCATCGACATGCGCATCGTAAGGTTCTGGCGCTCTACAAAGCTCGTCGAGATATGGTCTTTGTCTGGATTGCCGATAATCTCGTGCTTTGTCGCTTTAACGAACTCAACTGGGCTGTACTTTCGCTCTGGCGACTTCTGCTGTGGATCGCCGTAAATCTTGACCAGCATGCCATAGTCCACGCCCTCGCCGAACGCACGATCAACGGCCTCCACGTAGGGCTTGTAACCGTCCGTTGTTAGCTGCACGCGGCTAGCGAGGCGAGGAAACAGGTCGTCCATGAAAAGGCGCGCGGACTTCGCGGTGTGATCCGCGACCATATAGCTAGCGATCAACTTGGTATCGGCGCAGATGGCCGTCCATGTCCAAACATCGCCGATGCCGAACACGCCTTTCAGGTGATCTGGCACGTTCTTTTTCTTCGCGCCGACGAACGACCAAATTTCGTCGCACTGGACGCGCTTGCACGGCAGATTGCGCAGGTGCTTGTCCTGATATTCGGCGCAGGCTTCGCCGACATCGACGAGTAGCTTCGTCACTGTGTTGATCGAGCAGTCCGCGACGCGAGTGATCGCGCGAAGGCTCATGCCCTCAACGAGTAGGCTGAGGATTTGAGCACGCTTAGCCAATGGGAGCTTGTTCATGGCTCCCATTATCCACCTTATGCTTGATTAG
>JAFEFQ010000063.1 GCA_018240505.1 Pseudomonadota bacterium
ATCCGGGGTGGTGGGCACGATTACCCCGGATTGCGCCGCTTGCGCGGCTTCATCCGGGCTACTATTGCACGTCGCCAGCCAATCCAAGCGCACACATAGCGCTCAAGAAACTTCATGGTCAGAGTCGACTTTATCGGTCCGATCCCGTCTCGAGTTTTGCGCGTTCGTGCGCGGCTTCCGCGGCGGACAACGGCAGATAGCGCTGCGGCGTAGCGGCGATGATGCACTGGCCGTCGCGCGAGAGCACGAGGCGGAGGAACTCGCGCGCAAACGGACTCAGCGGCATGCGCGCGTAGATCAGCAGCCAGCGATCGAGCGGATAGCGGCCGGCGCGAATGTCGGCTTCGGTCGACAGGACCGGCGGCGCTCCGGGCTTCGCGGCAAGCGCGAGCGGGCGCACCTGGTCGGTGACGCGCATCGCAGCGGCGAAGCCGATGCCGAGCGGATCGGCGCCGACGTGCTCGATCGTGTCGCGTGATTGATGGAATTGCGCAACCGGTTGTGCCGGTGATGTTGTTCCGAGCACGCGCTCGTAAAACGACAATGCCAGCGGCGTATCCGGCTCCATCGCGTAGAGGTGGATGGCGCGGCCGGCCCAGTCGCCGCTCATGCCGAGATCGCGCCAGTGCGTGGCCTTGCCGGAAAAAACCTGCGCGAGTTGCGCCAGGGTCAGTTCGCGCAGCGGATTGCTAGTGTTGACGAAGACCGCGAGCGGTCCGCTCAGCGCACGCGGATCGAGCGAAGCGTGGGCGACGCGGAATTCGATCGGGTCCGATCCGTGCGTGGCGCGGCGATAGTCGGCGCGCTGATCCGGCGTGAACTCGGCGCCCATCGGCGCGAGCGCGCTCGTGTCTGCCGCGAGCGCGGGCGGCGCGGCGCGCGTGCCGGTCAGTTCGAGCTGGAAGCGCGTGCCCGGATGCGCGGCCGCGTAGCGCGCGACGAAGGCATCGAACATGTTCTGCATGTCGTTGTAGCCGACGATGCGGATCGCGCCGTCGCTGGTCAGCCACGGCTCGGTGCGCGCGATCTCCACCTCGGCGGGCGCGTAGCGCGGCAGGGCGGGGTCGACCTCGGCGCACATCGCGTCGGCCGTCGCGGCCAGCGACAGCACAAGCGCGATGGCGCGATACGGCGACCGGAAAGTGGGTCGCGTCATTGGCCCGCGTCGGCGAGCGCGCGGCGCGATGCCTCGGCCTGCTCGGGCGTCAGCGGCAGGAAGCGCATGCGGTCGTTGGCGACGATCAACTGGCCCTGCCGGCTCAGCGCGAACAGCAGGAATTCGTGCAACGCGGGCGCGAGCGGTTTGCCCGGTGCGTGATTGAAACCGAGGTAGATCTGACGCGACAACGGGTAGTCGCGACGCGTCACTTCCGCGGGCGTGCCGGCGAAATACGGGCCGCGTCCGGTTTCCGCGAGCGCCAGCGTCTTCGTCCCGGGCGCCGCATAGGCGAAGCCGCTGTAGCCGATGCCGCGCGGGTCTTCGGCGACGCTGCGCACGATCGCGTCGAGCGCAGTTTCGCCGGGGCGATCGATCTGTTCCTCGATGCCCTCACGGAATTCGCCGCCGCGCAGCACGCGTTGCTGGAAGAAGTTGACGATGCCGGGCGGATTGCCGCTCTCGCGCCGATGCAGCATCCCGTAAGCATGAATCGGACGCGGCTCCCAGTCGTCGCCGACGCCGAGCTGGCCCCAGGTCGCGATCGCCTTGCCGCCGCGGCGGCGGTCGCGCGAATAGATCGCATCGAGTTCGTCGAGGCTGATGCGCGTGATCGGATTGGCCGCATTGACGTAAATCGCGAGCGCATGCGTGCCGCTCTTGGTCGCGTAGCTGCCGCCGGCGACGTTGATCACGGTCGGCGCATGGCCGAAGCGGCGCGTGAACGCGTCGATCTCCGCGGGAAACGGCTCGCGCACGAACGTGACGACGTCGGCCTGGCCGTCGAGCAAGGCCTCGACGCCGTCCGCGGACAGCTTCGTCGCGGCATTGTCGATCTCGATGTTCGGCTGAAAGCGGGCCAGGCCGCGCGCCCACGCGGCGACGAGATCGTGCATCGTGTCGGCGCCGCTGAAGCGCAGCTTGCCGCCGATCTTCGCCTGCGGCGCGTAGACGGACAGCGCCGGAGTCGGAGTGCCTGCGCGGGCGCGCAAGGAGACGAGTGCCCCGGCGCAGGCGGAAAGAAAGACGCGGCGCGTGACACTTGTGTCTGTCATGTTGCGTGTGTCCCGCGCCGCGTGAGGCGATCAGTCGAGCTTGGCGAGTTCTTCCTTGACCACCGCGGGCTGCAGCGGGATGTACACGCCTTCCTTCGCCACCACGTCCTGGCCCTGCTTGCTGAGCACCATCTTGAGGAATTCCTTGACCTTCGGCTCCAGCGGCGTGCCCGGCTTGCGGTTGACGTAGATGTAGACGAATCGGCTCAGCGGGTACTTGTGCGTGTACACGTTCTCGAGCGTCGGCGCGAGGTAGGGGCCGCCGTCCTTTTCCGACAGCGGCACGACCTTGACGTTCGGCGTCACGTTGGCGAGCAGCGCATAGGTGATGCCGCCCGGGTTCTTCGCCATGTCCTCGGCGGCGACGTTGAAGGCGTGAGTGAAGCCGCGGCCCTTGACGAACTGGATGTCGTCCTTGTAGTCGCCCATGTCCATCACGTTGATCTTGAAGAACCACTCGATGCCGTTCGGCGCCTTGAGGCCATACTTGTGCACCGGCAGCGACGCCCATTTGCCGGTCAGGCCGAGATCGCCCCAGGTCTTCACGTCGGCATGGCCGCGCTTGCGCGTGGTCGAATAGATCGCATCGAGCTGGGCCAGCGACAGGCCCTTGATCGGGTTGTCCTTGTCGACCATGACGATCGAGGTGGCGGTCTTGCCGAGCGAGCCGACGCTGCCGGTGGCGACCTTGATGCGGAACGGCTCGTAGCCGAACTTCTCGACGAAGGCTTTCTCCTCGGCCGGCAGCATTTCGCGACCGACCGGGGCGATCACCGAGTTCGGCGCCTTCGCGCCGGCGATCAGGCCCGGCGCGCCGGCGCCCGAGGCGCGCAGGTCGAGCACCACGGACAGGTGCGGATAGGCCTCGCGAAAGATCTTCGCCCAGCCCAGGCAGATTTCGTCCATCACGTCGGCGCCGACGAGGGCGATCTCTTCCTCGGGCTCGCTCTTCACTTCGGCGGGCTTCCACGCGGGGATGGCCGGATCGACCTTGAGATGATGTTCGACCGCGGCGTATTTCAGCGCGAACGCGGGCGGCGCGAAGGCCGCGAAAAGGGCGGCAGCACAGGCGCTGGCGAGAACGGCCGACTTGACGCGGCGCATTGCGAGTTTCGCTTTCATGGGACCTCGATGTGTGGAAATGGAGGAAGGAGTCGGAGAACTTACGGTTCCAGCAGCGCGCGTGCGTGCTCGACCTGATTCGCACGCAGCGGCAGGTAGAGCGCCTGCTCGCGCACGACCTGCTGGCCTTCGCGGCTGAGCACGAAGCGCAGGAATTCGGTGAGTGCGGGATCGAGCGCCTTGCCCGGCGCCTTGTTGACGTTGAAGAAGATCAGACGCGACAGCGGGTAGGTCGCACGCGCGACGTTCTCGTAGCTCGGCGCGAGGAACGGGCCGGACTCGTTCTCGCCGAGCGCGAGCATCTTCACCGGCGCGTCGACATAGGCGACGCCGGTATAGCCGATCGCGTAACGATCCTCGAGCGCGTGCCTGGCCATCGGGAACACGACCTTGTCGTAATGGGTGCCGTCGTTCCACTCGCCGCGCTTGCCGTCGGTGCTGAGCACGCGCTGGCGCACGAATTCCTCGAAGCCGTTCCACGGCTTGATGCCGTAGGCGTGGATCGGCTTGTCGGCCCAGTCGCCGGTCAGACCGAGCTGGCCCCAGGTCGTGATCGGCTTGCCGCCGCGGTGATGCGTGCTCGAGAAGATCGCGTCGAGCTGGGCGAAGCTGATCCTGTCGAGCGGGTTGTCGCGACTGACGAAGAAGCCGACCGCGTCGAGAAAGCCGAAGTGGCGATAGCTGCCGCCACTGATCGGCACGCTCGTCGGCGCGTAGCCGAACTTCGCCTTGAAGTCGACGATGTCGTCGGGCTTGAGCTCGCGCGAGACGAAGACGAAGTCGATGTTCTGCTTGACCAGTTCCTTCGCGCCGAGGCTGCCCGCATACGGCGGGGCCACGCTGAGATTCACGTTCGGATAAAACTTCTTGAACGCGGCGAACCAGGCGTTGGCCAGGCCGGGCAGCACGTCGGAAGCGGCACCCTTGAACGTGCCGGCGAGCTTGAGGTCGCGGCGCGGCTTGTACGCCGGCAGCGCCGGATCGAGCGTCGGCTGCAGCAATTCGAGTTCGGGCAGCGCGCGGCCGTTCTTCTTGCCGGCCTCGGCTTCCTCTTCGGTTTGCGGCTTGGCCGTGGCGCGCGGCTGGTCGACCCATTCGACGAACCGGGTCGGCGTCGCCGCGACCGTCGCCGCGGCAGCGGGAACGTCGGCGGCCGAGGCCGCACCGATGCCACAGGCAATCAGCGCGGCGACGAGGGCGCAGCGGGCGAGGCTGCGCGAAAGCGAACGATGGACATTCTTCACAGGAAGGGCACCTTCACCGAAAGCTGCACATAGCGCGGTGAACCCGGCACGACGCCGACCTCGTTCAAGGTCGAGTTGACGCCTTCGTAGTAGGTCTTGTCGAACAGGTTGCCGATCTTCAGCGTGACCGGGAACTTGTCCATCGCCAGGTAGTAGAAGGCGAGGTCGGTGACGACGTGGCCGGGCAGGACCAGCACGCGCTGGTCGGCAAGGCTGGGCTGGCTGCCGCGGATCTCGGAGGAATAGGTCACGCCGACGCCGACGCCGAAATTCTTCAACGGGCCTTCGGCGAAGTCGTAGCGCGACCAGATGTGCGCGCTGTTGAGCGGCGCATTGGTCAGGCGCGTGTCGACGAGCGGCGAGGTCGGGTTGCTGCTCGACTTGGCCACCTTCGCGTTGGCATGGGCGAAACCGAACAGCACATGCCAGTTTTCCAGTGGCTGCGCGTCGACTTCCCACTCGTAGCCTTTCGAGCGCTCGCCGCCGACCTGCACCGAACAGGTGCCGGCCACGCCGGCATTGCAGGCGACGGTGGCGAGGGTGTTGGTCTTCTGGATGTCGAACAGGGCGACCGTCGAGGTGACGCGGCCATCGAACAGGCTGGCCTTGACGCCGGCTTCGTTCTGATGGGACGTGGTCGGCTGGAACGGGTTGCTGCCGTCGGCGGCCTGTGCGGTCGGCGAGGGCGCGATGAACGAGGTCGAATAGCTGTAGTAGTACGTCCAGTTCTCGTCCGGCTGATAGAGGATGCCTGCGGTCGGCAACACGTCGGAAGACGACCGGGCGCTGCTCGTGAATGGCGGATAGACGTGCTCGGTCTGGTAGGTGTGGTCCTTGGTGTAGCGCAGGCCGACACTCGCTTTCCAGTGTTCCGCCAGCGTCATCACGTCGGACGCATAGGCGCCGGCATTGCTCTCGGTCGTCACGCGATCGTTGAGCGGGCCGGGCGGGAACGACGACAACGGCGGCGACACGCCGAAGATCGGATCGTAGACGCTGACGTTGATCGACTTCGGCCCCGGGATCGAGGTCGCGCCCGAGGTGGGGCCGTTGAAGAACTGCAGGCGCAGGAAGTCGGTGCGGTTGGTGCCGCCGCCGAGGCCGACGAGGACCTTGTGCTCGATCGCTCCGGTCTTGAACGTCTGCGTGTAGTTCGTATCGAAGTAGTCGTAGGCGCGGTGATTGTTCTGTCCGCGCGCACGGCGCTGCAAGGTGACGTTGTCCTTGAGCACGGCGACGTTGTCGTAACCCACCGCCGTATCCCAGCCGCGTACGTGGCGCACGGAGAAATTGAACACGCCGCCGTTCTCGAAATCGTGCTCGAGCGCGGCGGTTGCCGAACGCCCGCCTTCCTGCTGCAGGTCGCCGGGCTCCTGGTATTTCGTCGTGATCGGCGCGATCAGCGACGCATCCTTGTTCGGCGCGACGAGGTAGTTGTCGTAGGCGTTGTTGCGCCGGCGGTATTCTCCGGAGAGACGCAGCGTGGTGCTCTCGCCGATGTGCCAGAGGATGCTCGGCGCGAAGTAGCGCGCATGCTCCCAGCCATTGCGGAAAGTGTTGTTGTCGGAGAGTTCCGCGACGACGCGATAGAGCAGGTTGTGATCCTTGTCGATCGGGCCGGTGAGGTCGAAGTCGCCGACGTAACTCATGTGGTCGCCGAGCCCGATGCCGTAGCCATCGAAGGTCTTGGCCGTGAGGTCCAGCGTGCCCGAGGTTTTTTCGTCCGGCTTCTTGGTGACGATGTTGACGAAGCCGCCCGGCTGCGCTTCGCCGTACAGCACCGAGGCCGGTCCTTTGACCACTTCGATGCTCTGTGCCATCACGGTCGGCGGCGAGCCGAAGCGGCCGGCGAGGCCGGGCAGGCCGTCGACGAGAATCGCGCCCTGGTCGGCCTGCGTGGTCTTGAAGCCGCGGATCGAGATGTCGTAGCCGGTCACGCCGCCGCGCGAGATGCCGGTCATGTACTGGTAGAGGTCGGTCAGGTTGGTCGTCTGGATCGCCTTCATGAACGCCTGCGAGTAGTCGGCGGTCGAATACGGCGTGTCGCGGACGTCGAGGTCCTGCTTCATCGCGCTGTGCGCGCCTTTCGACACGAATTTGCTGGAGACCTGGACGGTGTCCAACTCGCGCGTTTCCTTCTCGTCCTTGTCGTTTTTCTTCTGTTCCGCTGCAGCGGCATCGCCGGTGGCGGCAACGTTGGCTGATGCGGAATCCGCGTTGCCGTCGGCGAACACGGCCTGGGACAACAACAGCGACAGGCCGGCCGCGATGGCCGACGCCAAATTCGTTCTGATGAACATTCAACCTCCCAAGGCAGGCCCGGAAGCGGACCTGTTAGCTGTGTTTTGGTGTATGCGCTTCTGCGCTGGCTCTTAATGTCCGTTGGCGGCGAATCTAGGCCTGCAAGCTGACGCCATCCTTTATGGATTCTGAAAAAAAATTCAGAAAAAACCCCTCTTCCGATCGGCGGCGTCAGGCGGATGTCAGCGCTGGATCTGCATGGTGCGCGGCGGGGTAGCGCAGATGTTTTTCGTTCCGGTCCAGTACGGTGATTTCCGGGGTCAACAACGAGGGTGAGATGAAAATGTATACTTCGCAGCAGGTCCATCGTGTTTTTTGTTTCCGTTCGCCGCCGGTGCGTCTGGCCGTTTCGCTGCTGGCTGTCGCCGTCTGCGGGGCCGTCTACGCGCAGGCGCCTGCCAAAGTGGGCGACGCGGAAGTGCGCAGGCAGATCGAAACGCTGCGCGCGGAGCAGGCGCGCATCGCCGAACTGCAGATGAAGACGGAAGCGAGCATCCGCGCGCTCGAAGCCTCGCTCGGCATCGCGCCGCCGCCGGCAGGCGGTCCCGGGCCAGATCCGGTCAAGGACGTCAATCCGGTCGCGCGCGACGTGGCCAGCGCCGCGCCGCCGGTTCCGGCTCCGGCGCCGCAGAGCGCGCCGCCGTCGAGGCTCGCCGTTGCCGGCGACCTGCGCCTGCGCGTGCAGCGCGACAGTTCCAACGACCACGCGCCGGATCGCCACAGCGGGCAGGTGCGCGGCCGTCTCGGCATTACCTACGCCGTCAACGACATCGTCAGCGTCGGCGCACGCATGGTCACCGGCGATTTCAACGATCCGAACAGCGTCGACGTGCAGCTTTCGAATTTCAGCAACAAGTTCCAGACCAGCCTCGACCTCGCCTACGCGAAACTCGACTACGGCAGCACCCAGTTCTACGGCGGCAAGATCCCGCAGCCGTTCGTACGCACCGACCTGGTTTGGGACGGCGACGTCACGCCGCAGGGCATCGGCATGAACTACAAGCTGCCGCTGGCCGGCGGCGGCGCGTTCAAGGCGAACGCGCTCTACTACATCATCGACGAGCAGGCGGTCGGTTCCGAAAGCACGATGGCCGGCGCGCAGTTCGTCTACGAGACGCCGGCGCTCGGCGCGTGGAAATTCGACGCCGCCGCCGCGTACTACCACTACTCGCTCGGCAGCCTGGCGGGCGCGGATGCGGGCGACTTCCGCACCAACCTGCGCAAGCCGAACGGAACCTACCTCTCGGAATTCCATCTCGGCGACGTGATTGCCGGAGCGACCTACACCGGCTTCGGCGAGCGCTGGCCGCTGCGCATCGTCGGCGACTACGTGCACAACTTCGGCGCGGCGACCGATGCGGACACGGGCTACGGCCTCGACGTCCTGCTCGGCCGCGCGAGCAAGGTCGGCGACTGGCGCGTCGGCTATGGCTATGCCGTCGCCGAAACCGACGCGGTGTTCTCCGCGTTCTCGCACGACAACACGAGCCTGGCGACGAACTATCGCCAGCACATGCTCAGCGCCGACTACGTCCTGTTCCCGAGCACCACGCTCAGCGCCACCTGGGCGCACTACAAGCCCGACAACGCCTACGACACGCCGGCGTTCGACTCGCGCGACTGGCTCGACCGGTTCCGGTTGGCGTTGCTGGTGACGTTCTGATCTGGCCTTGCTCGTCATTCCGGCGGCTTTCAACAGCCGAAGGGCTGGTCAAGCCGGAATCCGGCTTTGCTTGTTGGTTCTTAAGAGCAAGAGCTTCCACTCGCCTGCGGCGAGCGGGTGACTTCTCTTTGCTCG
>JAFEFQ010000064.1 GCA_018240505.1 Pseudomonadota bacterium
CGCAGACAAAATCATTGCGCGACAGGCCGCCGACATCGTGCGTCGAGAAGCGCACGAGTACGCGTCCCCAGCCGAGTTCGAGATCGGGGTGGTGGTTTTCGCGTTCGGCGATATAGCCGAGCGCGTTGACGAAGGCGAGCGCGCGGACGAAGTCGGGGAAGCGGAATTCCCGGCGGATGTCGGCCTGATCCGGCCCGAGGCTCCAGCCGGGCAGGGCGGCGAGCCACGCCTGCGCCTGCGGAAGCGCCACGGCGTGTTCGCGGCCTTTGAGCGGCACGCATTTTTCCGCGGCGAGTTCGGCCAGGGTCGTTGACGAGTCGGACATGGTGATCGTGAGTCTGGATTTGGCTCGTCATTGCACCACCAACGCCGGGACTTTGCCACAGGCAGCGACAGTCGCCTTTGGCGCCACGGACAAATGAGGACTATACTGGTACTGGTTTGTTTTCTGCGTTCGTTTCGTGAACGCGAGAATCAGGACGCGGCCGTCGCTGGCTGCAATCTTCAAGACAAGGCAGCCGCCAGCAGTGATCCGCATTTCCGACAGCGCGAAGAATTATTTCCGCCACCTGCTCGCGCAGCAGGACATCGACAACCTCGGCATCCGCATCAAGGCGGTCAACGCCGGCACGCCGAAAGCGGATTGCGTGCTCGAATACGCCGAGGGCGGCGACCTGTCCGGCGACGAGGCGCGCATCGACTGCGACGGGTTCCAGGTGTACATCGAGGCGGCCAGCGTCGACTGGCTGGCCGAGGCCGAGGTCGACTACCAGGTCAACGCCACCGGCGGCCAGCTGACGATACGCGCACCGCATATCAAGGGCAGCATTCCCGGCGAAGACGCGCCGCTGGCCGATCGCGTGCAGTACGTGCTCGACAGCGAGATCAATCCGCAGATCGCCGCGCACGGCGGCCGCGTGCGCCTGGTCGAGGCCGATGCGCAAGGTGTCGTGCTGTTGCAGTTCGGTGGCGGCTGCCACGGCTGCGGCATGGCCGACGTGACCTTGAAGCAGGGCATCGAGAAGACCCTGCGCAGCCATTTTCCCGAGATCACCGCGGTGCGCGATGCGACCGATCACGCCAGCGGCAGCAATCCGTATTTCCGCGGAGGCGGCGGCGTCAGCGCTGTCGGATGAAAGGTTCTCGCGCCATTCCCGCAGCGGCGGAAATGGCGCATCGAACGCGCGAACGGCCTCAGTTGCCCTGTTCGTGCTTGGCCAGGTCGTCGAGCTTGCCCGGCATCGCGGCGAAGTAACGCGCGAGTGCGTCGATCTCGGCCTCGCTCAGCGGCGCGGCCATGCCGGCCATGATCGGATTCTTGCGCTCGCCGGACTTGTACTCGTGCAACGCGCGTGCGATGTAGTCGTGGTACTGGCCGGCCAGACGCGGGTACGCGCTCTGCGCGGGCGTGTCGGAGTTGCCGTCGGCACCGTGGCAGGCGGCGCAGGTCGCGGCCTTTTCCTTGACCTTTTCGAGCGGAATCGTCTCCGCGTGGGCAGTGCTGCAGGCAAGACCGCAAACGGAAAGCAGGGCAATGGCGAATTTCATGGCGTGTCGGTTTCCGTATCGGCTTACTTGGCGGTGATGCTGGAAAGATAGGTCGCTATGTCCTTGATGTCCTGCTCGGACAGGCTCTCGCCCTGGGCGCGCATGGTCGGATGATTGCGCTGGCCGGTCTTGTATGCGGTCAGGGCGGCGACGAGATAGTCGTAGTTCTGCCCGCCGATGCGCGGCACGTGATAGTTCGGATACGCGTTGAAGTAGCCGGTGACGCCGTGGCAGCCGCCGCAGGTGTAGACGAGCGCCTTGCCGGCTTTGGCGTCGCCCTTCGGCGCGGCGGCCGCATCCGCGGCGAAAGCGGGCGCAGCAATGGCTGCGGTCAGGGCGATCAGGGCGCAGGCAAGCTTGGTTCTTGTCATGTTCTCGGGGCCGGCAACGGTTGAAGAATAGGCGCGTGAGTATAACAACCACGGCGCACCGACTTCTAGCGATCCGGGTGCGTATTGCGATGGGCCGGCGTGCTTCGGTCGGTGCGACACGCGCGCCTGGCGCCGGCGCACGTCGGAACCTGCCCGCGCCAGTGGTATACATGTGGAATTTGTCGCATCGGCGAAGCGGCTGGCAGCCGGCCGGGATCGCCAACCCACGCTGAACAATCCGGAAACCGGGTCGGCTTGCATGACTATTGGCGCTTACGTCTGCAACGTTTTGTGACGAAACTGCATCCATTCGGTCGCGGCTCGGGAAGGGATGTAAACGATTCCGCGATCAGTTGCACTCGAATTCGCCCGGACCGGAACACCTGCAGCCCCCACGATCATGACTTCTGGGGGATGTTCAGTGAGTGGTGATGTAGTTTAGTATAACACCATAGCGACAAAGTCCCTTATTCCCAACGCTCACTGCGCTTTCCAACTCTATGAAAATCAATAAAAAAATCATGAAATCGAGCGTGATTCTCGCCTGTGTCGGTCTGGTTTGTTTGTCGCTTTCCGCCTGTAGCGGCGGTAGCCCGGCGCAGGCCAAGGAGACCAAGCCGGAGATCGTCAACGCGGTACCGGTTGAAGTCGCGAGGGCGGCGCGTAGCGAAATCGCGGCCAGTTACAACGGCACCGCGACGCTCACCGCCGATCACGAGGCCCAGGTCGCGGCGAAGACCTCGGGCGTGCTGGTCAAGTTGTTCGTCGAGGAAGGCCAGAGCGTGAAGGCTGGGCAGGTGCTCGCCCAGCTCGAGCAGGACACCGCACGCGCCAAGCTCGCGCAGGCCGACGCGCAGATGCGCAAGGCCAATGCCAGCTTCAACTACAGCGAGAAGGCGATCCAGAAGCAGCTGATTCCGCAGCGCGACTACGACCAGACCAAGTTCGACATGCAGAATCTGCGCGCGGCCTACGAGGAGGCGCGACTCAACCTGCAGTTCACCACGATCGTGGCGCCGGTCGACGGCGTCATCGCCGAGCGCTCGGTCAAGCTCGGCAACCTGATCCAGACCAACCAGAACCTGTTCCGCATCGTCGGCATGGACCCGCTGCAGGCAGTGCTCAACGTGCCCGAACGCCAACTCGGCATTCTCAAGGCCGGCCAGCCGGTCACGCTCGAGGCCGACGCGCTGCCGGGGCAGAAGTTCACCGGCAACATCCTGCGCATCGCCCCCGTGGTCGACTCGAACAGCGGCACGTTCCGCGTGACCTGCGAATTCCGCGACCACAGCGGCACGCTCAAGCCCGGCATGTTCGGCCGCATCGGCATCGTCTACGACCAGCGCGCCGACGCGTTGACCGTGCCGCGCTCCGCGTTGGTCGAAGAGGACGGAGAGACCGCCGTGTTCGTGGTCGACAAGGCGACCGACAAGCCTGTCGACGACAAGAAGGACGGCGCGAAGAAGGACGAGCCGAAGAAAGAGGCCAAGGTAGCCGACGCGAACAAGGGCGACGCCAAACCCGCCGCGCCCGGTCTCGTCGCGCACCGCAGGCTGGTCAAGGTCGGCTACGCCGACGGCGACAAGATCGAGATCCGCTCCGGCATCGACGCCGGCACGCAGGTGATCACGGTTGGCCGCAACGCGGTACGCGACGGCACCGCGGTGCAAGTGCTCAATGCCGACAAGGACAAGCAGGTCGCGCAGAAATCGGTCGAAGAAAAGAAGGGCTGAGAGTACGGGCGATGGATTCGCGCGGACGTCCTCCCGCATCGAGGGGGGCGGCCCTCCCGCACGCAGGGAGTTTGGGGATCGTGCGCGTGCCCTGCGGCGATCGACGACCGGATGATCGGGCATCTTTCCTTTTGGAGTTCTGAATCGTGAATATCGTCGAACTCGCGACCCGTCGACGCGTCACCGTCGGCATGGTTACGCTGACCTTCGTTCTGTTCGGCCTGATCGCGCTGCTGGGGCTCAAGGTCAACCTGCTGCCGGACCTGACCTATCCGACCCTGACTGTGCGCACCGAGTACGAAGGCGCGGCGCCGCTGGAAATCGAGAACCTGATTTCGCAGCCGGTCGAGGAAGCGATCGGCGTGGTCAAGAACCTGCGCAAGATCCACTCGGTCTCGCGCACCGGCCAGTCCGACGTGATCCTCGAGTTCGCCTGGGGCACGAACATGGACCAGGCCGGCCTCGACGTGCGCGACAAGCTCGACACGCTGCAACTGCCGCTCGACGCGAAGAAGCCGGTGCTGCTGCGCTTCAACCCGTCGACCGACCCGATCATGCGCCTGTCGCTGTCGGTAAGCGTCGGCGACAAGGACAAGAAGGCCGAGATCAACGAAGCGCAGCTCAAGCAACTGCGCCGTTTCGCCGACGACGAATTGAAGAAGCGCCTCGAGCCGACCGCCGGCGTCGCCGCGGTCAAGGTCGGCGGCGGCCTGGAAGATCAAGTGGACGTCGATATCGACCAGCAGAAGCTGCGCCAGCTCAACCTCAACATCGCCGACGTGACCAAGCGGCTCACCGACGAAAACGTGAATGTGAGCGGAGGCCGCATCGAGAACGGCTCGCAGCGCTACCTCGTGCGCACGGTCAACCAGTTCGCCAACCTCGACGAGATGCGCAACCTGCTGGTCAAGGTCGACAACGGCGTGCCGGTGCGGCTCAAGGACATTGCCGAGGTGCGCCAGGGCTTCAAGGAGCGCGAGGGCATCGTGCGCGTCGACGGCCACGAGGCGATCGAGCTGGCGATCTACAAGGAGGGCGATGCGAACACGGTCAGTGTCGCCGCCGCGGTGAAGAAGGGCCTGGCCAAGCTCAAGGACATCCTGCCGCCGAACGCGAAGCTCGACACGATCGACGACCAGTCGATCTTCATCCAGTCCTCGCTCGACGACGTGCGCGACGACGCGATCATCGGCGGCGTGCTCGCGATCCTGATCATCTTCTTCTTCCTCGCCGATTCGTGGAGCACGTTCATCATTTCGCTGAGCCTGCCGATCTCGCTGATCACGACGTTCTTCTTCATGGGCCAGGCGAACGTGAGTCTCAACGTGATGTCGCTCGGCGGCCTGGCGCTCGCGACCGGCATGGTCGTCGACGACTCGATCGTGGTGCTCGAGAACATCGCGCGCATGCGCGAGCACGGCGCGAGCATCCTCGAGGCCTCGGTCAAGGGCGCCAAGGAGGTGTCGATGGCGGTGATCGCCTCGACCCTGACCACGGTCGCCGTGTTTTTCCCGCTCGTGTTCGTGCAGGGCGTGGGCGGTCAGTTGTTCCGCGACCAGGCGCTGACCGTGACCTTCGCGATGCTGATTTCGCTGGTCGTCGCGATGACGCTGATCCCGATGCTGGCCTCGCTCAAGGGCCGTGCGCCGCTCGCGTACAAGGAAGAGGAGCCCTCGCCGGGCTGGCAGCCGAAGAGCGGCTTCGGCCGCGCGGTGAAGAAGATCGTCGCGCCGGTGTCGAAGCTGTTCTTCCAGTGGATCCCGCGCCTGGTCGCGTCGATCGGGTTCGTGGTGTTCGGCGTGGTCGGCAAGGTCGTCGGCAAGCTGCTGCGCGCGGTCGGGCGCTTCGTGATGATGCCGTACAACGCCGCCGCGAACGCCTATCACGCGTTCCTGCCGAAAGCGCTGGCGCATCCGTTCCTCGTGCTCGGCTTCGCCGCACTCGCATTCGTCGCGAGCGTGCTCGTGATTCCGACGCTGGGCATGGACTTGATTCCGCAGCTGGCGCAGGGTCGCTTCGAGATGACGGTCAAGCTGCCGCCGGGCACGGCGCTGTCCGATACGGACGCGCTCGTGAAGGAACTCGAGAACGCCAACGCGAAAGACCCGAACATCGAGCTGATCTACGGTGTCAGCGGCACCGGCACGCGCCTCGACGCGACGCCGACCGAGTCGGGCGAGAACATCGCGCGCCTGCTGGTCGTGCTCAAGCACGGCGTCGGCGAGAAGGGCGAGCGTGCGGCGACCGATGCGCTGCGCGCGAGCATGAAATCGCATCCGGGTGCCGAGGTGAAGTTCTCGCGGCCGCAGCTTTTCAGTTTCGCCACGCCGCTGGAAATCGAGCTGCGCGGCTACGACCTCGCCTCGCTCGAGAAGGCCGGCAAGAAGCTGACCAGCCTCATGAATGCCTCGGACCGCTTCGCCGACGTGAAGTCGACCGTCGAGGGCGGCTATCCCGAGATCCAGATCCGTTTCGACCAGGATCGCGCCGCGGCGTTCGGCCTGACCACGAAGCAGATCGCCGACCAGGTCGTCAACAAGGTCAAGGGCTCGGTGGCGACGCGCTACAGCTTTCGCGACCGCAAGATCGACGTGCTCGTGCGCGCGCAGGAAAACCAGCGCGGCTCGGTCGACGATATCCGCAACCTCATTGTCGGCTATGCGCAGACCGGCACGGCGAACACCGGCGCCGGCGGCAGCAACAATGGCATGGGCGGCGCGAGCGCGTCGGCCAGCGGCTCGGGCGGTTCGTCGAGCGGCAGCAGCGGCAGCAGCAACGGCGGCAGCAACTCGAATTCGTCGACCGGCGCGAACGGCGCCACGACCGGCGCGCCGATCCGCCTGTCCGCCGTCGCCGACGTGATCTCGACGATCGGCCCGAGCGAAATCCACCGCATCAGCCAGGAGCGCGTCGCGATCGTCTCGGCGAATCTGCACTACGGCGATCTCGGCACCGCCGTGGCCGAAGTGCGCAAGCTGATCCGCGACAACCCGCTCGCCGCGGGCGTGACCACGCACATCGGTGGGCAAAGCGAGGAACTGGATGCGTCGACCAACTCGCTGATCTTCGCGCTCGCGCTCGCGATCTTCCTCGTCTACCTCGTGATGGCCTCGCAGTTCGAGTCGCTGCTGCATCCGTTCGTCATCATGTTCTCGATTCCGCTCGCCCTGGTCGGTGCGGTGCTCGCGCTGAAGGTGACGGGCACCCCGCTCAGCGTGGTCGTGTTCATCGGCCTGATCATGCTCGCCGGCATCGTGGTCAAGAACGCGATCGTGCTGATCGACCGCGTCAACCAGCTGCGCGAAGAGGGTGTGGCCAAGTTCGACGCGATCGCGCAGGCCGCCGAGTCGCGCCTGCGCCCGATCACGATGACGACGCTGTGTACGCTGATCGGCTTTCTGCCGCTCGCGATCGGCCTCGGCGACGGTTCCGAAGTGCGTGCGCCGATGGCGATCACGGTGATCGGCGGCTTGGCCATCTCGACATTGCTGACCCTGGTCGTGATCCCGGTCGTGTACACCTTGCTCGACCGCCGCAGCGATGCGGTCTACCGCGAACGCGGCGAGCGCAAGGCCAGGGCCGTGCTCGACGACGCGGCGATCGCGCCGCATGGGGCAGTGCCGTGAGTGTTCTTCGTGGGAGCGCGATTCATCGCGCCCGTTTTTCCATCGCGAAATCTAGAGCGGGTTCGATAAATCGAACCCCTACGAGAACACGGGAACGGCCATGACTCTCGCCGAACTCAGCCTCAAGCGCCCGGTCACGGCGATCATGCTGTTCGTGTCGATGACCGTGATCGGTTTGATCGCCGCGTTCCGCCTGCCGCTCGAAGCCGAGCCGGACGTGCAGTTTCCGTTCATGGCAGTGGACATCCCGTACGTGGGTTCGACGCCGAGCGAGATCGAGCGCACGATCACGCGCCCGGTGGAGGAAGCGCTGTCGACGCTGACCGGCATCCAGCGCATGCGCTCGGTCACGCGCGCGGACGGCGCCGACATCTTCATGCAGTTCAAGTGGGGGCAGGACACCGCGGTCAAGGCGGTCGAGGCGCGCGCCAAGATCGACGCGATCCGCAAGGACCTGCCCAGCGACCTGCAGCGCTATTTCGTACAGAAGTTCTCGAGTTCCGACCAGCCGGTGCTCGGCCTGCGCATCTCCTCGAATCGCGACATGAGCAACTCCTACGAACTGCTCGACCGCAAGGTCAAGCGCCCGCTCGAGCATCTGCCCGGCGTCGCGCGCGTGCAGATCCAGGGCGTGTCGCCGAACGAGGTGCAGATCGAGATTTCCTCCGATCGCCTCACCGCGGCCGGGGTCAACCTGAACGAGCTCTACCAGCGCCTGTCGAACGCGAATTTTTCGGCGGCCGGCGGCCTGATCCGCGAGGACACGCTGCGCTATCGCGTGCAGCCGGTCGGCGAGTGGCACAACCTCGGCGAGATACGCGACCTCGCGATCAACGACAAGGGCCTGAAGCTCGCCGACATCGCCGACATCACGCTGAAGCCCAAGCGCCTGGACTACGCGCGCCACCTCGATCATCGTCCGGCGATCGCCGTCGACATCTTCAAGGAGCGCAGCGCGAACCTCGTCGAAGTCGGCCGCGCGGTGGACCGCGAGATGGAGCGCATCGCCAGCGAGCCGGAGATGGCCGGCATCCAGCTCTACTTCATCCAGAACGCGGCCGAGGGCGTGACCGATTCGCTGACCCAGCTGACCAAGGCGGGGATCGAAGGCACGTTGCTGTCGATCATCGTGCTGTTCTTCTTTCTGCGTGACTGGCCATCCACATTGATGGTGTCGCTGGCGATCCCGATCTGCTTCATCATCACGCTGGGCTGCATGCAGATGCTGGGGATGACGCTGAACATCCTGTCGATGATGGGCCTGCTGCTCGCGGTCGGCATGCTCGTCGACAACG
>JAFEFQ010000065.1 GCA_018240505.1 Pseudomonadota bacterium
CCGGCCGCGCCGCGAGCTGGCGCGAACACCGCCTCGAATTCGTCAACGAACCGCTCGATGCCGTCGTCGCCGACATCAACCGCTACTCGACGCGGCCGCTCGCGCTCGCCGACGCGAAGCTCGGCACGCTCGTCTTCACCGGCACGGTGGACACCGCCGCGCTCGACAGCTGGATCGAAGCGCTGCCGAAGATCCTGCCGCTGCGCGTCGACGCCGATGGCGATCAGGTGACGCTTTCCGCTGCCGATCGCGAAACGCGCTGAAGCGGCACGGCGGCACGCGCCGCCCGAAATCCGTCAAAATACCCGTTGGTTTTTGCTACGGCGCCGCATGCGCCGCTGACGGGGTTGCGCATGACGGGTCGAAGGGAGGGATTGCAAGCGCGCGTTCTGCGTCTGCTCGCCGCCGCTCTCGTCCTGTTCGCCGGCACCGCGATCCGCGCGCAGCCAGCGGCGGATGCGCGCGAGTTCTCCATCCCGGCGCAGCCGCTGGCAAGCGCGCTGATCGAGTATTCCCGCCAGGCCGGGGTGCAGGTGCTCACTTCGGGCGCCCACATCGGCGATGCGCGGTCGCCGGGCGTGAACGGCCGGCTGGCGGTCGCCCAGGCGCTCGACCGGCTGCTCGAAGGCACCGGCTTCGCGCCGGAATTCACCGCCGCCGGGACGGTCGTGGTCACGCCGCGCGCCGCTGCCGCGGCATCGGCGCAAAGCGGCAGGCCGCCGCCGGCGTCGATGATGGCGGCGGCAGCGTCGGCCCTGCAGCTGCACGCGGTCACCGTCACCGGCTCGCGCATCCCGCGTACGCAGATCGAAGGGCCGGCACCCGTCGTCGTGATCACCGCGGAGGAAATCCGCAACAACGGTTTCGGCTCGGCCTACGAGATCGTCACCTCGCTGACGCAGAACCTGGGATCGGTGGACAACAATTCGAACACGAACGGGTTTTCGCCGGGTGCGATCGGGGTCGATCTGCGCGGCCTCGGCCCCAACCACACGCTCGTGCTGATCAACGGACGGCGTATCGCCGATTATCCGCAGTCCTATCTCGGCAACAGCAACTTCACCGACATTTCGGGCATTCCGGTTTCGCTGATCGACCGGGTCGAGATCCTGTCCGGCAGCGCGTCGGCCGTGTACGGATCGGACGCCATCTCGGGCGTGATCAACTTCATTCTCAAGCAGAAGGCCGACGGCATGGCGCTGAACCTGCGCCTCGGCGGCACGCAACACGGCGGTGCGGAAAGCCATCGCCTGCAGATCAGCGGCGGCTGGGCCGGCGAACGCGTCGATGCGGTGCTCGGCATCGAGTTCTACCACCAGGCGCCGCTGTGGGGATTCCAGCGCGACTACGCCGATTCGCGGCTGGATTCCCCGGCTCCGAACTATGCTTCGCCGGTATTCGCGCGCATCGACGAACACGGCAACTACATCGATCCGGGCGCGGCGACATGCGCGGCGCTGTCATCGCTCGACCACGGCTCGGTGTTCCACGCCTATCGCCGCAACGCGGGTTACTACTGCGGCAGCAACGAGGACGTCGGCTACGGCACGCTGCAGAACGGCCGCAGGATGGCCAACCTGTTCGCGTCGGCGAGCTGGCATCTGCGGCCGGACCTCGACTTCTTCGTCGATCTGCTCGCCGGCACCTCGCACCAGGAAAGCTACAACACGCCGTTGCAATGGCAGAACAGCGAGCCGTTCAACGGCGATTCGAAGCCGGTGCCGTTCTACAACCTCGCCACCGGCCAGATCGAGCAATGGCAGCGGCGCTATTTCACGATCGAGGAGAACGGCGGTTTCGAGGCCGGCAAGATCCGCAACATCGGCAACAGCCATTCGCTCAACACGGGACTGAAGGGGACCATTGCGGACACGGGCTGGTCCTTCGAAACGCTGTTCGGCCATGCGCAGAACCGCCTCGAAAGCAAATGGCCCGCGCTGGTCGCGGCCGAAGCGCAGGCGCTTTACCTCGGGCCGGCGCTCGGCATCGATGCGGCCAGCGGCTATCGCATCTACGACGCACCGGTCAGCCGTTTGTACACGCCGCTGACGGTCGCGCAATTCCGTTCGATCACGCGCGATTCGATCGACCGCGATTTTTCGCGCGCGGAAAACTTCAGCGCAACGCTGACCAATCCCGCGGTGCTGCAGCTTCCCGCCGGACCGGCCGGCTTCGCCGCCGTGGCCGAGTACGGCAACCAGTATTACGGACTCAAGCCCGACCCGCTCTCGCTCGACGGCAGCTACTACGGCCTGCACAACACCGGCGCGGTCGGTTCGCGCGATCACGCAGGCTTGGGCGCGGAATTCAAGCTGCCGCTGCTGCGCGGGCTGGACCTCGGCACCGCCGCGCGCTACGACCGCTACGACTACGCCTCGACCTCGTCGGGACGATTCACCTGGTCGCTCGGCCTCGAATACCGCCCGGCCGAGCAACTGCTGCTGCGCGGCTCGCTGAGCACCGGCTTCCGCGCGCCCGATCTTTCCTATGTATTTGCCGGCACCAGCGGCTCCAGTTCGTCGGGCATCGACTACTACCTTTGCCGCAAGCTCGAACCCGCCGTTCCGCTCGGTGCCTGCAGCTACAACGACATCGCCTTCAACGGGCGCAGCCACGGCAGCACGAACCTGCGCAACGAAACGAGCACGTCGCTCACCTGGGGCTTCGTCTACTCGCCATGGCGCGGCCTCGACCTCAGCGCCGACTACTACCGCATCCGGCTCAAGGGCGAAGTGCTTTACGAGTCCAGCGACATGATCCTGCGCGAAGAAGCGCAGTGCCGGCTCGGCGGCCTCGATCCGGACTCCGCGCTCTGCCGGCAGGCGATCGCCCAGGTCGTGCGCAATCCGGCGGACGACCGCACGAGTCCGGAACAGGTCACCTCGGTCCTCGTCCTGCCGATCAACGCCGCCGCCGATCGCACCTCGGGCATCGACGTGAAGGCGCACTACCGCGTCGAGACCGACCGCGCCGGCCGTTTCGATTTCGATTTCGCCTACACCTACGTCGCCACGCATACGCTGCAGCAATTCCCCGGCGATGCAGCCGTCGATGAATTGCGCGATCTCTACAACTTCGTCATCCCGCGCGACAAGGCCAGCTATTCGGCGAGCTGGACGCGCGGCAAGTTCACCACGACGCTGTACGGCTATCGCCTCGGCGGGCTGCCCGACTGGGCCGGCAGCCGGCGCCTGGGCCCGACCTTGGTCTACAACGCCTCGCTCAACTACCGCGCCAGTGCGGCGACGACGCTCACCTTGCTCGTCGACAACCTGTTCGATTCCCCGCCACGCCGCAGCGGCGGCTGGGTCAACTATCCGTACTATCCGAGCCGCTGGTACGGCCCGCTCGGCCGGCAGATCCTGCTCGAAGTGGACCATCGCTTCGGCGGTGCTGACTGAGGCGCATCAACGGCTCAGCAAAGGACTCGTCATTCCGGCAGGAATGACAGCCACTCCCCATTTCAAAAATCCTTCACTGAACCGTCATGGCCCCGACTCGGCAGTTCCGCCGCCAGCTACGGGGATGTTCATGGATCGTCACAGGGTTTTGAAACACACGGCTCTTTCGCTGCTCATCGCGGCGGCTCTTCCGCTCGCCATCGCCGACGCGCGGGCGCAGGACGACGGCACGTCGAATCCGTCGCAGACGCTGGAAAAGGTCGTCGTGACCGGCTCGATGATTCCGCGCGCGCAGGTCGAAGGCCCGGCGCCGATCACCGTCATCAGCGCCAAGGACATCGTCCAGCGCGGCTTCGCCACGACGGCGGACATCATGGTCTCGCTGAGCCAGAACCTCGGCGAACTCGACAACAACCAGAATACCAACGGTTTCTCCAACGGCGCGCAGGGCGTCGATCTGCGCGGCCTCGGCCCCAACCACACGCTGATCCTGATCAACGGCCGCCGCATCGCCGACTATCCGCAGTCGTACAACGGCGAAAGCAACTTCACCGACATCACCAACATCCCCGCGTCGATGATCGACCGCGTGGAAATCCTCACCGGCAGCGCCTCGGCGATCTACGGCTCCGACGCGATCTCCGGCGTGGTCAACTTCATCATGAAGACCAAGGCGGACGGCACCACGCTCGACTACCGCATGGGCGACACCCAGCACGGCGGCGCGGCCTCGCAGCGCCTCACCCTGACCAGCGGCTGGTCGAACGACAAGTTCGACTCTGTCTTCGGCGTCGAAATCTACAACCAGGACCCGCTGTGGGCGTATCAGCGCAGCTATCTGTCCTCGCGCACCTACGATCCACGCTACGCCACCAGCCCGACGCGGGTCCCGGCGCCGACGTTCGTGATCCTCGACGAGAACGAGGACTACATCGATCCGGGCAAGGCGACCTGCGACGCCTTGGCGTATCTCAACCAGGGCACGGTGCAGTATCTGACCCGTCGCAGCTACGGCAAATACTGCGGCAGCCTCTCGGACGTGGGCTACGGCACGATGCAGAACGCCCGCCGCGCGGCCAACTTCTACGGCTCCGCGACCTACCATTTCAACGACCGCATGGATTTCTTCGCCGACGTGCAGTACAGCACCTCGCACCAGGAAACCTACAACACGCAGCTGAAGTGGGAGAACAGTTACCCGGTCAACGGCGACGCTTCGCCGACGCCGTTCTACAACACCGCGACCGACCAGGTCGAACAGTGGCAGCGCCAGTACTTCACCTATGAAGAAAACGGCGGCCTCAAGCGCGCGATGATCCGCAACATCAACAACACGCTGTCGATCAACGCCGGCATCAAGGGCCGGCTCGGCGATGCGTGGAATTACGAAGCGATGTTCAGCCACGCGCAGAACCGGCTCGAAGCGAAGTGGCCGGCGCTGGTCGCGGCAAAGGCGCAAATGCTCTACCTAGGCCCCTCGCTCGGCGTCGACGAGGATTCGGGCTATCTGAAGTACTACGCGCCGCACGCGCGCCTGTACACGCCGCTGACGCCGGCGCAGTTCGACTCGATCACGCAGGACTCGATCGACCGCGACACCGCCCGCGCCGAAAACTATTCGATCAAGATCAACAACACCGAGCTGTTCCAGCTGCCGGCGGGCGCGGTCGGCTTCGCCGCCACGGCCGAATTCGGCAACCAGTATTTCGGCCTCAAGCCCGATCCGCTGTCGCTCGACGGCAGCTACTTCGGCCTGCACAACACCGTCGCCGTCGGCTCGCGCAGCCACTCGGGCGCCGGCTTCGAGTTCAGCGTGCCGATCTTCTCGCAGCTGACGGCCACGGCCGCCGGGCGCTACGACCGCTACGAATACAGCGGCAACTCGGCGAGCAAGTTCACCTATGCGCTCGGCCTCGAATACCGCCCGTTCGACTCGCTGCTGTTGCGCGGCTCGTACTCGACCGGTTTCCGCGCGCCCGATCTCGCCTACCTGTACGCGGGCCCGAGCGGGTCGAGCTCCAGCGGCTTCGACTATTACCAGTGCGCGCTCGACGGCACCAGCCCGGGCGATTGCGACCTCGACGTGGGCTTCAACGGTCGCAGTCACGGCAGCATCGACCTGCACAACGAGACGAGCAAATCGGCGACCTGGGGCTTCGTCTATTCGCCGCTGAGCAACCTCGACTTCACCGCCGACTACTACATCGTCAGCCTCAAGAACGAACTCGTCTATCAGGGCAGCGACCAGATCCTGCGCTGGGAAGCGCAGTGCCGCACGGGCCAGCTCGACATCCATTCCGGCCTGTGCCAGGCGGCGACCAGCCAGGTCGTGCGCAACTCCCGCGGCGACATCACCTCGGTGCTCGTGCTGCCGATCAACGCCGCCACGCATCGCACCTCGGGCGTGGATTTCAAGATCCACTACCTCTGGCAGACCGACCGCCTCGGCAGCTTCGACTTCAACCTCGGCGGCACCTACGTCGTCACCAACCGCATCCAGAACTATCCGGGCGACCCGTTCGTCAACGAGCTGAGCGACTACTACACCTACGTGATTCCGCGCAGCAAGGCCAACTACTCGGTGACCTGGAATTACGGCGACTTCACCACCACGCTGTACGGCGCACGCATCGGCGGCCTGCCCAACTACGACGGCGACCAGCGCATGGGCCCGACGATGATGTACAACGCATCAATCGGCTACCGCTGGAACAAGAACGTCAACGTCGGCGTCACCATCGACAACCTGTTCGATTCCAAGCCCGGGCACGACAACACCTGGACCTCGTATCCGTACTACACGCGGCGCTGGTTCAGCCCGCTCGGGCGCGCGCTTTTCGTCGATCTCAACGTCAAGTTCGGCGGCAACGGCGGCTGATCGCCGCGCTTCGATTGGGGTAAGCGGAACCGGCACGGTTCCGCGGGGAGTCCGACGCCAGGGATGGCACCTTCCATCACGCTCCGGCGCAACGCCGGAGCGCCGGCCGCGGAAGCGGCTCGACATCGGCTGCCGGCCGATTGCTTTCCACGCGCTCCGCAACGGCAAGCCGCGAACGGCCGCCGTGATTTTTTTCGCCCGCGTGCGAATCATGCGTGCAACAGGCACACTTTCGGACACGGGGCATGGCGGCGCGGGCAGCAATGGGGACCATCGACGACAGGGCGACGCAGGCGCGTTTCCGCGACCTGCTCGAAGACCATCGCAAGATCGTGTTCAAGGTCGCGAGCACGTATGCGCGCACGCCCGAAGACCGCGCGGACCTCGCCCAGGAAATCGTCGCGCAGGGCTGGCGCGCATTCGCGAAGTACGATCCGGCGCGCGCGTTCTCGACCTGGCTCTACCGCATCGCGCTCAATGTCGCGATCTCGTTCGTGCGCGGCGCGGCGCATCGCGACAGGCACTCGGTCGCGCTCGACGAGACGCTGCACGATGTCGCCGACGACAGCGAACCCGAAACCGACGAGCGCGTGCGCGCGCTGTATCGCTTCATCGACCGGCTCGACGCGCTCGATCGCGCCTTGCTGCTGCTCTATCTCGAAGAAAAGAGCTATCGCGAAATCGCCGACATCCTCGGCATTTCGGAAACGAACGTGGCGACCAAGATCAGCCGGCTCAAACAACGCATCCGCGCCGACATGGCCGCGGACCATTCGTGAGGAATCGCAACATGGAACTCGACGACATGAAACTCGCCTGGCAAACGCTGGATCGGCGCCTCGACCTGCAGAACGCGCTGTTCCTGCACCAGTTCCGGCAGGACCGGCTCGACAGGACGCGTTCGCGCCTGCGTCGCCTGTATTGGGGCAAGATCGTGCAGATCCTGTTCGGCGACGCGCTGATCTATTTCGGCATCATGGCCGCGATCCGTTACCGCGACATACCGCATCTGCTCGCCTGCAGTCTGTTCATGCTGGCCTACGGATTGCTCACGGTGATTTTCGGCGGCGTGACCCTCGGCAAGATCGCCGGCATCGACTACGCCGCGCCCGTGGTGGCAATCCAGAAGCGCGTCGGCGCCCTGCACCGAATCTATGCCATGACCAGCCTGTGCCTGGGACTGCCGTGGTGGTTCCTGTGGATCGCCATCTTCGCGCTGGAAGTGCAGGCGAACCTGGGCGTCGACCTTTTCGTCACTCTGCCCGCCTTCATCTGGATCAACGCGGCCATCGGCGTCGTGGGATTCGTCGCGACCGTTTGGTACCTGCGCCGGCGCAATGCCCGTTCGGCCGCGACGCCGGACGACAGCGACACTCCGCGCAGCCTGCGCGAGGCGAAGGGCGAGCTGGACGAAATCGAACGATTCGAGAAGATGTAGTTCTGTCCGTCATCCCGGCGAAAGCCGGGATCCAGCCTTGATCTCGTCTCTTGGCGACAGGGCGGGGCAAGCAGGACCGGCGTTCGCCCGAACGACGGAATGAGGGCGGACAAGGCATCCAGACCGGCATTCATCTTTCCATCGCGAATAAGCGATATAATTGCCCCAGCGTCGCGTTCGAGCCGGCCGCCGCAGGCGGCCGCTCAACGCGACGGATACCTCTCCTGCCGAGGGGCGCTGCATTTTCGCAACTACGCGGAATCAGGCTCGGCGGGCTTTCGGGTCACCTTACCGAACCGCGCCCCAATCACTGGAGATTTCGCCAATGAATGCCGTCGTAAAACCCACGCATGACTACAAAGTGGCCGACATGTCGCTCGCCGACTGGGGCCGCAAGGAAATCGACATCGCCGAGCACGAAATGCCGGGCCTGATGTCGATCCGCAAGCAGTACGCCGCCGCCAAGCCGCTCAAGGGCGTGCGCGTGACCGGCTCGCTGCACATGACGATCCAGACCGCGGTCTTGATCGAAACGCTCAAGGACATCGGCGCCGACGTGCGCTGGGCCTCGTGCAACATCTTCTCGACCCAGG
>JAFEFQ010000066.1 GCA_018240505.1 Pseudomonadota bacterium
GGTGGTTCGTTTTCATTGCCGAAGCCCACTACCGGATGCCACCATGAAAACGATGCGTCGTCTCTGTCTCATTGCACTCGTCGCGGCCGGCGCCGGCACCGTCGGTGGCTGCGTCTACTATCCGGCACGCCCCTATCGCGCCGAGTTCTACCCCGACGGTTATACGCCGTACTACACCAACTACTACGCGCGCCCCTATGTCGGCGCCGTGTGGATCGGCGGCTACTGGCATCGCGACCATTGGGTGCGCCCACACTGGCGCTGAGCGCCTCACACCAAGGCCCCGGCTGGACAAACCTCGTCCGGTTTCGCGCGCCTCGCGCGAATAAGAAAAGCCTACGCCTCGCGCGTCTCGCGCGAAACGAAATCTACGCCTCGCGCGCGCCGCGCGAAAAAAAGCCATCTACTCCTCCGCGCGCCACGTGCAAGATCATTCATCTCCACACTTGACATATTCAACCTTTTGGTTGAATATAAAGCCATGTCCAGACTCGACCTCGCCTTCGCCGCCCTTGCCGACCCCACGCGCCGCCGCATCGTCGCGCGCCTCTCACGCGGGCGCGCGCGCGTGACCGACCTGGCGCTGCCGTTCGACATGTCGCTCAACGCCGTGTCCAAGCACGTCAAGGTGCTCGAGCGTTCGGGCCTCGTGAAGCGCGAACGGCTCGGCCGCGAACACTATCTGCAACTGCACGGCGCACCGTTGCGCGAGGTCGTGCAGTGGGTATCGCGCTACGAGCGTTTCTGGAACGAGAAGCTCGACGCGCTCGAAACATTTCTTGCCAATCAATCCGACGAGGAGCAACCGTCATGAATGCCGCAATGAAAAGTCCGCTGATGCAAGGCCGCAACGTCAAGGTGATGGGCCCGCATTCGATCCGCCTCACGCGCAGCTACGACGCCAGGCCGGAGAAGGTATTCAAAGCCTGGACCGATCCGGCCAGCATCGGCGCCTGGCTGGCCAAGGGCGAGTATTTCAGTGCCGATGTGCGCGTCGGCGGCCTGTTCTACATCGAGATGCGCGCCCTCGAGAAAATCAATCCGCACTACGGCCGCTACCTGCGCGTCGACGGCCCGCGTGCGCTCGAGTTCACCTGGGTCAGCGAGTGGACGACGGGCAAGGAGTCGGTCGTGCTGATCGAACTCGCCGAGCGCAACGGCAAGACCGAACTCACCCTGACCCACGACGGCCTGCCGAACGAAATCCTCGCCAATGCGCATCAGGGCGGCTGGAACCAGTTTCTCGAAGAACTCGAACCGCGCCTTTAGCACCCAGGCAACATCAGTCGCGAAAACGCGCAGTTTTGCGCAACTGCAATCGCGGTGAACGAGTTTTACTCAAGTGCACAGCGGCAACCCGACATTTCGTCTGTGCCGTTCCGTCTGCCCACATCCACGGCCAGCCAATGCCACCGGAAATCCCATCGTGAAGATCGAATTGATGCTGGCCGTCATCCTCGCGTCCGTCGCCAGCCTTGCCGTGTCGCCGATCCGCGCAGCCGCGACGACGCTCGAACCCATGCCTGCCCCGCTCGAAACCCGGTTCGCCTTGGCCGCAGTGCCACCCGCGTTGCGCGACCAGGCGACGGTCTACCTGCTCGATCCCGGCAAGGGCTACCACCTCTCGCGGCAAGGGACGAACGGCATCGCCTGCTTGGTCGAGCGCACCGTCTGGGAATGGGCCGACTTGCGCGACGATGTCTACGTTCCGCTCTGCTACGACACCGCAGGTGCGAAGACTTATCTGAAAGTCATCATCGACGCCGCCGCGTTGCGCGCACAGGGGATGGACGCAGCCGCGCTCAAAGCAGAAGTCGAGAAGCGCTACAAGAACGGAACCTACAAGCCGCCGACCAAGCCGGGCCTGTCGTACATGGTCGCCCCGCTGATGCGCGCGCTCGGTCCACCCGACATGAGGCTGCATACGATGGCGATGCCGCATCTGATGTTCTACGCCCCGGGCGTCAGCAACGAGGACATCGGCGCAAAACCGAATCTCGCCGATCACGCCAGCCTCGCCTATCCGTTCATCGACAAGCAAGGCAATGCCGAGCAGAGCTACTTCATCCAACTGGTCGGCGAGACGGAAAAGGCGAAGATCCTCGCAGACGAGAAATCGCTGATCGACGATCTCTGCGCCTATCGAAATGTTCTCTGCCTCGCGCACGAGAAACACTGATTGCCGCCACGTGGCTTTGCCGAGGAGATGTGCATGCGCAAGCTGATTGCCGCGATGAAAATTTCTGCCGACGGGAAGTTCGGCAATGCCGACGGCCATGCGGACTGGGTGGATGCCTGGTCGGACGACTACGGCCTGACTTCGCGAATCGACGCCTGTGTGCTCGGCGGGCGCATGTATCCCGGCTACGAGCAGTACTGGACCGCGATCCAGAACGCACCCGACCAGCCGCTGCCGATGACTGGCAACCTGGCGGCGCCGGCAGAGATCGAGTGGGCGCGCTTCGCCGCAAAGACCACGCACTACGTGCTGTCGAACACGCTCGCGTCCGCCGTCTGGCCGAACACGCGCTTCCTGCGCGGGCTCGAGGAAATCGCGGCGCTCAAGCAGCAACCCGGCAAGGACATCTACCTGATGGGCGGCGGCCGTATCGTGTCCAGCCTGATCGATGCGGGCCTGGTGGACAAACTACGGCTGATCGTCCACCCGCTGATCGCGGGCAACGGCAGGCCGCTGTTCGCGATGAGCGAGCGTCGCAAGCTGGAATTGCGCAACATGCAACCGCTCGCGCATGGACGTCTGAGCCTCGTCTACGGAATCGGCTGAAGCCGCGGGAATCATTGCCCGAAACGACAAGGCCGCCCGTGCAGGCGGCCTTGTCGCATGCGTCATTCACTTCGCCCTGGCGGCACGCTGACGCTGAATCCCGCGTCATCGACCTTCCATGGCCCGCATGGATGACGCGGTATTGAACAGGAACTGGATCCCGGATCAACGCACGTCCATGCGCTGTCCGGGGTGACGACATCCTGTCGTCACTTTTTGGCGAACAGGTGCTCGACGCCGGCGCGTTCCTCGCGCAGTTCCTTGTTGGTCGCGTCCATGCGCGCGCGCGAGAAGTCGTTGATCGCGAGGCCCTGCACGATCGCGTACTTGCCGCCCGATACCGTGACCGGATAGCCGTAGATCACGCCGGGCGCGATACCGTAGGAACCGTCGGACGGAATGCCCATCGACACCCAGTCGCCCTCGGCCGTGCCGAGCGCCCACGAGCGCATGTGGTCGATCGCAGCCGATGCGGCCGAGGCCGCCGACGAGGCGCCGCGCGCCTTGATGATCGCCGCGCCGCGCTGCTGCACCACGGGGATGAAGTCCTTCTCGTACCAGGCGTGGTCGACGAGGCTCAGTGCCGCCTTGCCCTTCACGGTCGCGTGGTGCAGGTCGGGGTACTGGGTCGAGGAATGGTTGCCCCAGATCGTGACGCGCTTGATGTCGGTCGTGTGCGCGCCGGTCTTCTCGGCGAGCTGCGACAGCGCGCGATTGTGGTCGAGGCGCACCATCGCGGTGAACTGGCCAGGATCGAGGTCGGGCGCGTTCTGCTGCGCGATCAGCGAGTTCGTGTTCGCCGGATTGCCGACGACGAGCACCTTGACGCTGCGCTTGGCATGGTCGTTGAGCGCCTTGCCCTGCGGGCCGAAAATCGCGCCGTTCGCCTCGAGCAGATCCTTGCGCTCCATGCCCGGACCGCGTGGACGCGCGCCGACCAGCAGCGCGTAGTCGACATCCTTGAACGCGACACTGAGATCATCGGTCGCGACGACGCCGGCGAGCAGCGGAAACGCGCAGTCGTTGAGCTCCATCACCACGCCCTGCAGCGCGGGCAGCGCGGGCGTGATTTCGAGAAGGTGCAGGATGACCGGCTGGTCCTTGCCGAGCATGTCGCCCGAGGCGATGCGGAACAGCAGGGCGTAACCGATCTGACCGGCGGCGCCGGTGACGACAACACGGACGGGGGATTTCATGGTACTGACTCCTGAGCAGGGGACTTGAGGATCACACTTCAAAAAGATTGCGGGCGAGGCCCGACTGGCGAATGATCGAAAGCAAAGTGCCGGTGCGAATTTCGCCGTGATCGGGGACGGGAACTGTTCTCGTCCCGCCTTCGCCGCGCCACTGCATCACGATGTGACTGCCGCGCTGGCGTATCTGGACAAAGCCGTGTGCGGACAAAATCGCGCACACGTCCCTGCCGCTCAGGACGCGAAGCTTAGGCAACGGCGACCTCGATCTGGGTAACGAACACGTCTTCGTGCAACCGCTGCGCGATTTCTTCCGACGGTGCGGATTCGAAGAACAACTCCAGTGCTTCCTGCAGATTGTCGCGTGCGGCTTCGATCGTATCGCCCTGGCTGGCGATATCGAGTTCAGGGCACAAGGCCGTATAGCCTGAGTTTTCGCGCTCGATGATGGCGGTCAGTTTCATGTACGCCTCCGAATTCAGATCAGCTCGGCAAAAAATTCCTTGATGCGCTTCATGCCCTCATCGAGCTGTGCGTCGGGACAGGTATACGAAATGCGCAGCGCGCGCGGCTCGCCAAACGCCGAGCCCGGCACGCAAGCCACGCCCTTGGCCTCGAGCAGCGCATTGCACAGATCGACGTCGTTGCCGATGGCGGTCGAACCGTGCTTCCTGCCGAACGCGACCGAGATGTCCGGGAACACGTAGAACGCGCCCTGCGGACGCGGACACTTCACCCCGGGGATCGCGGCGAGCACGGCGAGCACGCGATCGCGTTTGCCGGCGAACTCCTTCGCTTTTTGTGCCGGAATGTCCTGCGGGCCCGACAGGGCCGCGACCGCTGCTGCCGTGACCACTTCGGGCAGGTTGGTGATGTGGTTGGAGTTCAACGTGACGAGCGCCTGCGCGACTTTTTCCGGCGCGGCGATCAGGCCGACGCGCCAGCCCGGCATGCCGTAGGTCTTCGAGATCGAATCGACGACGATCGTGCGCTCGCGCAACTCGGGCCGCACGTGCAGGAAATTGTGGTAGCCGACGCCGTCGAAGACGAGGCGGTTGTAGATGTCGTCGCAGATGATCCAGGTATCGGGATGTGCGACGAGCACGTCGGCGAGCGCGGCGATCTCGTCTTTCGAGTAGACCATGCCGGTCGGGTTCGACGGGTTGTTGAACAGGAACACCTTGGGCTTGCTCGCCAGCGCCTTGGCCAACTGCCCGGGCTTGAGCTTGTAGTTCTGCTCCGGCGGACACGGCAGCAGCGTCGTCTTCGCGCCGACGATGTCGGCGATGTCGACGTAGCTCGTCCAGTACGGCGTCGGAAAGACGATTTCGTCGCCGGGATTCAGCAGTGCCTCGGCCAGGTTGTACAGCGTGTGCTTCGCGCCGACGCCGACGACGAGGTTCTTGCGCTCGTAGCCCGGCAGGCCGCTGCCTTCGAGATGCTTCAGGAACGCATCGAGCAGCGCTTCGCTGCCGCGGTTCGAGCCGTACTGGCCGCTGTCGTGCGCCAGCGCCTCGCGCGCCGCGGCGTAGACGTGTTCGCCCGGCAGGAAATTCGGCACGCCGATCGAGAAGCTGATGATGTCCCCGCCCGCCGCCTTGAGCCGTTTCGCCTTCTCCGCCACGACCATGATGGCGCTGGGTTTGGCCCGGCTCATACGCTCAGCTAGCAACGGCATTCCAGTCTCCTCGAAATGTGGGAACGAGGTTTGTCAGTCTAGCATATTTGCTGCGGCGCAGCGCGCCGCTTCCATGCAGGAAATCCGTGAACAACCACGCCCGAATTTCGGCGAAAGCAGGTCTTGTTCTTAAGCTTTTGCAAACAAGTGGATTTGCTACACTCGACCCGCCCTTTCTGCGGCAAATTTCGGCAGAACCGTTGTTTCCGACCACTCGAGGAGATCGCATGCTGCACATCATCTGGTCCATCATCATCGGTTTCATCGTCGGCCTGCTCGCACGCTGGTTCTATCCGGGCGCGATGCATCTGGGCTTCATCCTGACCGTGCTGCTCGGCATCGGCGGCTCGATCCTCGGCGGCCTGATCGGCAGCCTGTTCAAGAAGCCCGTCGACGGTCAGATGTTCCATCCTGCCGGCTTCATCATGTCCATCATCGGCGCGGTCGTCATCCTGTTCGTCGTCAAGCATCTCGGCTACATGTAAGCCGGCAAGCTCCGGAAAACAAAAGGCCGCCCCGAGGGCGGCCTTTTTCGTGCTCTTGTCCATGATCGCAAGATCAAAAGCGGCCATTCCCGGCTGCACTTTTCATTTCTTCAACTTGTTTTCGGCATCAGCGCGAAGCAAGCGTCTTGTTCCACTGCTCGAGCAGCGGCGCGACCTTCGGATTGGCGAACAGCGCCGTCGTGTCGCCGACGATCGTGATCGACTCGATCTGGTCGCCCTGGCGGATGCTGTCGACGACTTTCTGGTCGTCCGCGCCCAGCACTTCGCCGAACACGCTGTGCTTGCCGTCGAGCCACGGCGTGACCACGTGGGTGATGAAGAACTGCGAGCCGTTCGTGCCCGGCCCGGCGTTCGCCATCGACAGCACGCCGGGCTTGTCGTGGCGCAGATGCGCGACGAACTCGTCGCCGAAACGATAGCCCGGACCGCCGCGACCCGAGCCTTCCGGGCAGCCGCCCTGGATCATGAAATCGGGAATCACGCGGTGGAAGCTCAAGCCGTCGTAGAACTTGTGCTTGGCCAGATTGACGAAATTCGCCACGGTCACCGGCGTGTGCTCGGGCGTGAGGCGGATATGGATCGTGCCGCGCGAGGTCTTGATTTGGGCTTGCAGGTCGCTCATCGTGTTCTCCTGAAAATGGGCACCTATCGTAACCGATGTGCCAAGCCCGCGGATTCAATGCTTTCGCGAATCACCTTCGTTTGGTGCTGCGGCCTCATCACTCTTCTTCGCATTACTTTTCACCGACCCTATATCGGTTAACGGCCCGACGGACACATTAGGCATCCACTCTCGGTCGCGCGCAGCGAAATAGAGATCCGGAATCCAATTTGCCTTCGCCAGAAAATCGTTGCCACAACCGATCTGAGGTATCACGTGTCCGCCGATCACCAACGCAGGGCCGCAACGTACTTCACTGATCTGCACGACACCGGAATTGAAGCCGGTACGCGAGCCCGTGATGTTCATCAATCCCTGATGCAATTGCACCGCCAAGCGATGCTTGGCGACACTATCTCCGTAGCGTTTGCCGAGTTCATTCCGCAACGCCTGCGCTTGGGCCAGTTGTTCCGGCGTCAGTGCCGGCTTCAATTCATCTCGCGTCGCGATGAATTGTGGATAGTTTCGCTCAGCCGCCAGATCAAACCATGCGTAAGCAGTGACCGGATCTTTGGCGGTGCCTTTGCCGTTGAGATGCATCAATCCAATGCTGAGCTGCGATAGCTTGTCGGCATACAGCGCGCCGATTTCAAAAAACTTCAACGCGTCTTGGTATTGATGCTTGGCGTGGTACTGCATTCCGAGGGTCAGGCCGTACAAGTCTGGATGATACCAAGTCGAAGCATTGTGCATCGCTGTCAGAACCTTCCGTACCTCTGGATCGTTCTCTGGATCGCTCGAAGGAGCATCCGCAGCACAACTCCTGGCCGGGTTCACCAATAGGCCTACAACAAAGAACCCTATCTTGATGCAATTGCTCATCGAACAACTCACTGCAAAGGATACGCGTCGTCTCAAACGGGAAGATTTGCTTGCCAACTCGATCATCTGCGAATCCGGAGCCAATGGTCGACTCCGGACATTGCTCGCGTCAGCCTATCGGTTCCGAGTCCATGCAGGCCTGATAATTTGCCTGCGCTTCGGCCACAGCCATTGCGGTGGCATAGTTCGGGGTCAGGTTGAATGCCTCAACTGCTACATAGTAAGCATTCTCCTGAGCCTGGCAGGGAGGCGGCCCAGCAACTGCTCTCTTCTCACCGAACGTCGTAACGAGCACAAATAGACAAAGCAAACATACAGTGGCTTTTGCGTTCACAGCTACTTCTCCTAAGTTATTGATGAGGTGCCAAGTAATTTCTGGCGATGGAAAATAGCCGCCCCCCTTTTTTGATCTGTCAACGAAAGGTGCATCCATTGAGATGCTGCGCCGCAGTATCCGCCCCGAAATCGGGTATAATCACGCCATTCCTTTCTCATTCAGCCTGCCGTCTGGGCGGGCCTTTCGCGATGTCCATCGAAAACCTGCGCAATATCGCCATCGTCGCCCACGTCGACCATGGCAAGACCACCCTCGTCGAC
>JAFEFQ010000067.1 GCA_018240505.1 Pseudomonadota bacterium
GCAGAACGGCGAGTTGAACTTCATCAAGGTGCTGCTCGTGCTGCTGATCGTGGTCGCGGTGACGGCGTTCGTCGTCTTCGTCGAGCGCGGCCAGCGCCGCATCACGGTCAACTACGCGCGGCGTCAGGGCGGCGGTCAGGCGTACATGAACCAGTCGTCGCACCTGCCGCTCAAGCTCAACATGTCGGGCGTGATTCCGGCGATCTTCGCCTCGTCGCTGATCATGTTCCCGGCGACGGCTTCGTCCTGGTTCAGCGGCAGCACCAACGTCCGCTGGCTGCAGCAGCTGACTGCGGCACTGGCGCCGGGCGAGCCGCTGTACGAGATCCTGTATGCGGTCCTGATCATCGTGTTCGCGTTCTTCTACACCGCGCTCGTGTTCAACTCGAACGAGACGGCCGAGAACCTGAAGAAGTCGGGCGCGCTGATTCCGGGCATTCGTCCGGGCAGGGCGACGGCCGAGTACATCGACGGCGTACTGACGCGCCTGACCGGGGCCGGGGCGCTGTACCTCGTTCTCGTGTGCCTGGTACCGACATTCTTGACGCAGTATTTCCACGTCCCGTTCTACTTCGGCGGCACCTCGCTGTTGATCGTCGTCGTCGTGGTCATGGATTTCACCGCCCAGGTGCAGGCGCACCTGGTCTCGCATCAGTACGAGAGCCTGTTGAAGAAGGCAAATCTGAAGGGTTATGGCCGCGGCGGGAGTCCGGCGCGGTAACCCGAACAGGAAAAGGCGCGAAGCGGGTGGAACGGCTGCGAAACCCGCGCATCGGCCTCGATCTGGCGACAAAAACCTTTACTCGGCGGGCCCTCGGGCTTCCGGAAACGTAAAAAACCAGTTACAATTTACAGTTCACTGCGCTTTTAGGCGCTCTGACTCGTTTTGGAGATAGAAAGATGGCGCGTATTGCGGGTGTCAACCTGCCGGTCCAGAAGCACGTCGTGATCGGACTGCAAAGCATTTACGGTATCGGCCGCACGCGGTCGAAGCTGGTTTGCGGGGCTGCCGGCGTGAACCCGGCGACCAAGATCAAGTCGCTGACCGAATCAGAAGTCGAGAAGCTTCGTGCCGAAGTCGCGAAGTTCGTGGTCGAAGGCGACCTGCGCCGCGAAGTCGGCATGAGCATCAAGCGCCTGATGGACCTCGGCACCTATCGCGGCCTGCGCCACCGTCGCGGTCTGCCGGTGCGCGGTCAGCGCACGCGCACCAATGCGCGCACGCGCAAGGGTCCGCGCCGCGCGATCAAGAAGAACTAATCGGGAATATTGACTCATGAATAAGCCGGTCGCTGCCAAGACCAAGAAGAAGGCCAAGCGCGTCGTCACCGACGCGATCGTCCATGTGCAAGCTTCGTTCAACAATACCGTCGTGACGATCACCGATCGCCAGGGCAACGCGCTGTCGTGGGCGACCGCGGGCGGCGCGGGTTTCCGCGGTTCGCGCAAGTCGACCCCGTTCGCCGCCCAGGTCGCGGCGGAGAAGGCCGGCCGCGTGGCCCAGGAGTACGGCGTCAAGACCGCCGAAGTGCGTATCAAGGGCCCGGGCCCGGGCCGCGAGTCGGCGGTGCGCTCGCTCAACAACATCGGCGTGAAGGTGACCAACATCATCGACGTCACCCCGATCCCGCACAACGGCTGCCGTCCCCCCAAGAAGCGCCGGGTGTAAAAAGCCTATTTACCCAAGAGTCTGATGCGGTCGGTCAGATCGCTAAATTCACGAATCGGCCACGCGTGGCCGGACTCGCAACGAAGAGAAGAATTTCATGGCACGTTACATTGGTCCCACCTGCAAGCTCGCGCGCCGCGAAGGCGCCGACCTGAACCTCAAGAGCGCCGCGCGCGCTCTCGACTCGAAGTGCAAGCTCGAGAACAAGCCCGGCCAGCATGGCGCCGGCGGCGGCGCGAAGAAATCGCGCCTGTCGGACTACGCGGTGCAGCTGCGCGAGAAGCAGAAGGTCAAGCGCATCTACGGTCTGCTCGAGCGCCAGTTCAGCAACTACTACGTCAAGGCGTCGAAGACCAAGGGCAACACCGGCGAGAATCTGTTGCGCGCGCTCGAGTCGCGCCTGGACAACATCGTCTATCGCATGGGCTTCGCCGTGACGCGCGCCCAGGCCCGCCAACTCGTCGCGCACAAGGCGATCGAGGTCAACGGCAAGAAGGTCAACCTGCCATCGTACGCGGTCAAGGCGGGCGACCAGATCTCGATCGTCGAGAAGTCGCGCAGCCAGTTGCGCATCAAGGAAGCGCTGACCCTGTCGCAGGAAATGGATCTGGCGCCGGGCTGGCTCGAAGTCGATGCGAACAAGTTCGCGGGTACGCTCAAGGCGCTGCCGGAGCGTTCGGACCTGCCGAGCGACATCAACGAGTCGTTGATCGTCGAGCTTTACTCGAAGTAATCCGTTTCATCCGCCGCGCCGGACAATGTCCGGCGCGGTACGCGGCAAGCTTGAACGCGCCGCATTTCGCACACATATTCTCGAATTCCCCACACCTTACGGAGAGCGTAGTTCATGGCAAATTCGCCTACTACCATCCTGCGTCCGCGCGGCCTGCATGTAGAACAGCTCGGTGCGAACCGCGCCAAAGTTTCGGTTGAACCCCTGGAGCGCGGCTTCGGCCACACGCTCGGCAACGCGCTGCGTCGCGTGCTGCTGTCGTCGATCCCCGGCGCCGCGATCATCGAAGTCGAGATCGACGGCGTGTTGCACGAGTACACGACGCTCGAAGGCTTGCAGGAGGACGTGATCGAAGTCCTGCTCAATCTCAAGGACGTCGCCCTGCGCCTGCACAACCTCGACGAAACCACCCTGACCCTGTCGAAGAAGGGCAAGGGCGTGGTCACGGCCGCTGACATCAAGGTCGACCACAACGTCGAGATCGTCAACCCCGAGCACGTGATCTGCCACCTGACCAAGGACATCGCGCTGAACATGCGCCTCAAGGTCGCGCGCGGCATCGGCTACCAGCCTGCCACGTCGCGCCGCCGTCCGGACGACGAAAGCCGCCCGATCGGTCGCCTGCAGCTCGACGCCTCGTTCTGCCCGGTGCGTCGCGTCGCCTATGAAGTCGACAGCGCGCGCGTCGAACAGCGCACCGACCTCGACAAGCTCGTGCTCGACATCGAAACCAACGGCACCGTGGAAGCGGAAGAAGCCGTGCGCAAGGCCGCGGAAACGCTGCTCGACCAGCTCACGATCTTCGGCGACTTCACCCGCCGCGACACTTCGGAAGCGAAGGCCGACAAGGCCGGCGTCGATCCGGTGCTGCTGCGTCCGATCGACGACCTCGAGCTTACCGTGCGTTCGGCGAACTGCCTGAAGGCCGAGAGCATCTATTACATCGGCGACCTCGTGCAGCGCACCGAAGTCGAGCTGCTGAAGACGCCGAACCTCGGCAAGAAGTCGTTGACCGAAATCAAGGACGTGCTGTTCACGCGCGGCCTCTCGCTCGGCATGAAGCTCGAGAACTGGCCGCCGTCCGGTCTGCAGCACGGCATGCAGATGAATTGATCGCGCGCAGCGCGGTCAATTCACCCCGGCATGGATTGCCGGGGTCCAGACTACAGGGATGTCGCAGTACCAGGAAGTTTTACGCCAGAACGGATGGCGCAATCACGGACCATGTGTCCGCTGCACAAAATGTGCAGATATCCATAATTATAAATCTACACCGAGGAATTATTTATGCGTCACATGAAATCCGGCCGCAAGCTCAATCGCACCAGCTCGCATCGCGAGGCGATGTTCAAGAACATGGCGGCTTCGATCATCAAGCACGAATTGATCAAGACCACGCTGCCGAAGGCGAAGGAACTGCGCCGCGTCGCCGAGCCGCTGATCACGCTGGCCAAGGTCGACAGCGTCGCCAACCGCCGCCTCGCGTTCGCGCGTCTGCGTGACAAGGTCGCGGTCGGCAAGCTGTTCGTCGAACTTGGGCCGCGCTACCGCGAGCGCAAGGGTGGTTACACCCGCATCCTCAAGTGCGGCAACCGCCCCGGTGACAACGCGCCGATGGCCTACGTCGAACTCGTCGATCGCCCGCGCGTGGACGCGGCTGCAGCCGAAGAGTAAGCAGCCCGACACGGAAATGCCTGAAAAGCCCCGGCCCTGCGTCGGGGCTTTTTGTTCCCGGCGCGGAACATCGCCGCGTCCAGATTGTCATTGACTGACATCGTTCCGGAGTTGCCCATGCTGAATCCTTTCGCCTGGCCCTATCGATCCCAGTATTTGCTGGGATTCCTGGCCTGCGCCGCGTTGATCGGATATGCCTACTACGTGCAGTTCAGTCTCGGCATCGAACCCTGCCCGTTGTGCATATTCCAGCGCATTGCAGTGATTGCCATGGGCGTGTTCTTCCTGATTGGTGCGATCCACGGCCCGAAGGCGTCGGGGCGACGCGTGTACGCGTTGCTCGTGCTGCTCGGCGCCTGCGCCGGCATTGGCATCGCCGCCTATCACCTCTGGGTGCAGGCGCAGCCGCCGAATCCGCTGGCCGGCTGCACGCCGGGGTGGAACTACTGGGTCGAGAACTATTCGCTGAAGTACGCCTGGAGCAAGACGCTGCAGGCCGCCTTCACCGGCCATGCCGACTGCGCCGAGGTCAACTGGACCTTCCTCGGCCTGTCGATGCCGTTCTGGACACTCGTGTCGTTCGCGGCTCTCGGCGCCGGCGCGGTCTGGGCGGGCTTCCGCAGACGCTGAAGTTTTGCGCCTCGATCTGGCATGATGGTCGACCCTACCCACACCAGCGGCGACATCATGGTGGCAGCAACTTCGCAAGCAACGACGCAGCACGCATGGTCGCCGACGTCGTGGCGCTCGCGCACAGCCGTGCAGCAGCCAGCCTATGCCGACGCCGCGGCGCTCGACCGTGCCGTCGCGCAATTGCACGAATTGCCGCCGCTGGTCACCTCGTGGGAAGTGCTGGCGCTGAAGCGCAAGCTGGCCGAAGCGCAGGAGGGGCGCTGCTTCCTGCTGCAGGGCGGCGATTGCGCCGAGAGTTTCGCCGACTGCACCTCGCCGATCATCTCCAACCGGCTGAAAGTACTGCTGCAGATGAGCCTTGTGCTCGTGCACGGACTGAAGCTTCCGGTCGTGCGCGTCGGCCGCTTCGCCGGCCAGTATGCCAAGCCGCGTTCGGCCGACACGGAAACGCGCGACGGCGTGACCCTGCCGTGCTACCGCGGCGACATCGTCAATGCCCCCGAATTCACCGCGGCCGCGCGTGAGCCGGACCCGCGGCGCCTGATCGAGGCGCATTCGCGCTCGGCGCTGACGATGAACTTCGTGCGCGCGCTGATCGACGGCGGCTTCGCCGACCTGCACCATCCCGAATACTGGGACCTGGAGTGGGTCAGGCACTCGCCGCTGCAGGACGAATACCAGCGCATGGTCGAAGCGATCGGCGAGGCAGTGCGTTTCATGGAGACGCTGGCCGGCGAATCGCCGGCGTACCAGAAAGTGGATTTCTATACTTCGCACGAGGCGCTGCTGCTCAACTACGAGGGCGCGGTGACGCGCGAGGTGCCGCGCAACCCGGGCTGGTTCAACCTGTCCACGCATTTCCCCTGGATCGGCATGCGCACCGCGCAGCTCGACGGCGCGCACGTCGAGTACTGCCGCGGCATCCAGAATCCGATGGGACTCAAGCTCGGCCCCGGCGTGAAGCCGGACCAGCTGCTGCGCACGATCGACGCGCTCAATCCCGACAACGAGCCGGGCCGGCTGACCCTGATCACGCGCATGGGCGCGGCCAAGGTCGAGGCAGAACTGCCGCCACATCTGCGGGCGGTCAAGGCCGAAGGCAAGCGCGTGCTGTGGTGCTGCGATCCGATGCACGGCAACGGCGAGACCCTGCCGTCCGGGGTGAAGACGCGGCGCTTCGAGAATATCCGCGCCGAGCTCGACCACGCCTTCGACATCCACGCCGCCTGCGGCACGCGCCTCGGCGGCGTGCACCTGGAACTGACCGGCGAGAACGTCACCGAATGCCTCGGTGGCGCGCGCGACCTGACCGAGGCCGACCTTGCGCGGGCGTACAAGTCGACCGTCGACCCGCGCCTCAACTACGAACAGTCGCTCGAGATCGCGATGCTGATCGTGCGCAAGCGCGGTGGACGGTAGGCGCAGGGCGTGGCGATGCCAACCAGAACTTGCCCGGCCTACGATCCGGGTTGAGCCGGTTCAGTCCGCCGCGCCGACGTGTTCGAGAAATTTTGGCGGCCTGCGCGCCCGCGTCGCCCGCTCGAACGCGTAGGCATAGCCGATCAGCTTTGCCTCGCTCCAGGCCGCGCCGAAGAACGTGATGCCGACGGGCAACTCGTGCACGAAGCCCATCGGTACGCTGATCGCGGGATAGCCGGCCACCGCGGCGGGCGTGGAGCTGTCGCCGGTGAAGTGGTCGCCATTGACGAGATCAGTCGTCCACGCCGGTCCGCCGGTCGGCGCGATGAGCGCATCAAGACGATCCTTCGCCAGCGCCGCGTCGATGCCTTCCGGCCCGGCAAGGCGCTTCGATTTCGCCAGGGCATCGAGATATGCCTTGTCCTGCAGCGTGCCGCGGTTCTGCGATTTTTCGAAGGTTTCCTGGCCGAACCAAGGCATCTCGCGGTCCGCGTGCGCTTCGTTGAACGCGATCAGGTCGGCGAGACTGCGCGTCTTCACTGTGGGCGTCAATTGCGCGAGATAGGCGTTGATGTCCGCCTTGAACTCGTACTGCAGCACGATGCCTTCGTCGTCGTCGTACTTGCCCTGGTTCGGCAGTTCGACCGGATCGACGATCACGGCGCCGGCCGCCTTCAGCGCGGCAATGCTCGCATCGAGCACGCGATCGACCTCGGGGCCGACACGGGCCAACTTGCGCACGACGCCGATGCGCGCGCCGCGCAGGTTCTTCGCGACGAGAAATTTCGTGTAGTCCGCGCGATGCCTGTCCGCGTCTTTCGTCGCCGGATCACGCACGTCGCTGCCGGCGATCGCGGTCAACAGCGCAGCCGCGTCGGCGACGCTGCGCGCCATCGGCCCGGCGGTGTCCTGGTTGTGCGCGATCGGCACGATGCCGGCACGGCTGACGAGGCCGAGTGTCGGCTTGATCCCGACCAGCCCGTTCACCGACGCGGGGCAGACGATCGAGCCATCGGTCTCGGTGCCGATGCCGGCCACGGCGAGACCCGCTGCGATGCCCGCGCCCGTGCCGGAACTCGAGCCGCAGGCGTTGCGGTCGAGCGTGTAGGGATTCTTCGTCAGCCCGCCGCGCCCGCTCCAGCCGCTGGTGGAACGATTCGAGCGGAAGTTCGCCCATTCCGACAGGTTGGTCTTGCCGAGGATCACCGCGCCCGCGGCGCGCAGCTTGGCCACGATGGTGGCGTCGCGCGCGGCGATCGAATCGGCCAGCGCGAGCGAGCCGGCGCTCGTGTGCATTTGGTCCGCCGTGTCGATATTGTCCTTGATGAGGACCGGAATGCCGTGCAGCGGTCCGTATACTTTTCCCTTTTTTTGCGACGAGTCGAGCTTGTCCGCGATCGCGAGCGCATCGGGGTTGAGTTCGATCAGCGCGTTGATTGCGGGGCCGGCCTGGTCGATCGCGGCGATGCGGTCGAGGTACGTTTGCACGATCTGGCGCGAACTCGTTTCTCCCAGGCGCAGCTGTTGCGCGAGTTGCGCAATGCCGGCTTCGGCAGGAGGCGACGCCTGTGCGTGGCCAAGACGGACCAGGGCGAGCAACATGATGGCCGATGCGACAGCTGCGGCGTTGCGCATCGTGGTCAGATCCCGCCCGCAACAACGACGTTTTTTGCCAGCGTCTTGAAGCGTGCTCCGTCCTTCTGCACGACGGTGACCGTGACGTGCCCGGTCTTGCTGGTCTTGATGTCCGTTGCGATGCCGGACTTTCCGGCGTGGGTGCCGCCGACGACCGTGCAATGCGCGCCGTCCACCAATCTGGCCGCGGATCGGGTTGTCATCTGCGCTGTCCCGTTGCGATGTCGGCGAAAGTATACGCCTCGTCGTTGCGGGATGCCTTCACCTGCAGCAACCGGGTCCGCCGCAAGCGCACGCAAACGACGAGCCGAGGCTCCGCAAGGACGTTCGCGCGGATCGGGTTACGCCGCCTGCCGCGACGCGCGCTTGCGGTCGTTCTCGGTCAGGTGCTTCTTGCGCAGGCGGATTGCCTTCGGTGTGACTTCGACGAGTTCGTCGTCCTCGATGAA
>JAFEFQ010000068.1 GCA_018240505.1 Pseudomonadota bacterium
AGCGCGACGCAGGTGAGAACGACCAGAGCGATCTGGACGAGGTCGAAGCGCCACCACGGTTCTTTGGTTTCGCAACGCGCGCGCCAATCGAACGCGAACAGCCAGGTCGCGAACACGATCAGCGCGAGCCACGACGACGTCGAGAAACCGAGGCCGAGCAGCAGCCAGTCGCGGAACCGGAGCTTCGTGCGACGCAGGCGCGCGAGCGCCCAGGCGATCGCGATCATGACCGCGAGCTCGCCCCAGTAGAGCACGGCGGGACCGACCGCGGGGCCCGAGGTCGCGAGCAGCCAGCGGTCCGCCGGCAGGCGCGCGACGAGTTCGATGTTCGCCGCGGGCAGGCCGAGACCGACCTGCGGCGTGCGCAGCGCGAAGCCGAGTGCGACATCGTCGCGGAAGCTCACCCGATAGCGCTGCGTGCCGGGCTTGACCGGCAGGGTCAGCTTGCCTTCCTGCGCGCGCAGGTTGAGCGCGTCGTTGTCGCGCTGCACGGCGGTGACTTCGGCGTCCTGCGGCAGCGTGATCGCCTGTTCGCCGCCCTGGCTCGCGCGCAGCGTGAATGCGAGCACATGCGTCGCGCTGCGCTGGCCCGCCTCGGTCGTCAGGCTGACCGCATCGATCGCGCGCGTCGCGCCCGCGGCCGGTGCGGGCCGCGTGATCTTCACCGTCAGCGTCTCGCCCGGCAGCGGATGGAATTCGAAGTTGCGGTAGTCGTTCGCGTCCTCGCCCGCGTCGAGGCCGACGCCGGGCACGCCGGAAAACTCCGCATGCCAGGTCGGGCTGACGAGCACGCGCCAGACTTCGGCGCGCTCGGCAAGCACGGGCGCAGTCAGGCTCAGCGTGTCGCCCTTGTCGAGCGTGCCGTTCCACGCCGTTTCCGCCGCGCCGTCGGCGATCGCGACGGCGGCGCTGCCGTTCTGTACTTTTATACCCGGCGTCGAGACATGTTCGCCGCCGAGCACGGGCAGCGTCACCGTCACTCCGCCCGTGGCCGGGGACAGGCGCTGCACCTGGGTCTGCGCGTTCCAGTCGAGTCCGAGCGCGAGCGAACGCACGACGCGCACGTAGGGCGGAAACTGCTGCGCGCCGGGTTCGGGCTTCGCACCGGCGCTCGCGTCGTCGCGCACGCGCGCGAGGCTCAGGGAGCCGCCGAGCAGGCGCTCGTCCTCGATGCCGCTTGCGCTCCAGCCCTTGCCTTCAAACAATGCCCGCGCGGGCACAAGGACGAAGTTCAGCGCGAGCCGGTCGGCCTGCGCCGCATAGGCGAGTTCGACGCGATGCACGCCGCGATCGAGCGCGATCCAGTCACTGCCGTCGGCGCCGCGCGCGACCGGCACGTCGGCGGCATTGTCCACTTTTACACTTTTCAGCGCGGCGCCCGCATCGACGCGCGGCAGCGGCACGGCGAGGCGCTCGCCCGCGTGCATCTCGAGCACGACACTCAACGCATCGCCGTTCGCGACGACCTGCATCTGCGCGATCGCGGCGCAGGCCGGCGCGCACTTCGGCGCTTCGGTCAGGCGCTCACGCAACTGGTCAAGCAACTCGTCGGACGGAATGCCTTGCGCCTGCGCATGCGGCGCGAGCGCCAGGCTGGTTGCGAGCAGCACCCCGGCCAAGCCCGCGACCGCCGCGCGCGGCGGCACCGGCGCTGCCGGGCGGCCGCGCCAGCCGCTCCACGAAAGCCACGCGAGCAGCAGCACGAGCACGACGCGCAGCGGCCGCACGAGCCACGGCGGCGCGATGACGAGGCGCACGTTCTGCGCCGGCGTGACCGGCCCGCTCCAGCCCAGTTGCGCGGTGCTGCCGATGCTCCAGGCCGGCTCGCCCGCGCCGGTCTGCATCACGGTGGATTGGCTGTAGTGGTCGATCACTGCCGATTTCGCCATCACGCTGCCGCTGGCAGCGAGGGATTCCCGAGTCCTGTCCGCGTCTGCCTCGACCGGTTTGTTGGCGCCGCCGGCGACCATCGGCGCCGACGGGATTCGATGCGGCTTGGGCTTCGCCAGCATGGGCGGCGGTGGCGGTGGCGCTGCAGGCGACGGCATCGCCATGGTTTGCGCGGAAACCGCTTCCACCTCGTCACGGACCGACGCGTCGTTGTTGAGATACGGACCCTGCGTGCGCGCAGCAGTGTATGCCCACGCGCCCTGCCCTTCTTCCAGTTGCGGATACAGCGCATAACGCACCTGGTTCGCCGCGAACGGCAGCGCGACAACGACCAGCGCCAGCATCGCCGCGCGCCGCAGCCACAGCGTGGCGGTTTGCAGCTTGCCCGTGGGCAGCGCGCGCACGATCAAGGCCAGCGCGAGCACGGCAACCAGCGTCCACAGCGGCGAGCCGGATTCCTGATAGCCGAGTGCGAGATAACCGACCGCGGCGAGCGCGCCGAGCACGCCGAGCAGGCGCCACGCCAGCAGGGCGACGATCGAGGCGACGAACACGTCGAGCAGGCTCCAGCGCGACATCCAGCTGCCCTGCACGCGATCCGCACCGGGCGCGCCGAGCAGCTTGTAGGCGTACGGGAAATGCAGCGTCGTGTCGATGCGATCGAAGCCCTGCTGCCAGCCGGTCGCCGGCAGATTCGACACGGCATCGATGCGCACGGAACCTGCGAGGCGCACGTTCGGCGTGCGCCATTCGACGCCGGACAGGCTGTCGTTCGCGCCGCGCGTGACCAGCAACGCTTCGCCCGCGCCGGCGCGCGGCGGCGCGGCCGCCTCGGCGCGCTCGAGCTTGAACGGCGCGGCGACGTCGAGACGCCAGCCCCGCGCCATCGAGCCTTCGATCGCGTCGCGCGCATACCAGCCGGAGCCGGCGAAATCGAGCCAGGCCTCGCGGCGCAGGCTCAGGCGGTTGGCCGTGCCGGGCGCAAGGCCGCGCGAGCGTTCCTCGATCGTGATCTTGTCGCCGTCGCCGAGCGCGAACGCGGGCAGGCCCTGCCATTGCGCCGGCACCTGCGCCTGCTGCGGATCGACCGAGACCTGGGCCGCGGCATTGGTCACGCGCAGGCGCGGCGCGGCGGCGTAGCTCCAGATCTCCTGCTTCGGCCACGGCGCCGCGGGCAGGCGCGCGGCGACGTCGCCGAGCGGCGCGAGAGAGCGCGCGCTCAGGGTCAGCACCGCATCGCCGGGCTGCACCTGCACATGCAGGCGGCCATCGTTGTCGAGCCGCGCGGGCCATCCACCCACCAGCGCGGTGGCGACGAATCCGACCGGCAGCACGGGACCGAACGTTTCCTCGCGCGCCTGCCCGGCGACATTGAAATGGATTTGCGTCGTCAGCAGCGCCGGCACGCCGTCGGCGAGCTCGCGGAACACGCGCAGGTCGGCGCTGTCCGCTGCGGGCGCCGCGGCGGCGCTGCGCCCGAGCGTGACCGCATCGCCGTCGCGCAGCACCGGCGCGACCGCCTTGCCGTCGACGCTCAGCGCGACGAGGCCGATCGCGATCGGCACGCGCAGCGATTGCGGCCGCTCATGCCAGGGGATCGTGCCGGCGACCTCGTAGCCGCCGGGCGCGAGCCACAGCGCCGGCGCACCGGCGTGATCGAGCACGGGCTGCGCCTGGCCGTTGACCCTGACCTGCTGCGGCCAATATTGCGCATCGCCCGGCAACGCGATCCACGACGGCGCATCGACGCGCCAGTGCAGCGCGAACGTGGCGCCGCGCGCGGCGGCGTCGAGGTCGAGACGGCCGGGCCAGGCGCAGATGCGTCCGTTCGCGTCGTCGGACATCTGCGTCGCGAGGAACGGACAACTGCGAAAATCGAGATCCTTGAGCACCCAGGCGCGCCAGTCGCGCAGGATCGAGGGGATCGCCGCGTCGTCGGGCGGCGGCGTTGCCGCCACGGCGAGGTTGCAGAGCATCAACAACGCAAGCAAACGCAGCGGTCTTCGCAGCATGGGTGACTCCGTGGGCGGTCGATGCGGCATGCAACGTCCGATGGTCGGGTGCGGGGTTAGTTCCCGACACGCGATGATAGCCAAATCGTTTCCTTCTCCCACCGGGAGACACTTCGGCAGGACTGCCGAAGTGCACGGCGGAGCCGCCCACAAGGGCGAGGGCCACGGATGGCCCGAGTGTAAGTGCCCGCAGGGCGGATGAGGGTCCGGGTCGGTTCGTGGCCACCAAGGTTGCCGAACCCTCACCCCAACCCCTCTCCCGCCGGGAGAGGGGCTCTTTACATCGATGCCAGCTCGAACGCAGCCCGTTCGAGACGCAGCGCATGCTCGGCCGAACTGCTCGCTGCCATTGGCGATTCATCGCGCCCGACGAGAGCCGTCGCACGCGCAAACGGCAGCCGCGACGCCGGCACATCGATGCGGCCGAACACGCCCCAGACCGGTACGTGCAGTTCGTGCGCGAGCCGGGCGAGGCGATACGGCGCCTTGCCCGACAGCGAGGTGGCATCGAACGCGCCTTCGCCGGTGACGACGAGATCGTTCATGCGCAACAACGCATCGAGGTGCATTTCGCGGCGCAGGATCTCGAAACCCGATTCGAGCCGCGCGCCGAAGAACGCCATCAGACCGAAGCCGCACCCGCCCGCGGCGCCCGCGCCGGGGACGCCGGCGAGGTCCCTGCCGAGGTCGCGCTCGACGATGCGCGCGAGCCGGCGCAGGCCGCGATCGAGCAGACGCACCGCGTCCGCGTCGGCGCCCTTCTGCGGCGCGAACCGGTACGCTGCGCCGTTGCGGCCGAACAGGGGATTGTCGACGTCGCAGGCGGCGACGATGCGCAGGCGTGGCCGCGGCCACGGTGCGACGATGTGGTCAAGGCGCAGCAAGCCGGCGCCGGTCGGCGCGATCGCGTCGCCCAAGCGGTCGAGGAATTTCCAGCCGAGCGCGGCGGCAAGACCGATGCCGCCGTCGTTGCTCGCGCTGCCGCCGAGGCCGATCAGGATTTTTGCGACGCCGGCAGCGAGGGTACGGCGCAGCACGAGGCCGCTGCCGAACGTGGACATGCGCAGCGGATCGCGCAGCGCGAAGGGCAACTGCGCGAGCCCGCTGGCCGCGGCGAGATCGAACACCGCGGTCCTGCCGTCGCCGAGCAGACTCCACGCCGCGCGGCACGGCCGCTGTGCCGCGTCGACGCTCGCGCAGCGGTGCGGCTTTCCGCCCGTCGCGCGGGCCAGCGCGGCGGCGAACCCCTCGCCGCCGTCGGCCAGCGTGGCACGCGTAAAACGCGCCTGCGGCCATGCGTGGCGCAATCCGCGCACGATCGCGCGTGCAGCTTCCGAGGAAGTCAACGTGCCCTTGAACTTGTCGGGCATCACCAGCACGCTGTATCGAAGTTCCTTCATCGGTGGTTGATCTGCCGATCGAGCGCGTTGTTTTCGTCATTCCCGCGAAAGCGGGAATCCATTTTGCCTTTCGCAAGAACTGCAGGGTCAGGATGGATCCCCGCTTTCGCGGGAATGACGTCAAGAGCGGGTGTTCGTGGAATCGCGCGCGAGTTCGAGCGCGCCGATCACGCCCGCGCGCCCGCCCAGTTGCGCGGGCACGACGAGATCGTCGAGCTCGATCGCGTATGCGGCGAAATCGACATAGCCGTTGAGCAACTCGCGCAGCGCGGTGCGCACGCGCGGGAACAGGTGCGCCTGCGCCATCACGCCGCCGCCGAGGATGATCCGGCGCGGCGCCGAGACGAGGAGCAGGTTCACGCACAGCGCGGCGAGGTAATGCGCCTGCAGCGTCCACGCCGGATGTTCGGGTGGCAGGCTTGCAGCGTCCGTGCCCCAGCGCGCCTGCAGCGCCGGCCCCGAGGCGAGACCTTCGACGCAGCGATCGGCATGGAACGCACAGACGCCGGCGAACGCGGCATCCGCGGCCGGCTTGGGCACGTGGATATGCCCGACTTCGGGATGGGCGAAGCCGTAGACGATCCTGCCGTTGGCGAGCACGCCCGCGCCGATGCCGGTGCCGACGGTGACGTAGACGACGTCGTCGTAACCGACGCCCGCGCCGTGGCGCGCCTCGCCGAGCAGGGCGACGTTGACGTCGGTGTCGATCGCCGCGCGCGCGCCGGCCGCGCGTCCGATCTCGCCGAGCATGTCGACGCCTTCCCAGCGCAGCTTCGGCGTGCGCGCGATGCGGCCGTATTGCGCCGAACCCGGCCGCACGTGCACCGGCCCGAACGAGCCGATGCCGACCGCGGCGACCGGTCCATGGCGCATCTGCGCCTCGAGGAAGAAATCGGCGACGCGGGCCAGAGTTTCCTCCGGCGTCGTCGTCGCGAACGAGGCCTGCGCGTACAGCGGGCCGCCGGGCTCGCCGAGCGCGCAGACGAACTTGGTTCCGCCCGCCTCGACGGCGCCGTAAAAGGCATGCTGGGGATTCGACACCGTCGGACTCCGCGGAGAGCTCAATGCACGAACAGCAACCGCCACCCCTGCACCAGCAGTGCGAGCACGAAACCGGCCAGGAAGCTCAGGTAGGCGAAACGCAGGTAGCGGTATTTGTGCTGCGCGAGATAGGTGCCGAGGCTGTAGATGTCGTTCGCCATCGCGCAGTAGACCGAGCCGTCGGTCCGCAGCGAACGCGCGATCTCGACAAGGAAACGCTCGCGCGGCAATTCGGCGAAATGGCCCATGAACAACAGGTTGAATCCGGCCGGCAGTTCCGCGCCGGTCAGTTTGTACGGCCGGTACTTCGGCAGCACGGCGAGCACGGCGAACAGCATCGCGAGCAGGGTGAACGCGTCGAGCGTGAGCACCGCATAGCGCAGGTCCGCATCGGCGAGCCGGCCCAGGCTCAGGGTCAGCACGATCGAGGAGACGGTGATGACGATGCTCGCCTTGGTGTCCGCCATCATGCTCAGCGAAACGTGATGCTGCTGGGTCGTGCGCAACAGCACGTCGCCGGTATTGCGTTCGGGAATGTCGGCGAACAGCTCCCTGCCGCGTTGTGTGGACGAATCGACCATGTTCGTTTCCCGATGCCCCCGATACCTGCAACAATCGACCGATGATAGGAACGAAGCCGCGCCTTGGCAATTTCCCGCGGCGCTGGCGTGTCGCTCGCACGCTCGCCGCGGCGCTGGCTTCGCTACTCGTCGCCTCCTGCGCGCAGATCTGGTACGCGACGGTCGGCAGCGCCGACAGCGCGCACGATCTCGCCGTCCAGCGCGGCATCGTGTTCGACGCGGAGCACGCGCTCAAGCTCGACGTCTACGCGCCACATGCCGCATCGGCGGCTCCGGTGGTCGTGTTCTTCTACGGCGGCAGCTGGGAAGCCGGCCGGCGGCGCTGGTACCGCTACGTCGGCGAAGCGCTGGCCAGCCACGGCATCGTCGCGGTGATCCCGGACTACCGCAAGTTCCCCGACGTGCGCTTCCCCGAATTCATGAATGATGCGGCAAATGCGACAAAGTGGACTTTTGCGCATGCCGCGGAATTCGGCGGCGACGCGCGGCGCATCTTCGTCGCCGGCCACTCCGCCGGCGGCCACATCGCCGCCCTGCTCGCCTGCGACAAGCGCTATCTCGCCGCGGTAGGTCTCGTCCCGCGCGACCTCGCCGGCATGATCGGCCTCGCCGGCGCCTACGCGTTCCTGCCTTACGTCGAAGACGAGGCGGAGATCTTCGGCGACGACGCGGCAGGCCGCTACGACTCGCAGCCGATCAATTTCGTCGACGGCGACGAGCCGCCGCTGCTGCTGCTGCAAGGCCTCGACGACGACGAAGTGACGCCGAACAACGCCGAGGTCATGGCCGAGCGCGCGCAGGCGATGGACGGCACCGCCGTGCTCAAGCTTTATCCCGACATCGACCACGGCGACCTGCTCGTCGCGCTCGCGCGCGGGCGCAAGGCCAAGCCGCCGGTGATGCGCGACGTGCTCGCGTTTGTGGCGAAGCGCGCGGTGGCTGAGCCGGGCCACTGAGCGCGCCTGCGGTTCTCGTCGTCGCCGCGACGGCGCGCGCGGGAGAGCGCACCAGTGCGCGCGGACATTCGCGCAGCGAATGGCCCGAAGGGCGCGCGGCAGGATTGCTGCGTGCAATCCAGTTGTTGCTCTTGATTCTTTTGTTTCCGCGTCCATTCGCTTTTCCGCGCGCGTCCGGCGCGCGGGCTACTTTCTCTTGCTCGCACAAGA
>JAFEFQ010000069.1 GCA_018240505.1 Pseudomonadota bacterium
CAGAACATCGGCGCTTACGGCGTCGAAGTCGGCGAGTTCGTCGATGCCGTGCAGGCGTACGATCGCACGGCGAATTCGATCGTGCGCCTCGACCGCGCCGCCTGCGCCTTCGCCTATCGCGACTCGCTGTTCAAGCGCGAGAGCGGCCGTTATCTCATCGCCGCGGTCGATTTCCTGCTGCCCCGCCAGCGCGAACTGCGCCTCGACTACGCCGGCGTGCGCGAGGAACTCGCCGCGATGGGCGTCGATGCACCCGACGCGCGCGCGGTCGCGCACGCGATCTCGCGCGTGCGCATGCGCAAGCTGCCCGACCCGGTGACGACGGGCAACGCCGGTAGCTTCTTCAAGAATCCGATCGTCTCAGCCGACTTCGCGGCAGCGCTCAAAGGCCTGCATGCGCGCATGCCGGTCTGGCCGCATGCGGACGGGCAGGCGAAGTTGTCGGCCGCCTGGCTGATCGAGGCCAGCGGGCTCAAGGGATTCCGCGACGGCGATGCCGGCGTGTCCGACCAGCACGCGCTCGTGCTGGTCAACTACGGCGGCGCGAGCGGTGCGCAGATCTGGACGTTGGCGCGGCATGTCCAGCAGTGCGTGCTCGCGCGTTTCGGCGTGGCGCTCGAGCCCGAACCGCTCGTGGTTTGAGGCGTGCTGCTTCCAGCGCCAACAGAATCAAACCGGCTTTTTTCATGAGTACCGCATGACTGAAGTTTCGAGTCGCGAGATCTGGTTGAGCGGCGAGCACGGCCGTCTCTACACAAAGCGCTGGGATCCGGCGCAGCACCACGCGGGCGACGCCGCACCGATCGTGCTGTTGCACGATTCGCTCGGCTGCGTCGAACTCTGGCGCGACTTTCCCGAACGCCTCGCCCTCGCGACCGGGCGCAGCGTGATCGCCTACGACCGCCTCGGCTTCGGCCGCTCCGATCCGCACCCGGGGAAACTGGATGGCGCCTTCGTCCGCGACGAGGCGCGCGGCGCTTTTCGCACCCTGCTTGAACAACTGGAACTGGAAGGCTTCGTCGCCTTCGGCCACAGCGTCGGCGGCGGCATGGCCATTGCCTGCGCCGCGGCGTGGCCGGCGCAGTGCCGCACGCTGATCACCGAGTCGGCGCAGGCCTTCGCCGAGGATCGCACGCTTGCCGGCATCCGCGCCGCCCAGCGCGCCTTCGCCGAGCCAGGCCAACTCGACCGCCTGAAGAAATACCACGGCGACAAGGCCGACTGGGTGTTGCACGCATGGATAGACACCTGGCTGGCCGCGGACTTCGCCGACTGGAATCTCGACGAGGAACTGCGCCTCGTGCGATGTCCCGTGCTGGCCCTGCACGGCGAACACGACGAGTACGGATCGTCGCGCCACCCCGAGCGCATCGCCGCGCTCGTCCCCACGCACGCCACGGCGCGGATACTGCGCGACTGCGGCCACGTTCCGCATCGCGAACAGGCCGAGGCCGTCATCGGGATCGTCGCGCCGTGGCTTGCCGAAAACACGGTTGGCGGCACAGCGCAAGCCTGATTTAGCCGACCTCGACGGCGTGCACAGCCGCGACCTGGGTGAATCATCGCGGCGAAATTGCCTGTAAGCTGTTTGGGGGAAGGCAACTTCCATGTCTGCAAGCAGGTACCGCGACTCGGCACCGACTCCAGGGGGCGGAAATGGCGAAGTTCGAATCGATGGCGATCGACGACGGCGAGACCGTGCTCGATCGCTTCCGCAAATGGGAAACCGAACGGCGCGACACGGTTTATCTGACCCAGCCGCTTCCCGGCGGCTCGGCCGTCGACTACACCTGGGGCGAAGTCGGCGACCAGGCCCGGCGCATGGCCGCCCACCTGCGTTCGCTCGGTTTGCCGCCCGGCAGCCGCATCGCCCTGCTCGGCCGCAACAGCGCGCATTGGATCATCGCCGATCTGGCCGTGATGATGGCCGGCATGGTCAGCGTGCCGCTGTATCCCGCGTCCAGCGCCGAGTCCGTGCGTTATGCGCTGGAGCACAGCGAGGCAGAGTTGCTCCTCATCGGCAAGCTCGATGGCGTCAACGACAACTGGACGAACATCCGCGACAAGCTGCCGCCCGGCTTGGCCTTGCTCGGCCTGCCGCTGTCGCCGCGTCCTGACATCCCGCAGTGGAACGATGTCATCGAGCGGCATGCACCGCTCGCGCAGATTCACGCACCCCGCCTCGACGAACTCGCCACCATCGTCTACACCTCGGGTACGACCGGCCAGCCCAAGGGCGTGATGCAGTCCTACGGCGCGTACACGGCGGCCTTCCTCGCCATATTGCGCAGCGGCTGGTGGGACACGCGGCCCACGGCGCGCGGCTTTTCCTACCTGCCGCTCGCGCACGTGGCCGAGCGCACCGCCGTGGAGATGGCCTCGCTTGCCTTCGGCTACCGCGTTTACTTCGCCGATTCGCTCGCGACGTTCGTCGACGACCTGAAGCGCGCGCGGCCAACGATATTCTTCTCCGTGCCGCGGCTGTGGACGAAGTTCCATCTCGGCGTCAACGAGAAAATTTCGCCGCCGCTGCAGAAGTTCCTGTTCGCGCTGCCGCTGGTCGGCAGGCGGATCAAGCACAAGATCCTCGCAGGGCTCGGATTGGACCAGGTCCATCTGGCATTCACCGGCTCGGCGCCGCTGACCGACGCGCTGGTGCACTGGTATCGCGATCTCGGCCTGGAATTGCTCGACGTCTACGGCATGACCGAGAACTCCGCGATTTCGCACACGAGCCTTCCGGACCGCTTGCGCATCGGCACGGTGGGCCGGCCGCAGGCGGGCGTCCAGGCGCGCATCGCCGACAGCGGCGAGATCGAGGTCAGGAGTCCGGCACAGATGCTCGGCTACTACAAGCAGCCCGGGATCAGCGCGCAGCAGATGACGCCGGACGGTTTCTTTCGCACGGGCGATTGCGGCTCGATCGACACGGACGGTTTCCTGACCATCACCGGCCGCATCAAGGACATCTTCAAGACACTCAAGGGCGAGTACGTCGCGCCCGGGCCGATCGAGAATGAACTCATCGCCCATCCACGCTTCCAGGCCGTATGCGTGGTCGGCGCGGGGCTGCCGATGCCGTTCGCCTTGCTGATGCTCTCCGTCGAAACGCGCCAGGCGCTGGCCACCGCGAAGCTGGATCGCGATGCACTCGTCGCGGAATGCGACGCGCTGCGCGAGCGCATCAACGCGCAGGCGGCGGCGCACGAAAGGTTGCAGTTCCTGGTCGTGGTCAAGGACGACTGGTCCACCGAGAACGGCATGCTGACACCGACGCTGAAGATCCGCCGCGATGCGATCGAACGGCACTATCTGCCGCGCGCCGCCGCGTGGGCAGGTTCCGGGCAGACCCTCGTCTGGGAAACCTGAGGCCGCCCTGCCGCGCGCAACGCGATTCGCGAACGGCCTATTCGCTGCACTGGAAATACAGCAGATGATCCGGGTTGAGCGCGCTGGTCTGGCCGAGGCTGATCGTGCCGCTGCGCAGCAGGCGCACTTCGTCGCGGTGGAACGACAGTTCGTCGTCGTCGCCGAACTTCACCCAGGAGCCGTTGGTCGAGCGGTCGGAGACGACGAAGTAGCCGCGCTTGTATTCGATCAGCGCGTGGTTGCGCGACACCCATTCTGCCTCGATGACCAGGCTGGAGGCGAGATCGCGCCCGAGCGTGAACGGCGGCGCGAGTTCGTCGAGGTCGATCGCGCGGCCGCGATAGCGCAGCTGCAGGTGCACGCGCGGGACCGCGTCGGCCTCGGTCGAGATCGCGCGCTGGACCATGGTCACGTTCGCGGTGTCCTCCTGCCAGAGCACGTCGACGATGTCGATCGGCATGAGCTTGCCGGCGACGCGCGTCTGCCCCATCGAGCGCGTGCGCAGCATGCCGGCATTGGTCAGCAGGCGCATCGTGGATGCGGTCGTGATGATCTGCTCGCGCTTGGCGAGCTGGGTCATGCGCGCGGCGGTGTTCACCGCATCGCCGTAGACGTCGCCGTCTTCGAGCAAGGTTTCGCCGTGATGCAGACCGACGCGGATCGCGAGGAATTCGCGCGCGTACTCCGCGTCCGCGGCGATGCGCTTCTGCATGTCGACCGCCGCGAGCAGGCCCTGGATCGGGCCGGGGAACGTGCACAGGATCTCGTCGCCGATGTTCTTGATCACACGCCCGCCGTGCTGGCGCACGACCTCGCCCAGCGCGGCGAGCATGCCCGCGACGAGACGCCGCGCTTCGATGTTGCCGCGCGTCTCGAACAGCCGGGTGCTGCCGCTGACGTCGGCAAACAGGATGGTGAGGGGTTGCCCTTGGATCATGGCGCGTGAATCATAGGTGATTCGGCCGGGCCGCTCCAGCCGCCAAGGGTTCCGGCGCACGCCGCGCGGACGAACAAAAAAAACCACCGAAAGCGGTGGTTTTTTATCCGTAATCAGTGGTCGGGGCGGCGGGATTCGAACCCACGACCCCCTGCCCCCCAGGCAGATGCGCTACCAGGCTGCGCTACGCCCCGACCGTTGGTTACCCGGGCAATCGTCCCGATTGCGGAAATCGGACAGCGGCCTTCCCGGCCACGCCTCTCGACAAGCGTGAATTCTAACAGATGCGTCGCTGTCAGTGGCGCAGGATCTGCAGCACTTCCTCGAGTTCCATGCGCACTTGGCGCACGATCTGGTTGGAAATGCTCGTCTCCATGCGCGCCTGCTGACCTTCGAGGCGCTGACGCGCGCCGGTGATCGTGAAGCCCTGATCGTAGAGCAGAGCGCGGATCTGACGGATCATCAGCACATCGTGGCGCTGATAGTAGCGCCGGTTGCCACGGCGCTTGACCGGCTTCAGGTTCGTGAACTCCTGCTCCCAGTAGCGCAGCACGTGCGGTTTGACCGCACACAGCTCGCTCACTTCACCGATGGTGAAGTAGCGCTTGGCCGGGATGACCGGCAGTTCGTTGTTACTGCCTTGATCCAGCATAGGACTCGACCTTGAGCTTGAGCTTCTGTCCAGGGCGGAAAGTTACCACGCGCCGTGCGGAAATCGGAATTTCCTCGCCGGTCTTGGGGTTGCGCCCCGGCCGCTGGTTCTTCTTGCGCAGATCGAAGTTGCCGAAGCCGGAAAGTTTGACCTGTTCGCCACGTTCGAGCGCCTCGCGCACGACGTCGAAAAAAGCGTCGACGAATTCCTTCGCCTCGCGTTTGTTCAGGCCGACGTCCTCGAACAGGCGTTCGGCCATTTCCGCTTTGGTGAGCGCCGCCATCCTACCCCCTCAATCTCGCTCGGCAGTGGCGTTCCAGCGCCGCTACCGCCAGCCCCACGCCTTGATCTGCGTCGGCATCGGTAAGAGTGCGTGATTCATCCTGTAAAATCAAGCCGATGGCGACACTTTTTAGTCCTTGTGCGAGATTCGGCCCGGCATAGCGGTCGAACACGAACACATCGTGCAGAATGGGGCCGACGGCACCGCGTACGGCCGCTTCGACAGCGGCGTAGTTCACACTTTCCGGGAGCTCTATCGATAGATCGCGACGCACCGAAGGGAACCGCGCCACCGCCGCCCCGCGCGGTACCGCGCGCGCGACCAGGCCATCCAGATCGAATTCGAAGGCGTAGATATCGGCCTCGAAGTCCAGCACCTTGAGCAGACGCGGATGCAGCGCGCCAAGACTGCCGACGCCGACATCGCCGCGCACGATGCCCGCCGAGCGCCCCGGATGCAGCCAGCTCGCCGTGGCCGGAACCGTGCGGAATCCACGCGCATCGCCGGTCAGCGCGAACAACGATTCCGCATCGCCCTTCACGTCATAGAAGTCCACTGCGCGCTTGTCCGCGGCCCACTGCAATTCGTTCGCCTGACCACAAACCACGCCGGCAACACGCACGGTCTCGACCGGACCGTCCGCGCCTTGCTTGAACACCCTCCCGACCTCGAACAGGCGCACCCTCTCCTGCTGCCGGCGCCGATTGGCGATCAGCGCCGAAACCAGCCCCGGCAGCAGCGAGGTGCGCATCGTGCCGAGGTCCGCCGCGAGCGGATTGGCCAGCGCGATCGCACCCGCGTCGAGCTGCCAGCGACGGAGCAGATCGGCGTCGAGGAAGGCATAGGTGACCGCCTCGCGATAGTCGCGCGCGGCGAGCTGGCGGCGCAGCGCAGTCTCGTCGACGCGCGTCTCCGACGGCGCGGCGACGCGGATCTCGCCCGCCGGCATCGTCGTAGGAATCTTTTCGTAGCCGTGGATGCGCACGACTTCCTCGATCAGGTCTTCCTCGATCGCGATGTCGAAGCGCCATGTCGGCGGCGTCGCGCGCCAGCCGTCCGCCGTCGTTTCCACCTGCATGCCGAGCGCGCCGAGGATACGCACGACTTCCGCGTCGGCGACGTCGATGCCGAGCACGCGCCTGAGCCGCGCGCGGCGCAGCGGGACGGCGACCGGTTTGGCGAGGAACTGCGGCAGCGTCGCTTCGGTGACCGGACCCGGCTTGCCGCCGCCGAACTCGACGATCAGTTGGGTCGCACGTTCCAGCGCGAGCCGCGGCAGTTCGGGATCGACGCCGCGCTCGAAGCGATGCGAGGCATCGGTGTGCATGCCGAGCTTGCGCGCGCGGCCGCTGATCGCGGTCGGCGCGAAGTGCGCGGCTTCGAGGAAGACGTCGCGCGTCGCGTCGGTCACGCGCGTGTCGTGGCCGCCCATGATGCCGGCGAGCGCGACGGGCCGGCTTTGCCCGGAATCCGCGGCGTCGGTGATGACGAGGAATTCGGGATCGAGCCTGGCTTCGGACTCGTCGAGCAGCTTCAGGCTCTCGCCCGCGCGCGCGCGACGCACGCCGATCGTGCCACTCAACTTCGCCGCGTCGAACGCATGCAAGGGCTGGCCCATCTCGAGCAGGACGTAGTTGGTCACGTCGACGAGCAGGCTGATCGGGCGCAGGCCGGAACGGCGCAGGCGCTCGGCCATCCAGAACGGCGTCGCGGCATTTGGATCGATGCCTTCGATCAGCCGGCCGCAGTAGCGCGGGCAGTCGGCACCGGCCCACAGTTCGACCTTGCGCTCATGCGTCGTCGTCGCGGCGATGGTCGCAATCGCGGGTACCGCGGCGGGCACGCCGAAGATCGCGGCCACATCGCGCGCGACGCCCTGCACGGATAGGCAATCCGGACGATTCGGCGTCAATTTGATTTCGATCGCGGCGTCGGGCAGATGCAGATACTTGGCGAGCGGAGCGCCGACCGGTGCATCGGCCGGCAGCTCAAGCAGACCGGATGCGTCGGCATCGATGCCGAGTTCCTTCGCCGAGCAGAGCATGCCGAACGAATCGACGCCGCGCAGCGCGGCTTTCCTGATCTGCATGCCGCCCGGCATGACCGTGCCGACCGTCGCGAGCGGCGCCTTCAGGCCCTGGCGCGCGTTCGGCGCGCCGCAGACGATCTGCACGGTCTCGCCCGCACCGATCGCGACCTGGCACACGCGCAGCTTGTCCGCGTCGGGATGCGGCGCGCATTCGACGATCTCGGCGACGACGACGCCGTCGAGCGGGCCGCCGATCGTCTCGACGCCCTCGACCTCGAGGCCGGCCATGGTCAGCCTGTGGCACAACTCATCGCGTGTCGCGTTGAGCGGAACGAGGTCGCGCAGCCAATTTTCTGAAAATTTCATCGGATATCGCCGTGTTCTTTTCCTGCCGTCATTCCCGCGTTCGCGGGAATGACGACACACTGTGGTAGTGGGTGTTACGCAAACTGCTTGAGAAACCGCACGTCGTTTTCGAAGAATGCGCGCAGGTCGTTGACGCCGTAACGCAGCATCGCGAAGCGCTCGACGCCCATGCCGAAAGCGAAGCCGGTGTAGCGTTCCGGATCGATGTCGCACGCGCGCAGCACGTTCGGATGAACCATGCCGCAGCCGAGCACTTCGAGCCACGCGGTCGAGCCGTCCTCGCGATCCCAGCGGATGTCGACTTCGGCGCCCGGTTCGACGAACGGGAAGTAGCTAGGGCGGAAACGCATTTCGAAGTCGCGCTCGAAGAACGCGCGCACGAATTCGGCCAGCGTGCCCTTGAGGTCGGCGAAAGTCGAGGTTTCGTCGACGAGCAGGCCTTCGAGCTG
>JAFEFQ010000006.1 GCA_018240505.1 Pseudomonadota bacterium
GGCAAGGCGCGCGCCGCGGCGACCGCGCATTCGGAAATGATGAAAAACGCGCTCAAGATCGGCGTGCCGATGGCGTTCGGCACCGACGCGGCGGTCTATCCGCACGGCAAGAATGCCGAGGAATTCGGCGATCTCGTCGCGCTCGGCATGGCCCCGGCCGCCGCGCTGATGACCAGCAGCATCGGTTCGGCCAGACTGCTCGGCATCGACGCCGACACCGGCACGCTCGAAGCGGGCAAGTACGCCGACGTCGTCGCGGTGAAAGGTGACGTGCTCAAGGACATCCGCGCGACGGAAAAGCCGCTGCTCGTGGTCAAGCACGGCGAGACGGTGCGCATGGACTGATGGCGGCCTGGCGATTTCGATTAGCTCGCGCGGCGTAGCATGCGCTATCGACGGCATGGACTTGCGTGCGGGCGTGCGCGCGGCGCACGCTACTCGCCCCGGTTGAAAGAGACGCCCGCATGCTTGCACCAACGCTGCGCCGTTGTCTGGTCGGCCTCGCGTTGCTGGCACTGCTCGCCGGCTGCGCCACGCCGCCGAAGAAACCGGCGCGGCCGCGCGAGGAAGTACGAGCGCAACTGACGACGCTTATTCCGTCCGGCGCGCAGGACCGCGCCGGCTGGGCGCTCGACATCACCGATGCGTTCTACGCGCTCGAGGTCGAACCGACCGCCTCGCACCTGTGCGCCGCGCTCGCCGTGATCGAGCAGGAATCGAGCTTCGTCGCCGATCCGCCCGTGCCTAACCTCGGCCGCATCGCGCAGGAGGAAATCGACCGCCGCGCCGGCACGCACCATATTCCCGCATTCGCCGTGCACGCGACGATGGCGATCAAGTCGACGGACGGGCGCAGCTACAACGACCGCATTGCCGCGGTCCGCACCGAACGCGAACTGAGCCTGGTCTTCGAAGACCTCATCGATCGCGTGCCGCTCGGACAGACCCTGTTCGCCGACTCCAATCCGGTGAAGACCGGCGGGCCGATGCAGGTCAGCGTGACGATCGCAGAGCAGTTCACGCGCACGCATCCCTATCCATATCCGTACGACGGCTCGATCCGCCACGAAGTCTTCAGCCGGCGCGGCGGCGTCTACTTCGGCATCGCCCACCTGCTTGCCTACCCGGTTTCCTACGACCGCATGATCTACCGCTTCGCCGACTACAACGCCGGCTTCTACGCGAGCCGCAACGCGGCGTTCCAGAATGCGATCCACCTGTTGACGCAGCAATCGCTCGCCTATGACGGCGACCTCGTCGACTACAGCGGCGATACCGGCCACACCGAATTGGCGGTGCGCACGCTGGCCAGGCGCCTGCAGATGAGCGACGGCGACATCCACGACGCGCTCGCGCGGGGCGAAACCCTCGATTTCGAAAAGACGCCGCTGTACAGGAAAATCTATGCCATGGCCGACAAGGCCAACGCCGCGCCGCTGCCGCGCGCGATGCTGCCGCAGATCGGCCTCGACAGCCCGAAGATCACGCGCAAGTTCACCACCGCGATGTTCGCCGAGAGCGTCGAGCGGCGCTATCGTGCCTGCCTCGCGCGCGCGGCGCCGAGGAACTGACGCGCAACTCCGCAGACCACTTCAACCAGACAAGGTCCAGCGCCGTACGATGCGATGTTCGGTCCTGCCGAGCAGGCTATGCACGAGCGCAAACTCGCGCACCGTCCACGCGATCGGCGCGACCGGCTGTTCCGGCACGAGAATGCGTTCATAGCGCAGCGTCACGTGTGGCGTGAACTCGCGCGTCACATGCTTGCCCAAGCCGGTCTGGATCAGGCATTCACCGAGTTGTCTGCGCAACTGCTGCAACGGTGTATCGCCTTCCGCGCCGACCAGCACGCAGGGTTTCTTCTGCGCGCGGCCGGCGAAACTCTTCACGCGATCGAAGACGACATCGAATGGCGCCGCAACCACATGCGCGGCTGCATGCCGCGCCTCCTCGACCACGGCCGCGGGCAGGCCGGCGTAGTCGCCGAGATGGTGCAGCGTGATATGGAAACGCTCGCGCTTCAACGCCGCGCCGCGCAATCCGTGCTGGCGGCCGACGTCGTCCGCCAGACGCGCAATCGCCGCGCGCGCCGCCTCGTCGGGAAACAGGGCGAAGAACAGGCGATCGGTTGCCACTGCCTCGGCGAAACCGCCCAGGGACATCTGATCCGACATGCAACGAATTCCCGGATTTGCCAGCACGCATCGACGCGAAACACGGTAGCAGATTCGTGATCCGCACCTGTGAAACAGTGTGCAAGTGCCCGATCAAAAAGAGGATTTTTAACGAAAAGTTCCGTTTTTCTCCGCCTCGATCGCGTACTCTTGCCGTCCCGGCGGCACAGGGGGGGCTGTTGCATGTCGCTGCCGGACGATGAAACCGCACACCGATCAGGAGCGCCCCCAATGGCACTGTGGAAAGAACCGACCAAGCAATCCCCCAACCCCGGGTTTCCCGCGGAACCCGTCACCCCGGCGCGTTTCGAAGTGTCGCCCGGGCCCGAGCCAAAGCCCGAGGCGGCGCCGGCAGTCGCTGCGGCACCGGTGCGCGCGCAGACGCGCGCCGCGGAAAAATCCGAATCGCTGATCGCACCCGATATCGCGATCGAAGGCAAGATCGAAGGCGCCGGCCACGTCCGCGTCGCCGGCCGCTTCAAGGGCGACATCAACGTCCACGGTGATCTGACCATCGACCCGCGCGCGAACGTGACCGGCAGCGTGCGCGCCGAGAAGGTCGTCATCGCCGGCGAACTCGTGGGCAACATCGATGCCGCCTCGCATGTCGAACTGACCCAGAGCGGCGCGCTGACCGGCGACCTCAAGGCCGGCACGCTCACCGTCGCCGCCGGCTCGCGCATGCGCGGCCACGCCGAGTTCGGCTGGGGCGACGAGAAATCGTCGACGCACAAGCCGACGAACGGCTCGGCCGCGTGAGCAGCGCGCGCGCGGGCACGCCCGGCGCGACGCGCACCTGTCCGCATTGCCGGGAGACGATCCTCGAAAGCGCGACGGTGTGCCCGGCGTGCAGGCACCACCTGCGCTTCGGCGCGCCGCCGGTCGCCGGCGACGCGCAGGCCGCCGCGATCACGCCGTTGCGCGTCGAGGGCAGTTTCCGCAACAACGAGGGCGGCGCGTGGGAATATTCGATGGTGCTGACGATCCGCAACGAACGCGGCGAGGAAATCGCGCGGCGCCTGGTCGGCGTCGGCGCGATGCAGCCGGACGAACTGCGTGCGTTCACTCTCAGCGTCGAGATGACGCCCGCCGCGGGTGCCAGGCGCACGCGGCATTGAGCTGTTTCCTTACCGTCCAGAAATCGTCGGAGAGATTGCGGTCGGCCGGATGCGCGCACGGCATCGTGAAGCAGCCCTTCCGGCCCCGGCCGGTTCCCCACGAGCGGCGCACGATGAAGCACTGCTTCGCACCAGCGAATGCGCCAAACGCAACCGAATTGACCGGCGCCGATAACGAAATCCAAACACGCACGCCGCACGTGCGTGCCAAGCTCGCCATGCCGAACGCCGCGGGCGCGCGGTATCGACGAAAGGAGACGCAGCCATGACTCAATCCGGACAACCTGCCGCGCAAGACGAGCAGCGCGTGGATGGCCTGGTGCGCAAGGACCTGTACTACCCGGCGCTCACTGTCGCCATCGCCCTCGCGTTCGTTGCGAATGCGTGGTTCTTTTATCGCCAGGGTCAGCAGGACACGGCCAAAGTCGATCCCGCGAACCTGCCTGCCGCCACGATCGCGTGGACCATACCGGTTCCGCCACAGTCTGCGGCAAGCGCCAATCCACCCGACGGCAGCACCGCGAGCGAGAGCGCGCCACAACCCGTCGCGACATCGAACGACACCGCCAAACCGGCGAATGGCGACGGCGCGAACGCGGACAAGCCCGCAGTGAGGCGCGCGCCAAGGCCAAAGCCGGCGACGCGCATGCTGGCGAAGTCGCCCGCGCCCGCGGCCCCGGTCGCGAAGAAACCGGTCGATCGCGGCGTCGCCCTGCTCTCCCATCCCAAGCCGGCGTACCCCGCACCGGCGCTGCGCGGTCGCGAGCAAGGCACCGTGCTCGTGCTCGCCCAGGTCGACTCGACCGGCCGTGTGAGCGATGCGCACGTCGTGCGCCACAGCGGTTCGTACACGCTCGATCGCGCGGCGGCGAGTGAAGTGCGCCGCTGGAAGTTCGAACCCGCCCTGCGCAACGGCCAACCCGTGGTCGCAAGCGTGCAGGTGCCGGTGAGCTACCGGCTCGGGGACTGAATCGCGCAGGCTGTCGAGCCTGGCGAACTGAAACCAGGAATCGGGCCGGGCGAATGCCTGGCCTGATTTTTTTCAGCGCGGCGCCAGCACGTAGGCTAGCGCCGCGCATACCGAAGCCACCTGCGCGGCGTTGCATTGCTCGGACGTTGCGCGCGGGCTGTCGGGGTAGACCTCGGTCGTGGTCTTGTACGCCGCATTCGTGATGCCGGCGCAGAGGCCGAGTTTTTTCAGCGCGTATTCGATGACACCCGGCGAGGTCACGCGCGAGCCGATGATCTCGCCTTTCGCATCGGCCGGCGCGATATGCGTCACCTTCGCCACCGCCGCGATGATCGCCTGCTGGAATTCGGGCTGCGGATGCTCGCTGTCATCGACCAGATAGAAGCCGTCGGGAATGCTTCCGGGCTCGAACGCCTTGCCGTCGCGCGCGGCCAGCGCGGGGCGGAACTCCGACTCGTCGCTGTCGGTGGTTTCGTGCAGGTCGACGTGCACGAGCACGCGCTCGCGCAGCGGCGCGACCAGGCGCATCAGCGCGGCCGACTCGGGCGCCGGGCTGTGCTCGCGGAACGAACGGTTCGGATCGATCGCCAGCGCGTTCCAGCGATGGATGCGCTCGTACGCCCACGGGCTGACGCACGGCGCGACGAGCACGTTGACCCTTCCCGCGTAGTCGGCCAGATGCCGGTCGACGAACCGCAGCGCGCCGTGCACGCCGCTGGTTTCGTAGCCGTGCACGCCGCCGGTGACCAGTGCGGTGGGCAGCGCGTCGTTCCAGTCGCGGCTGCGGATCGCGAACAGCGCTAAGGTCTCCGGATCGTATTCGAGGCGGCCGTATTCGACCACGTCGAAGCGGTCGCGCAAGCGGTCGATCGCGCCGAGCACGTCGGTTTCGTAGCTGCGCTTGCGGGTTTGCTGCGACAGCCAGATGGCCTTTTCGGCGGAACCCCACGGCTGCCCGGGCGTTCCGATGGAACAATGCGTTTGTGTCGTCATGGAGATCGCTGTTGGTGGCTCGTCGTGGCGGCTTGCCAATGTACCAGCTATCGCCTTCCTCCCTCGACGACGCCCACAGACGATCCGGCTCCTTTCCGCAAGCGGCCCACACACGCACATGGATTTTTGCGTCCGATGTGGCGCAAGCTGGCGCAGTGAGTCTTTCCGGCCGGCTGTCCCTTGCCGTGCTCGATGTCTTTCCCCAACCGAAGGAGAACAACGTGAAAAAAGCCATCTCGATGTTGCTGCTCGCGATCGCTCCGCTCGCGGGATTCGGCGCCACGCCCGCGCAGGAGAAAGCCTTCGTCGACGCCTACAGGAAAGCCTTCGAAGCGAAGGACGAGAAGACCCTGCACGGCTTTCTGTACACCAAGGGCGCCGATGCCCAGGCCCTCGAGTTCTACAAGATGATGATGACGAGCGACATGGGCGGCAAGATCACCTCGATCCAGCTCGCCGACCTCGATGCGAACGACAGGAAACGCGCGCAAGGCGGCCCCGGCCCCGACGGCAGACCGATGAAATTCACCCTGCCGCCGACGAAGAAGCTCGTGATCAAAAGCGAGAGCAAGAGCGCGAACGGCTCCACGAGCAGTTCGAGCGAAGTGTTCGTCGCGGAAAGCGACGGCAAGCTGGTGATACCGGCGCCGGGATTGGCGAAATAGGCTATCGCAGCAGGCGATCGAAGACAGGCCCGGCCGTTTCCGCCACCTGGCAGGCGCTGCGTGGAAAGCGCATCGTCGCCGTGCCTAGACGGCCGGGCATACCTGCGGCCGCGGCCGCCGCAATGTCGCCGCGGCCGAGAAGTAGATGATCGTGCCGAGCACGGCAGTGATTGCGCCGACGTAACCGGTCGACGTCCAGCCGAAGCCCGCCGTGATCGCCATGCCGCCGAGCGCGGGGCCGAGTGCGTTCGCCGCATTGAACGCGGCGTGGTGCGAGGCGGCCGCCAGGGTCTGTGCCTCGCCGGCCACATCCATGAGGTGCGTCTGCAGTATCGGGCCGAGCGCGCCCATCATGCCGATCGCAATGGTGATGGGCAGCAGCGTCCACAGCGAGCCCGCCATCAGCGGAAACAGCAGCAGCGTCGCCGCCGCGCCGAGCAGGATGACCGGCACCGCGCGGAAACGCAGGCGGTCGAACAGCCAGCCGCCGAGGAAATTGCCGATCACGCCGCCAATACCGAAGCCGGCCATGCCGAGCGGAATCCATTTCGCCGACACATGGGTTACCTGCAGCATGGTCGGAGCGAGATAGCTGAACACGCAGAACATGCCGGAGAAACCCACCGCGCCGATCGCCAGCGCCTGCCACACCGGCAGGCGGTTGAACGCGCGCAGTTCGTCCAGCGGATGCGCCGGCGCCTCGACCCTGTCGCGCGGCATGAACATCGCGATCAGCACCAGCGTCGCCACGGCTACCGCCGAGACCATGACGAAGGCCCAGCGCCAGCCTATCGTCTGCCCCATCCAGGTCGCGACCGGATTGCCGATGAGGATGGCCACCGTCAGCCCGAACATGGTCAGGCTCACCGCCTTGCCGCGCTCCTCCGGCTTGCTGATCGCCACCGCCGCAAGCGCGGCCACGCCGAAATAGGCGCCGTGCGGCAGGCCGGCGACGAAGCGCGCCAGCATCATGCTCACGTAGTCCGGCGCCGAAGCGCTGGCCAGGTTGCCGAGCGCATAGAAACCCATCAGCGCGAGCAGCAGCACGCGCCGCGGCAGGCGTCCGCCGAGAATCGCCAGCAGCGGCGCGCCGACGACGACGCCGAGTGCGTACATGCTGATGATGTGCCCGACCTGCGGCTCGCTCACGCCGAAAGTTTTCACCATCTCGGGCATCAGGCCCATGGCGGAGAACTCGCTCGTGCCGATCGCGAAACCGCCGAGGGTCAGCGCGGTGAGGATCAGGGCACGGTGCCGCGGCGACACGGTCGCCGTGGACGCCGCGGATTCGAGAGCTGAAATCGTTTCCATCACGCTATTATGCTGCATCGCAGCATCCGATGAGTGAACGTGAAAGAAACTTAAGAAAGCGGGCGGCACACGCAGGCATCATGGACGAGCCCTGCGTGATCGTGATTTGCAAATGTCCTCGCGTTCCAGCTCCGCTTCCACCCATCCGCTGCCGCAAGAGACTTCGTGGCCGGACGGCGCCGTTTTCACGCTCGGGCATTCGACGTTGCCGATCGAGCGCTTCATCGCGCTGCTGAAAACCTACGGTATCGAGCGTCTGATCGATATCCGCACGGTGCCCGCGTCGCGCCACAACCCACAGTTCCAGAGCGGCGCACTCGCCGCCAGTCTCGCCGCGGAGCAGATCGGATACGCGCACATGGCGGCGCTCGGCGGGCTGCGCCACCCGCGCAAGGACTCGATCAACGCCGGGTGGCACAACAAGGGTTTTCGCGGCTACGCCGACTACATGCAGACCGTGGCATTCCGCGACGCGCTCGATGCGCTGATCCGCATGAGCCGGCAGGAGCGCGTCGCCATCATGTGCGCCGAAGCCGTGCCATGGCGCTGTCATCGCTCGCTCGTGGCCGATGCTCTCGAAGTGCGCGGCGTGCCCGCCGTCGAGATCCTGTCGGAAACCCATTGGCGCATGCACAAGCTCACACCGTTCGCGCGGGTCGACGGAACCTCGATCACGTATCCACCCGAGCAGGCAACGTTGCCGGGTTTGTCATCGGACCAGAACTGACGAACCATGCGGGAAAGCCTGAAGCGATTGCTCGAGGACATCCGCGCATGCCGCCACTGCGCCGCTGATCTTCCCTGCGACCCGCGCCCAGTGCTGCAAGCCGGTCGCTCGGCGCGGCTGCGCATCGTCGGCCAGGCACCGGGCAGGAAGGTGCACGAGAGCGGCATTCCCTGGGACGATCCGTCCGGCGATCGGCTGCGCGACTGGCTCGGCCTGAGCACGGAACAATTCTACGATCCAGGCAAAGTCGCCATCGTCCCGATGGGTTTTTGCTATCCGGGCAAGGCCGCCTCGGGCGACAACCCGCCGCGGCCGGAATGTGCGCCGCGCTGGCACGGCAAACTCGATGCCCATCTGCGTGCAGTCGAGTTGAGCCTGCTGGTAGGCCAGTACGCGCAGGCCTGCTATCTCGGCGATCACCGCAAGGCGACGCTGACCGATACGGTCAAGGCGTGGCGCGAGTATCTGCCGCTGGGCCAGCTCCCGCTGCCGCATCCTTCCCCGCGCAACCAGCCGTGGCTGGCCAGGAATCCATGGTTCGAAAATGACCTCGTGCCGGCCATCCGCAGCGCGATTCGCTCGCTGGCGTTGTGAGCGTCAGCGTTCGATCTTCTTCAGCGCCGATTCCTTGTGCAGGGCGATGTGATCGGTCTTGTCGCTCTTGATCTCGTATTGCGGATCGTCCACGCTGGCGTGGTGCACATAGCCCTTGTAGTCCACGTCGTGCGTGTGGATTTTGATGATGCGGCCGCTGACGTGTCCGGCTTCGGAGTTCCAGGTCACATGATCTCCAACTTCGAAGCGCATGCTCATGTCCGTTCTCCTGTCCGCCATCGCGGGTATGCGAAGCCAAGGTCAGGGTACACTTTCCGCCGACCCGCTTCGCGGAAAATCCACTCCAACTCCTGATTTCCGGGCAACGACACGCATGAGCCAACCGAATCGACACAATCCGCTGTGGACGCTCGCAGTACCACCGCTCGGCATCGCCGTTCTCGCGCTGTCCTGGGCGGCACCGGGCATGCCCGGCATCCTCATCCTTCTCGTGCTCGCGCTGGTCGCCAGCGTGATCGCCTCGGTGCACCATGCCGAAGTGATCGCGCATCGCGTCGGCGAACCGTTCGGCACGCTGGTGCTGGCGCTGGCGGTCACGGTGATCGAAGTGGCGCTGATCGTGTCGGTGATGCTGTCCGGCGGCGAGGCCACTTCCGGCCTTGCGCGCGATACGGTGTTCGCCGCGGTCATGATCATCCTCAACGGGCTGATCGGCGCCAGCCTGCTCGTCGGCGGCGGCCGTCATCGCGTGCAGGGCTTCAAGCTCGAGGGCATCAACGCCGCGCTCGGCACGCTGACCGTGATCGTGGTGTTCACGCTGATCCTGCCGAATTTTTCCACCAGCGCGCCCGGTCCTGCATACACGCCCAGTCAATTGCTGTTCGTCGCCGTGGCAACGCTGGTGCTGTTCGCCGCGTTCACCGCGTTCCAGACCATCGGTCATCGAGAATACTTCCTGCCGAAGGAAGGCGAAGGCGACGATCCCGCCGAGCAAGCGACCCAACCGACGAACACGGAAGCCCTGGTCAGCCTGGGCCTGCTGCTCGTCGCCCTCGTCGCCGTGGTGCTGAGCGCGAAGGGCATCTCGCCGGCCATCGAAGCGGCGCTGCACGCCGCCGGCGCGCCCGCGGCCACGGTCGGCATCCTGATCGCCGCGATCGTGCTGCTGCCGGAAAGCGTCGCCGCGATCCGCGCCGCGCACGCCAACCGCCTGCAGACCAGCCTCAATCTCGCCATCGGTTCGGCCATCGCCAGCATCGGCCTGACCGTGCCCACGGTCGCCGTGCTGTCGCTGGTCATGGGCTGGCCGCTCGCGCTCGGCATCGACATGAAATCGACCGTGCTGCTCGTGCTGTCGCTGTTCGTCGTCTCGATCACGCTGCGCACGGGACGCACGACGGCGCTGCCCGGGGTGGTCCACCTCGTGCTGTTCGCTGCGTATCTGTTCCTCAGCTTCGTGCCGTGAAAAACCGCTGATCCGCAGCCCGCCCGAGGCGACAAGTACTGCCTCTCGGGAAGGCCGCGCGCATCCCGGGCAAACAGCGGCGGCCCGTCGCCGGGCCGCCGCTTGCCGCGCGGCCCTACTTCTTTGGCGCCAGGTAAGTCAGCTCCTCGTTGTAACTGTCGATATGCGAGGACGAGTCCTTGATCGACGCGCCGAACGATTTGCGCAATGCATCGGTATCGGCCTTGCCATAAACGCCTTCGACCATCTTCCACAACGTTGGATTGGGCTCCATGCCCACTTCGGCCCAGTTCTTGTTCGGAATCACGACAACGTAATCCGGCGCGCCGGCGTCGCCATTGCTCACTTCCAGCGTGCGGAACGGGCCAGACCAGTTGCTCTTGTCCGCGGCCGCGGCAATCTTCTTCACGGCGCTGGTGAACGCCTCACGCGCGTCGTGTCCTTCCTTCAGCGAAAAGTAGATGACGTCGATCAATTGCGGCGTCGCGTTTTTGTCGCCGCCCTTCGGTTCGTGGCTCATGTCCGCCTGCTCGATCATGAAGGCGCTGGTTTCGCCTTTCAGATGCGGATTGGCCTTCGTGCGCCAGGTCGAATCGCAAGGTTTCATCTGCGTGTGCATAGCGTCGAAATCGGCCCAGGCGAGCGGGCCGGCGACGTAGGAATACTTGTACGTGTTGCCGGTTTCATGCCCCCACGCAACCCAACTGTACTTGACGCCGTGCTCACGCAGGCATTGGTTGAATGCCTTTACCGCGGCCTCGTAGGCATCCTGGTCCGCTGGCGCCACCATATCGGTGTAGTCGCGATAGACATTGGCCTTGTTCGCATCGGCTGCTTGTACCCCGGTGGCAGCGAAAAGCAGGAGCGCCGACACCGCACACGTCGTATTGATCTTCACGTGAACCTCCAGGTCGAGTTGGCGATAGGACCCCCGCGCGAACGCTCGCGCGAAGTGCGCGGAGTATGCGCGCAATTCTTCGAATGTGACATGGTTCACATAAAAAGCCGGGTCTGCCGTCAGCGCCCTGCGCAAAGCCGCCCGCGTATCCGCAATGATCCGGCCGTCGTCGGCACCTCGCGCGACGTCGGCGCGGGAGCCGTGGGCGGAAGCAGGACTGCGGATGTACCGGGCTGGGGCGGGCCGAGCGTGATTCTGCGCAGCCAGGGGACGATGCCTCGGCGGTCCGCGCGGCGCCGGAGGATCACCGCCCAGCCGCCAGCGGGCGCAAGACCGCCTGCGCATTCCTGGCTGCGGGCATCCGGCAATTGCCGCGATGCGCGCAAACCGCATTCAGCCAGCGGCTTTCTTCACGAGCGCAGCGATCTTCGCCTCCACGGCGGCGGTCAGCTCCCTGAGCGCGAAGGCCACGGGCCACATCGCGCCGTCGTCCAGCAGCGCCTTGTCGTTGAAGCCGAACGTCGCATAGCGGTCACCGAACTTCTGCGCGTCCTTGAAAAAGCAGACGACCTTTTCATCCTTGGTGTATGCGGGCATGCCGTACCAGGTCTTCGGCATCAGCGCCGGCGCGGCGGCGGTTACGAGGGCGTGCAGGCGCGTGGCCATGGCGCGATCGGGTTCCTTCATCCTGGCGATCGCCGAGAGCACGGCGCTTTCCCCTTCCTCGCGGTTCCTGCTCGCGCGCGCTTCGGCCTTCATCTCCTGCACGCGCGCCTTCATCGCGGCGCGTTCCTCGACACTGAATCCCCCGGCCGCCTTGCTCGCCGCAGCGCTGCCCTTGCCGGATTTGCCTGCGGTTTTCTTCGTGGCCTGACTCATGCAAACACCTCACGCGGAATTGGATTGGAGAATCTCAGTTGCGCTGCTGGACGCGGATCAGGTTGCCCGCCGGATCGCGGATCGCGCAGTCGCGCACGCCGTAAGGCTGATTGGTCGGCTCCTCGACGATCTCGGCGCCACCGGCCTGGATGCGCTCGAAAGCGGCATCGAGGTTCGGCGTGGCCAGCAACATGATCGCGTAGGTGCCCTTGGCCATCATTTCGGCGATCGTGCGTTTCTCCTCGTCGGTGACGCCGAGGCTCGCCGCGGGCGGGAACAGGACGATGGACGTGCCGGGCTGGTCGCGCGGGCCGACCGTGATCCAGCGCATGCCGTTGTAGCCGACGTCGTTGCGCACCTCGAAGCCAAGGAGGTCGCGATAGAAAGCGAGCGAGGCCTCCGCATCGTTGTGCGGGAGAAAACTCGCGTGAATCGTGATGTTCATGACGTTTCTGCTCGATGTGATCGGAGCCGTCATGCTAGACCGGCTCGGCGGCCGGCGCTTCTCGATTCCTGCTCGGTTGCGTCCGGACCGGTCGCGTCACCTGCCGTGCGACGCAGGACGGCATGCCGGCCGTCGCGTTTGCGGCTTGCTGCCGATACACGCTCGGCGACACGCCGACCAGCTCGGTGAAGCGCGTGCTGAACGTGCCCAGCGACGCGCAACCGACAACGAAGCAGACTTCGGTGACGCCGAGATCTCCGCGACGCAGCAAAGCCATCGCGCGCTCGATCCGCCGCGTCATCAGGTAACTGTACGGCGACTCGCCGAAGGCCAGCTTGAACTGGCGGCTCAGATGCCCGGCCGACATGTGCACGCCACGTGCGAGCGCTTCGACGTTGAGCGGCTGTGCGTACTCGCGATCGATGCGGTCGCGCACGCGACGCAGGCGCGCGAGGTCGCGCAGGACAACCGCTGCGGCATGTATCGTCATGGGCGCGATCGTCCCACTTCGCGCGCGAACGCTCAAGCACGGAAAGTGCCGGGTTGCGCCGTGTGCGCGGCCTGCTACTGACCCTTCCGGCGCAGCGCCTGGTTGACCAGCTTGCGGATCAGGCTGGTGTAGCCGATGCCGGCCTTCAGCGCCGACTGCGCCAGTTCGTCGTCCTTCGCGATGCAGGGATTGGCGTTCGGTTCGATCACGTAGACGTTGCCCGCTGCGGTCACGCGCAGGTCGAAGCGCGCGTAGCTCTTGATGTTGAGCGCGCGATAGGCGCGCTTGCACACTTCGTCGATGCGCTTCTGCAGGTCCGGCTCGAGCGCCTTCGCGTAGTGGTTGCGGATGCCCCAGCGCTTGCGGTATTTGTCGTCCCACTTGGCCTTGTAGGTGGCGATGCGCGGCTCGTCCTCGGCCATGTCGCCGAAGGTCATCTCGCGCGCGGGCAAGGTGCGCAGTGCGCGGTCGCCGATCACGCTGACGTAGAGTTCGCGCCCGTCGATGTATTCCTCGGCGATCGCATCGAGCGCCATGCGCTCCTGGATCATTTTTATGCGCGCAAGGAAGCCGGCCTCGTCGTCGACGATCGAGGCCTGCGAGATGCCGCGCGAAGCCTCCTCGGTCAGCGGCTTGATGATGCACGGCAGTTTCAGCCGCTTCGGCAGCCATACCTTGTGGCCGCGGTAGAAAGTGTGAAACCGCGGCGTACGCACGCGGTGGAAGCGCAGGATCTTCTTGCACAGGCCCTTGTCGTTGCACAGAAACACGGCGCTCGAACTGGCGCCGGTGACCGGCACGCCGAGCAGCTCCATCGTCGCGATGATGTTCTTGTCCCAGTGCGTGGCGTTGTCGTAGGTCTCGCACAGATTGAAGATCACGTCCGGCCTGAAATCGCGCACCGCGTCGAGCAGTGGGCGCACATCGTTGTGCAGGCTCAACCGTTCCACCTCGTAGCCGCATTCGAGCAGCGCCTGCCAGACGTCGTTCTCCGTGTAGCTGCCGTCCGGGTCGGCGAACTCCGCGGCGAAATCGTAACCGGGCTTCACCGCGTACGGCAGGTCGAACACCATCAGTATGCGCGTGGCCATGTTCAGAGTTTCCCGCGCAGGCGCGTCGTGTAACGATAGTTCATCATCAGCGTCGTCAGATACGTGGCCAGCTTCAGCATCGCCACGGTGTCGGATTCGTCGGTGACCAGGCGCAGCGCGCGGCTGCGTTGCAGCACCGCCTTGTAGACCTTGTTGACCATGTAGCGCCGCTCGCCGGTCCAGTTGGACACCTCGACCAACAGCGGCTTGCGCTGTGCCTGCAGCAGCCTGGCGACCGGCCGCCGCGTCTCGCCTTGCGCCTTGCCCTCGGCGAACAGGCGGCGCAGGTTGTCGTCGTGGAATTCGGGGAAATCCTCGGCCTCGGCCTGGCGGCGTTTCTTGTAGTAACGATCGAGCGTGCTGCGGATCGCCGACACCTTCCACAACTGCTTTCCGCTCGCACGCAGCGGCGGCTTGCCGGCGATGCCGGCCATCAATTTGTCGACGAACAGCAGCTTGTCGAGTGCCTTCCAGCCGGCGTATTTCCTGCGCCAGTCCAGGCCCGGCGTCAGCCAGACCGCGAAGGTCTCGACGAAATCCTCGTCCGGATGGTACTGCGCGTAGTAGTAGTCGAGATGGCGCACGTAGCTCTTGCTGTACGGGCGAAAGCGATATGTCTCGCCGTATTCTTCGGACGAATGCCCGAACACGCGCTGCCAACTGCGCTTGCGGTTGAGATCGTAGGCGTAGCTCAGCGCATGACCGCACTCGTGGCGCAACAGCTTCATGCACGCCTCGTCGGAGTCGCCTTCGGCCTCCAGCATCATCTTGCGCTGCAGTTCGATCAGGCGCGGATGCGCCAGGTAGAACGGAATGCCGATCACCGGCTCGCCTTCCGGCGTCAGCCATTCGTCGGCGAGGTAGCAGCGCGGCTTGAACGCGATGGTGCGCGCCTCGAGTTCGCCGTAAAGCTGCGCGATGCGCGCCTCCAGCCACGTTCCCTCGATGTGCAGCGGCAGCTCGCACAGGCGCAGCGCGAGCAGCTCGTCTTCGGGAATCGTCGCAAGGTCGACGCGCGGCTCCGCAACCGCATCGATCCGCGCCTTCGCGACATCCTTGGTGGTGGGCATGAAGAAAGTGTACTCTTGACTGCGTATTGCCGTGTACCGCGACGCGCGCCTTGCGCCATTCGTCCACTCGATGGAGGTCGATTTGAAAACGCTCTTCACCATCCTGCTCTGCGCCGGCGCAGTGCAGGGCGCGCCGGCCCTGGCCGAATCATCCGGCGCAAAGGCGTCCGCGCCTTCTCCACTGCTGGGCAGTTGGGCCGTCGACACCTCGCGACTGCCGATGCCACCGGAGGCACGGCCGAAAAGCGTCACGATCACCTTCGGCGACGCGGGCGGCGGCAACTGGACGGTGAACGTCGACATCGTCGATGCCGGCGGAACGAAGATCAATGCCCACGGGACTTACGCGCTCGACGGCACCGCCGCGCCGGGCAAGGGAAGCACGATCGAAGCCGATACCGGTGCCGTCAGGATGCCCGCCTCCAACGTGCTGATACTGGCGCTCGGCAAGGACGGGATGCCCGCCTCGACGCGTATCTACACTGCCGCCGCGGACGGCAAGAGCATGGTCGAGACCGCGGTGAACTTCAACGGCGTTCCGGTGATGCGCACGAACCACTTCAGCCGCATGCGCTAGCCGCGCAGCGGCCGGAGCGAGCGCGCCGGCGGCTCTTCAGATGCGGTTGTGCTCGAGCGGTCGCTGCCGATGCATCAGCGTCCACTCGACCTGTTCGGAGAGCGAGGCGTTGCCGAGCAGCCGCAAGATATCGCGCTGCTCTTCCACATCGGCCGCATGATCGAGCGCCTCGCGCGCCTCGCCGAAAATTCTCCGCATGTAGCGGTACTGCTTGATCAATTCCTTGTCGGCCTTCTTGTGCGCGTAGGCCAGGCGTACGCCGCCGACGATCGAGAACACCGCCATCACCACGATCAACTCGTTCCTCGTGTCCTGCGACATGGCATGCAGGAACAGGGCGAGCACCACGCTGATGCCCGCGCCGGCGAGCAGGCTCGCCGTGCCGATGCGCTCGGTAAGCTTGTGCATGCGCGCGCGCTGTGCCGCCTTGCGCCGGTAGTAGTCGAGTTGGCCGCCATGCTGATCGTCCCCGACCCACTGGCGGATGACGCTGCGCACCTCCTGCACCGAGCCCATGCGGCCGCCCAGATCGTTCGCGAGACCGCCGCAGCGAAGCACGTTGCGTACCCAGCCGAGCTCGAGATCCTGCTTGCGCAGAAAATTGTCGCGGCCGAATTCGACGTCGTCGGTCAACGACAGCCCGGCACGATGCCAATAGGACTGCACGCGCAACCCTTCGGCGAGCGCGCGGTAGTCGAGATACTTGCGATGCCAGCCACGCCGGTTGGCGAGCAGCGCCACGCCGCCGCCCAACGCGAACAGCAGCAGGAAGACGAAGATCATGCTGTCCTGATCGGGCAGGTCATCGAACGCGACGAATGCGATCGCCATCAGCGCCGCCATCGTGTAGAGCGCACGCAGCGTCAGCAGCACGCGGCGCTGGAAATGACCTGCAAGCCAGTCCGCAGGACGAAACAGGCGATCGCTCGCCGGCGGCGAGTCAGCCGCGCGCTGCGATGTCTCCGCCGCGACTGCCGTTTCGATGCGATCCGCATATTTCTCCGCGTCGTCGACGAATTCCCGCATGGCGAGGAATATCGCGCGGAATTCCTCGGGCATGGCCTGGGTGCCAGGAATGGCGCGTGAGCCCATTCGCCACCAGGTATCCAGCGGGCGCAGTGCCGGCGGCGGGCTGCCGTCGACCTGATCGCGCGAACACACGATGTGGTAGGCAAGGCGCTCGCTTTCGTCGTCGAGCGTGTGCACGCCGCCGCGCTGCCGCTGGTCGTATGACGGCTTGATTCCCTTGAAGTGATAGCGAACGACCTGCGCGGTGCCGCCGTGCATGCCGGAATCCTTGCCGTCCCAGATGGCGAGCAGGATGTGCGCATGATTGGAAACGTAGACCCCGGCCTGCGCATAGTAGAGATCGCGCTCCGCGTCGGTATGCGCACCCTGCGTCAAGCCACCGGTCGCATCGGGAACCTCGATGATCGCCGCGGCCGCGCACAACCTCTCGAACCTGGCTCTCGCTTGCGGCTCCTCGAAATCGCGCGCGTACGATTCGCGCGACATCGGCAGCGGCGCGACCAGCAGAGCGCCGCTCGCGAGGGCTTCCTCGGCGACGCATTGATCGCCGCCCTCGGCAAGCGGCGACAGCACGACCAGCGGCATGTCGGGAAATTCGCGGCGCAAGATCGCAAAAAACTCCCGTACCCGCTGCCGGATAGGTTCGATTTCCTCCGGCAGCAGGTTGCGATGGCTGGTGACGCCGACGACCAGCGGCACCATTTCGCGCAGACTCTTCGGGACGAATTGACCCGTGGCGAACGCCACTTCCTCCGATGCCACGATCGGCATGTCCTCGGGCGCGTCAGTGGTTCTTGATCGAAGGGTCGGTCTCGCTGAGCGGCGAGGCCTCACCGGAACCGTTTTCCTCGTCGCCTTCGTTCTCGACCTTTTGCTCTTCGTTCTCGATGTCTTCTGGTTTGGGATTGTTGTGCATTGCGTGTCCTCGCTGTTGGAAATGCCCTGGAGCGCGTCGGCGGCGGGTTCCGCGGCTTGCGCCCGTTGCTCCGGCGTCGTGCGTTCTCCGCACCGGACCTTCCGAAAGTTCCTTCCATGCGATTCCGTTCCACACATCTTGCGAATCTACATCTGCCCGCTGCCCTGCGTCTCGTTCGCCAGTTCCGCCTGCAGGCGCTGGCGGAACTCGACATTGACCGGATAGTCGACGTGTTCGCGCAGCAGCAACGCGGTCAGTTCGGCGTCGCGATACCCCGACGCCCACAGCTGGCGAAGCAGCGGTTTGGCCTCGTCGCGGCGGTCGCTTCCGAGCAGCGCGGCAACCTGCAGCGCGAGCATGCGCGGATCGCCTCCCGCGCCCGCGCTCGTGCGCAGGGTCCGGATGACGGCGTCGCGTGACTGCCGCGCCAGCGCCGTGTCATCGGCCGCATCGGCGAGCGCCAGCCGCGCCGTGGCCGAGTCGAGCAGCGTGCCGTGGTCGTCCGGATGCTCCGCGAGCTGTGCGTCGAGAATCTTCAACGCGGCCCGCACGTGCTGCAGCGCCGCCTCGCGCTGTCCGCCCAGCAGCGACTGCACGGCCTGTTCGGTCCGTGCTTCCGCGAATTCCCGATTCCAGACCGAATTCGCGGGGTCCTGTCGGGTCAGCGCCGCGAACACCTCGAGGCTGCGAGCGTTCAGTGCAGCTGCGCCGCGCAGGTCGCCGCTCAGGCGCAACAGGCGGCTCAGTTGCGACGAATACAACGCCGCGTATTCCTGGAACTCCGCCTGATTCGGATCGACCTCGAGCAACTGCGCGGATATGCCCACGGCCGCCCGCAGTTCGCTGATGCCTTCGTCGACCGCCCCGGTCAGGGCAAGCGTGCGTCCGTAGATGGCGCGCACGCGCATCGCGTTCGCGCGCTGGCTGTTGTTCTTCGGGTCGTGTCCGACCAACGCGGTTTCGATCGCCTTGTCCGCCGCATACTCGGCGACGGCAGTGAGAAGATCCCCGCGCAGCAGCGCAACCTGGCCGAGATTGTTGTGCGCGGAACCGAGCTGGCTGCGCCATCGCGGCTTGGCGTCGCCGCCCGCGACGAGTTGCTCGCAGTGCGTCAACATGCTGCGGTACTGAACCTCGGCCTGGTCGATCTTGCCGCGCGCCTCGAGCGCGTGGCCGATGTTGTTGTCGACCAGGGTCAGCTGGAAAAGCAGCTCACGCCTGTTTTCTTCCTCGGGCCGAGCCCGCTGCAGGACCCGCTGCGCCGACTCGAAGCTGGCTTGCGCGCCATCGAGCTCGCCGAGGCTCCAGTGGGTCATGCCGACGAAGGCGAGGCTGCGCGAGTAGGCGATTTGTCGGCGCGCATCGAGCGGCGCGGCATCGGCGAGCGTACCGGCCAGCTCGGCCGCGGCCACGAACGACTCCATCGCGGCAGCGAGATGACCCTGTTCCTGACGCACCACGCCGATCTTCTCGAGCGCCTTCGCCCGTTGCGTGAGTGCCGCATCGGTCACGTCGGCGGTCGGCTGCGCGCGGAAATAGGCCATCGCCTTGTCGTCGACCGCTTCCATGATGTCGAGCCGGGACACCTGGGCAAGCTTGTCGTTGAGATCGCCGAGCATGAAGCCGACCAATTCCTCCGCCTGCTTCTGCCGGCGCTCGGCCGCCTGGCGCGCGACTTCGGCGGCGTTGCGCGCGACCATCGCCACGACGGTCAGCGCCGTGGTGACGACCATCGCGAGCAGCGCGGCGGCAGTGATCATCGCCAGGCGCCGGTTGCGCCTCTGCAACTCACGCTGTTTGAGCATGTCGAAGCCGACGTCGAGCAGCCCCGCGACAAGCTTGAGTTTGGCATTGGTCTTGCCGTCGCCCTGCGGACGCACATCGGCGGCAATGGGGTCGACGCGCTCGCTGCTGCGTGCGCCGTCCGCATCGGCCGCGAAGCGCAGTGCCGGCGCCAGGCATTCCTCGGCGGACCGTCCCGACAGGTCGCTGGCGTGCGGCTCGCCGTCGACAATCAGGCAGAAGATGCGTTCGCCACGGCCCAGGCGCTTGAATGCGCTTACCTCGTCGTCCACCCAGCGCGACGTCGCCGAACTCGGCGAACAGATGACGATCAGGTTCGCCGACTGCGCGATCGCGGCATTGACCGTGCGCGCAAGATCGGTTGCGCTGGCGAGTTCCTCGCGATCGCGGAAAATCGGAATCAGCCGGCGCGGAATCGTTCCGGCCGGGGTCCGCTGCCCGACAAGGCGGCGCGGAACGCGATAGGTCTCCAGCGCCCGGTGCAGCCAGTCGGCCCAGCGCCTGTCGGCGTGGCTGTAGCTGATGAACGCGAAATAGCTCGTGCCGCCAGCGGCCTCGCCGTCGTCGCGGTCGCGGAACGGCCCAGCCGGCGACCCTGCATTCGAGGCATGTCGATTCACCTCACCCCCGCCTGCGTTGAACACCTGCATGACGACAGAGCCATCGACACCGGGCACGGGCAACTTGCTGCAGGAGTGCGCGGCACCTTGGCCTTTCTGCAGGAAGCCGCATCCTGCGCGCGGAACCGTGATCGAGTATACGAAAAACGGAGTCGAAGTGCACTTTCCCGCAGGCGAGCGAGCAGATGTCCGACAGACACTACGACGATGCCCGGGCCGCCGGAGAGAACCCGTCGCATGCGTCATCCCGCACGCCTCGCCCGCCCCGTCCCGATATCGCCAACATCGTCCGGACCCTGATTTCGGACTCCGTTTCTCCCGACCTGCCGATCAGGATTCCATCAGCGTCCGTATGCGGGTCAGCCTCAGTTGCTGCATCCTGTCGAACGAGCGTTCATCCCGGTAAAAACTCACGCCCATATCGTAGGCGTCCAGCATTTCTTTCGGCCCAAGCGCCCTGACCTTGTCCGCAAGCTCACTCATATCCCAGTCATCGTCGGCAACATTGATTATCCACGGCTTGCCGACAAATTCCTTTTTTGGCGACGCCAACGTCAAGGCTCCGGCCGTCAAACCCTCCAGGGCAGAAATGTCGGATTTGCACTCGTTGCCATTGATGTCGTGCAACGGCTTCAAGAAATACAGCGCGCCCGATGATTTTATGAAGTTCAGGTACTGAACCAAATCCATCGCGCCAACATTCCTGATGCTGTTTCCGATCAATCCGCTATCCATGCCAAGACAGGTGAATCTGACTTTTGCGAAGTTCCGCATCATGTCGAAGCTGAATCTATGAGCGGCATTTCCGCGCCAAAGGAAATGCAGCTTTTCTTCCTCGATTTTTCTCTCGAAATAATCCACCGACAAAGCGGGGAAACTCTGGAACCTCGGAACCAAGGTGTTGTGCACGACATGAATCCTGGCTTCGAATCGCGTGTCGTAATTTCCGCCCAAGGCACCCTTGATCGCCTTTATGAAGGTCGCACGCAGATGATCCGTGCTTACCGTTATCAAATCCGCGACGACGAGCTGATCGATCAGGCTTTGCCGCACCGAAGTCAGAACACCATAGTACGGATCATTCTTCTCCACGAAGAAGAAATCATCGTCATAGTCGACCCAGATTTTTTTGCCGTTGGCTTTTGCCTGCGTCAGAAATCTGGTCGTTTGCAGATCGGCCGCCCTTGCGGAAAAGATGATGTCGGCATCCAGAACATCCTCGCGGGATGCGGTGTTTATCCCTGAAAACCGCGATGCGCCGCTGGTCACGCCGTTGTTGTAGGAAACCTTGATTTCGGACAGAAGGCGCAGCGGCAACAAGCCTCTGTAGAACGTCGAAGCATTATTGATGCAGCCGATGTAGTATACTTTTATCATCACGACTGATTTTCCGGGCTGATCGGCCGCACGGGCGGCCCTCGAACGATCGGGCGCCGCGGCAAATCCACATCGCTGTCAGAACCCGCCAACAATCAGAAAAGCCTGCTTCGCCCCTGATTCCGGATTCACACCGCCGCAGTGACGACGATCTCGACCTTCCACTCGGGCTTCGCGAGCCTGGACTCGACCGTCGCGCGCGCGGGCGCGTTGCCGGGCGCGACCCACGCATCCCATGCGCGGTTCATGCCGGCGAAATCGGCGATGTCGGCGAGAAAAATCTGCGCGCGCAGGATGCGCGTCTTGTCGCTGCCCGCCTGCGCGAGCAAGGCATCGACGGCGGCCAGCACCTCGCGCGTCTGCCCTTCGATGTCGAGACTCGCATCCTCCGCCACCTGCCCGGCCAGATAGACGACACCGTTGTGAATGCTGGCCTCGGACATGCGCGGGCCGGGGTCGATGCGCTGGATCATGAGATCTCCGTGATTCGTTGTGTGCGGCAGTTGCCGTGCCGGCGAATAAAGTGGAATGAACTACTCGGACCGGTTTCGGAAAGTCTACCCTGACCCGGGTTTTGCAAGCATCGCGCCGATGTCGGCATCCTTCTGTTGCCACAGTGCGTTCATCCACTGCTGGAACCGCGCGCGGAAGGCCTCGTCGTCCTGATAATTGCCGCCGATCAGTTCGGCCGGAATCGGGTGTTGGCGGATCAGCACCCTGACCTCGGGCACGCGGTTGCCGATCAGGTCCATCATCGACGGGCTGCCGTTCGGGTAGACGATGGTGACATCGAGCAGCGCATGCAGGCCCTTGCCCATGGCATCGAGCACGAAGGCCACGCCGCCGGACTTGGGCTTGAGCAGGTGCCGGAACGGCGAGGACTGCGCGGCGTGCTTGGCCGCGGTGAAGCGCGTGCCCTCGACGAAGTTCATCACCGCCACCGGAATGTTCTGGAACTTCTCGCAGGCCTTGCGCGTGGCGTCCCGGTCGCGCCGGCCCAGTTCCGGGTTCTTGGCGATCTGTTCGCGCGTGTAGCGCCCCATGAACGGGAAATCCAGCGCCCACCACGCCAGCCCCAGCACCGGCACCCAGAACAGCACGCGCTTGAGGAAAAAACGCAGCAGCGGAACACGCCGGTTGAACACCTTCTGCAACACCAGAATGTCCACCCAGCTCTGGTGGTTGGCCAGGACCAGATAGTGGCCATCGCGCTGCAGCGCCGCCGGCCCTTCGATACCGAAGCGGGTACGCGTGAACCATCCGATCATCGTACTGTTCACCCCGATCCAGCTCTCGGCCACGCCGGTCAGCAACGGATTGCAGGCCAGCCGCACCCGCTCGAACGGCAGCAGCGCCTTGACCAGTGCCACGGCGAACAACGGCAGGCAATGAGCCAGCGTATTGAGGGCAATCAGCAACAGGATGGGAGCAACGCGCAGCCACGTCATGGGCAAACCGGGACCAATCCCCACGGAACAGATGAGTACAGGGTAACAAACTCGCCACCGCTCCCCGCAGGGGGTGCGGACGCGCCTGCAAGTCCCGACCGCCATCGGGCGCCGTCACCGATCGGGAAAGCCTGCTCTGGCCCTGGTTTTGGAACCTGGTTTCGCACACTCTGCCCGGGTTTCCGTGCTATACAATTCCTGCTGCGTCTTACCCTCGAATGCGGGTATTCGTTGAAAGCATGGCGTCACGCGTTCGCGGGAATGACGGCTTCTCCGCAGAATCCTCAACTTCTCATCGAGGCAGCAACCCATGAGTCCCTCCGCAACGCCGCAACGCTCCGTCATTGCCAACGCCGTCTACGGCGTGCTCAATCCGATTCCGTTCGGATGCTTCGTCGCCGCGCTCGTTTTCGACATCCTCTACCTGCAGACAGCCGTGATGCTGTGGGACAAGGCCGCGGCCTGGCTCATCGTCTTCGGTCTGCTGTTCGCGATCATCCCGCGCCTGGTCAACCTGGTGCAGGTGTGGATCACCTCCCGAGGCAGCGCCCTGCGCGCCGACCGGTTCGACTTCTGGCTCAACCTGTTCGCCATCGTCGCGGCGATTTTCAACGCATTCGTGCACAGTCGCGACGCCTATGCGGTGGTGCCCACCGGCGTCTGGCTGTCGGTCTGCACCGTCGCCTTGATCGCCATCGGCCGCATCGTCGTGGCCGTGCAGCCGTCCACGGGAGGCCTCGTCCATGAATAACACCCTCTTTCGCGGCGCGCTGGCGCTGCTGGTCACGGTACTGGCCGGCTGCGCAGGAAAGGCCACGCTCGATCCGGCGCAACAGTCGGGCGACAACCCGCCGCTGCCCGCCGCGCGCGACTTCCTGATGCCGCCCATGCAGGTTCCCATCGGCGTCGGCTGGAAGCAGGGACAAAGCCCCAAGGTCGCCGCAGGGCTGAAGATCGAGAAGATCGCGGGCGGCCTGATGCACCCGCGCCAGTTGCTGACGCTGCCCAACGGCGACGTGCTCGTGGTCGAGTCGAACGGCCCGGGAGAAGAGCCGGTCACGACTCCGAAGCAGATGATCGCCAACAAGGTGAAGAACCGCTCCGGCAAGGGCGGCAAGGGCGGCAACCGGATCACGCTGCTGCGCGCGAAACCCGAAGGCGGCGAATGGGAAAAACACGTGTTCATCGAACGCCTGCATTCGCCGTTCGGCGTGCAGCTGATCGGCGACACGCTGTACGTCGCCAACACGGGAGCCATCCTCAAGTTCCCGTACCACGCCGGGGAAACGCAGATCACGGCGCCGGCCGTGGAATTCACGGACCTGCCGAGCACGGTCAACCACCACTGGACCAAGGCCCTGCTCGCCAGCCCCGACGGCAGCAAGCTGTATGTCGGCTCGGGCTCCAACAGCAACATCACCGAGAATGGACTGGAGATCGAGTACCGGCGTGCGGCCGTGCTCGAGGTGGATGTGGCCACGGGCGGCAGCCGCATCTACGCCTCGGGCCTGCGCAATCCGACCGGGCTGCAGTGGGAACCGCAGAGCGGCAAGCTGTGGGCCATCGTCAACGAACGCGACGAGATCGGCGCCGACCTGGTGCCGGACTACATGACGTCCGTGCAGCAAGGCGGATTCTACGGCTGGCCGTACAGCTACTTCGGCCAGCACGTGGACAGCCGCGTCATGCCGCAGCGGCCGGACCTGGTCGCGAAGGCGCTCGTGCCGGACTACGCGCTGGGCTCGCACGTCGCCGCGCTGGGGCTGCTGTTCTCCACCGACAACGCGCTGCCGGCGGCGTACCACGGCGGTGCGTTCGTCAGCGAACACGGCAGTTGGGACCGCTCGCCGCTGAGCGGCTACGCGGTCGTGTTCGTCGCCTTCCAGCAGGGCAAGCCGGTCGGCCTGCCGCAGACGCTCGTCAGCGGCTTCTACTCCGACGACGAGTCGCAGCTCTATGGCGCACCGGTCGGACTGGCTCAGGACCAGCAGGGCGCACTGCTGATCGCCGACGACGTCGGCGACACGGTCTGGCGGGTGACGGCGCAGTGAGGCGTTCCACCAGAACCGGAGAACGTTGAGAAACCAGCGAAACCGGGTCAGAGCCGACCTTGCCGACGTTGCCCACCCGGAAAGGTCTGCCCTGACTCCGGTTTCGCGAGCACGACCTTGATTTCTACAAGGTCAGATTGCGAATGATTTCCCAACGCACATCCGGCGCACGTCTCCGCATGGTCAGGAACAGCGGCACGCAATGGGCAGCGTATTGATGGCAGTCAGCAGCAGGATGGGAGCAACGCGCAGCCACGTCATTGGCAACCCGGCCCCCTGCAGAACCGACTGGCGCAGGGTAACAAACTCACCCTCATTCGCAGCAAGAGGTGCGGACGCGCCTGCAGGTCCGACTTCTGTCGAAAGCCGTCGCCTCGGGAAAAGCCTACTCCGCCCCCGTCCCGGGCCTATGCTCGATCGAGCAAAGACCGCAGTTCGGCGACCGCGGAATTCGATCGTCGCGACGAATGGAACAAAAGGCAAAAAATGATGCGTCTCCTCGTCCTGTTGTCATGCCTGCTCTGCACCGGAATGCTTTATTCGCCCGGCGCCGCCGCACAAGGCAGCATCATCGTCGAAACGCTGCACTCGCGGGCGCTGCGGGGCAATCGCATTGGCGATACACCCGACCGCAAGATCACGGTGCATCTGCCGGCCAGCTACGGTCGCGATTCGGCCCGGCGCTATCCCGTCGTCTATTTGCTTCATGGCGCCACCTCGGACCCGAAGGAGTGGCTGGACGGCACGTATCAAGGTCTGGACCTCGGAGTCGCTGTCGATCGGCTTGCCGGCCAGGCAGAGTACATCGTGGTGATGCCGATGGCCGACAACCGCTTCGGCGGTTCGTTTTACGTAAATTCCGCAGCGTTCGGACGATGGGAGGATTTCATCGCGAAGGAGCTGGTTCGCTTCGTCGACGCGAATTTTCGCACTCTGCCAGTGCGGCAAAGTCGTGGCTTGGCCGGCCAGTCCATGGGTGGGTTCGGAGCCCTGTACCTGGCCGGCCGCCATGCAGACACCTTCGGCCATGTCTATGCAATGAGTCCGTGTTGTCTGGGATTCGTCGGCGATCTGGCAATGGATGGCGAACGCTGGCGGCATGAACCTCGCGGCTGGCTGCGCGCGATGGCCATGGCCTTCGCCCCCGATACTCTCCGGGATGTCGATACCGCACCGCCGCCACTGCCTTTTGTCGCCGGACCCGATGGTCGAATTCGGCAAGTCGCCGCGATCGTTCAAGCATGGCAAAGATACCTGCCGCTGAACCAGCTCGCGCACGATCCGTCGCCTTATCGACGCCTGTGCAGCATTGCGCTGGACGCCGGGCTGCAGGACGAGATTCCAAGCGTTACTCTGGGTGCGGCGGCGTTTTCCCAAGAGCTGGAACGCGCCGGTATCGCGCGCACGTTCGAAGAGTTCACAGGCACTCATACGGATCATACCCGCGAGCGATTCGAAACATCGGTTCTCCCGTTCTTCGCGCGCGTACTCGCGACGCAGGACCAACCCGGAGCGTGCAAACGCAAGTGAGCAACGGTCACTGAATTTCAGTCAGACTCAGGCTTCAGTCATCCATGACTCTTGCCACGGGCAACCCGACGAAATTTTCTTCACGCTACGGCTCGGGCGTATCCCATCGTTCAAGCTGGAGCGCGAGCATGACGCAACTCTCTCGCCGTCGCTTTCTCGCCAGCGCCGCGGCGCTCGGCGCCGTCGCCGTCTGGAGCCGCGCGATCGCTGCGCCCTCGCGCACGAAATGGCGCGAGCATCGCGAGTCGTTTCGCGAAGGGGTCGCCTCCGGCGATCCGACCTTCGACAGCGTGATGCTGTGGACGCGCTACACGACGAACGCGGCCCGGCCGGTTGTGCTCGATCTCGAAGTGGCCGAGGACGCCGATTTCAACCATGTCGTCGCGGCCAGAAAAACCACCGTCGCCGCCGACGCGGACTGGACCTGCCGCGTGCTCGTCGGCGGCCTCAAGCCCGCGCGCGAGTACTGGTATCGCTTCACGGATGCGAACGGCAACGGCAGCCGCATCGGCCGCACGCTGACCGCTCCCGCGCTCGACGACACGCGCCCCGTGCGCTTCGCGTTCGTTTCCTGCCAGAACGCCAATCTCGGCCCGCAGACGGCCTACCGGCGCATGATCTACGACGACCGGCACGCGGCAAGCGACGAGCGCCTGGGCTTCGTCCTGCATCTCGGCGACTTCATCTACGAGCTCGTCTGGTATCCGGAAGACCGGCCGCAGGGTTACTACGATCGCCGCATCCGCGATCTCGTGCGCTACCCGCACGGCGAAAAGCATTCCGACTTCCATATTCCGACGACGGTCGACGACTATCGCGCCGTCTACCGCGCGTATCTCGCCGATCCCGACTTGCAGGATGCGCGCGCCTACTTTCCGTTCGTGGCGATGTGGGACAACCACGAGTTCAGCTGGCTCGGCTGGCAGAGCATGCAGCAGTTCGACGGCAAGACGCTGCCGCGGCAGACGCGCAAAGTCGCCGCGATGCAGGCGTGGTTCGAATACCAGCCCGCGCGCGTGAAGAAGCCGAACCCGTCGCTGGCACGTTTCGCCGCGCCGCACGTCGTCGATGCGCCGGTCGATCGCTTCGACGAAAACGGCCTGGGCCAGGAGCCGAACAATCTCGCGGCGCTCGCCAGCCTCACCGGCTACCGCGCGCTGCGCTGGGGTCGTCACGTCGATCTCATCATCACCGATCAGCGCAGCTATCGCTCGCAGGATCCGATGGACGACGACCGCGCGGATGTTTTCTCGAGCAAGGATTTCCCAAACCTGCTCCCGCAGGAAGCGCAGGAAATTCTCGACGCCGGCCGCACGGCGAACGGCGGCAAGCCGCCCGCGACGATTCGCTACGGCGACAAGGAGGTCGCGAACTACCGCAAGGACAAACCCGCGCACACGATTCTCGGCGCCGCGCAGAAACAGTGGTTCCTCGATCGGCTCAAGGCGTCGAACGCGACGTGGAAAATCTGGGGCAACACGACCGGCACGCTCGACTGGCGCGCCGATCCGCAAAATCTCCCGGCCGGCCTCACCAAGCCCTGGCCCGGCGCCGGCTACGCCGGTTTCGGCGGCGGCGACCACGGCAGCGCGTATGTCGAGCGCGCGCAGATCTACGACTTCGTCGCCAACGAGGGCATCACCGGATTCGCCACGGTCGCGGGCGATCGCCACAGTTTCTGGGCCGGCCTTGCCGCCAAAGCCTTGCCGCCGCAGAAATTCGAACCCGTGGGCATCGCGTTCGTCACCGGATCCATCTCGGCGCCCGGGCTCGTCGAATCCCTGGAGCACAAGTTTCCGAAAGACCACCCGCTGCGCCCGCTGTTCGTCGCCGATCGCGGCGGACCCAAACCGGAGCCCGCCGTCAACATGCTGCTGCGGCACGGCGTGCGCAGCTGCCTCGAATATTCGAAAAGCGGCGACATAGCCAAGGCGCGGGCGCTATCGAATCCGGACAACGCCCCGCATCTGCGCTTCATCGACATGGGCGGACACGGCTACACGGTCGTGCGCGCGAGCGCGGACGCGTTCGAGACCGAATTCGTCTGCATCGAGCGACCCGTCGAAAGCAACGATGCGGCAGATGGCGGTGCGCTGCGGTATCGCGTCAGACACCGCGCGCCGCTGTGGAAAAAAGGCGAAGCGCCGCGACTGGAACAACACGTCGTCGAAGGCGATCCGAGGCTTTCGATCTGAAGCCATCCCAACGGGTCAGTCAGCCTCGTGCGCTATTCGAGCCCGTAGTGCCGATGACAGGCGGCGCAGATGCCGTCGAGCTGGTTGCTCACCTCGGAGACGGCTTTGAGATCGTGGTTCTCGGCGCCGCGATAGGCCTTGGCCGCGGCAGCCGCGAGCGCTTCCACATATTTGATCCAGTCCTTGTCGCGTACGCGCTCGGGAATCATCAGCGCATTGGTCGCTTCCGCGAGCGTCGCCGCGCCGCTGACGATCCGTTCCCAGTCGGCATCGGTCTTCGGCGACAAATCGTGCTCGCCCGTTGCGTCGATGATCGAGCCGTTGACGCGCCAGATGACGGTCGCCGCCGGCGTCAGCACATGCTCCATGAAGGTCTTCATGTCAACGTGGGCCTTGAACGGAACGGCCGGCGCACGCGTCTCGGCCCGCAGCGGCGAAACAACGGCCGCAGCCAGTGCGGTTGCCGCCAGAGCGCCTGTCAGGGTACGTTGAACGCGCATCTCATCCGAGCTTCATGGTGAAGCCGATCCAGCGGCCGCAGATGACGACCGAGATCCAGAGCAGGATCGACAACCCACCTGCAAACCGCACCTTGAACGGCGGCCGGGCGCTGTTGTCCCAGGCCGACTGGTCGCGAGCGCCGATGAAATGGAACCCCAGCATGTTCACCCCGGCGATCGCGATCAGGATCATCTTGGCAACGAAATAGTCGTTGGCGAGATATTTGGTCGCATTGGAGATGAACAGCAGGCCGCCTGAGCCTACGGCAACGACGAACGCGGCCCACGTCAGGGGCAGGATGCCGTGGGTGACCCGGCTCACGGGACGGGCAATCCAGGCGAGACCGAGCAGGCGCAGGTCCACCGCGAAAATGGAGCCGACCACCAGCGAGATCGCGAGCACATGCATCGATTCGATCAGCGGGAACAGGTTGTCGTTCTCGCGGATGCTGTCGGCAATACCGGTGCCCTCGAGGAAAACGATCAGTTCCTGGAATCCCATCAGCCGATCTCCGTGTATGCGATCCAGCGTCCGGCGAAGAGGATGCCGCACCACACCAGGATCGAGAGCACGGCGACGGACTTGCCCGCCCTCTTCTCCCAGAACGTCGAGGCGAACGACCACTGCAGGCAGGCGGTGAGCGCGATGGCCACCAGGAGCAACGTCATCTTCAGATAGAAGGTGGTGTTGAGCAGCGCACGGCGCGGCTCGCCGATGATCAGGAGGCTGCCGGAAACCAGCAGCACCGGCAGCACCGGCCAGATCGCAGGCAGGAAGCGCCGCGCCACCTCGGCCAGCGACACGTCACGCTGGAGCACCCGCAGCACCCGAAGATCGATCAGGATCGCTGACGAAAACAGCACCGCGACGCAGAGAATGTGGATGGTCTGCAGCGTCGGGATGACCCAGCCGATGGTCTGGATCTCCCTGCTGAGCGACGTCGCGCTGAGCCATTTCGACAATTCGAGCAGGGCGCCGTGGGCCATCATGTCACTTGCCGGCGTCTTCATCGACGGGCGTGAGGCTGTAGCTCAGCTTCTGCCCGTTCTGCAGTGTCGCCGCGGTCAGGTAGCCCCCGGCGGTACCGTCGCGAAGCGGCTTGTAGAGAAACACCGCGTGGTCGCCGGGCTGCAGCGAGCGCTTGGTCCAGCCCGAGCGGGTGAGAACGCCCGGGCTGGAAACCTCGAACACCCAGGTAACCGGCTGCTCGCCTTCCTTGGCGTCCTTCTCGACCACGAAGGTGATATGCGGGTTGGTCCAGTTCACCTGCTTGACCGTACCTGCCATGGTGGTCGGATGGTCGAGGTCGTAGGCGGCGGTGGAGTGGTGCGCGAAAGCCGCGCCGCCGGGACCGATCATCAGCCCGGTAGCGCATACGGCAAGTCGGAGCGACGGCATCATGGTGATCCTTTTCATTTCACGGCGCGCACGGAGCCGTCGGCGTTCTGCGGTTTGGGCACGAAGATGTCGTTGCCGTACTTGTCCTTGCCCGGTACCAGGTCCTCCTGCTGGCATTCGCCTTCGATGATCTCGTAGTGGCGCTCGGGATAGCGGCGGAAAAGCCGCGTCGTCTTCCACGTCGTGGTCAGAACTTTCGGCGCCGTGATCTCCATGTCGTCGGCCATCACATCCGGCTTGGTCAGATGGATCCGCTCGACGATATGCAGGTCTCCGTTGTTGGGAATACCCGCGGCCTCGCTGGTCGCGATATAGGCCTGCGGCGCGATCGCCACCGTGTCGACCACGAGCTTGTCGTCTTCCCAGTGGCCGACGGAATGGCCGTGCAGAGTCAGGTCCGGATCCTCGGGATGCGGGCGACCGTCCATGTAGATACGCCGCATGCGGTTGCCGTCGACCTCGCCGAGCATGGTGATGCGGCCCGGCGTGACCAGCAGCTCGAACGCGTTGTGGGTGATCAGCATCCAGCTCGGCATGCCGTGCGGCAGACAATGGCTGAGCACGAGGAACGGCCGGCCGGCCTTTTCCTCGTCGACCAGATGCTGGAACTGCGACCGCGCTTCCGGCTTCCAGGGCGGGATATTTTGCGTCTCCTGACGCACCTGGTCCTTCACGTCCGGAAGCCAGACGCCGCTGAGGTCCGGCGGCTTTGCGAATGCGCCGGCAACCGCAATTGTCCCAATCAGCGCAGCAACGAGTCCGGCGATCGCCGACGTTTTCACTTTGCTTCCCCTCAGAGGAGCCGCACCGAGGCGTTCGATGCTACTGCTGTAGTCGAGCCGGTGCAATCTTGCGGGCCAGCGGCGGGCGACGCGCAACGAGGCGCGAATGAAAGCGCAACTCGGCCGCAGCGTCGGCCCTCGCAAGATCGGGCGGCCCTGCAAATCCCAGCCGCCATCGGAGGCCGTCAGCAATCAGGAAAGGCTGCTCTGACCCCGGTTTTGACCTGGTACATGGCGGCGTCTGCGGCGCGCAGGTAGTCATCCGCTGTCATCAAGCCGGCCTGGCTGCTGATCAACCCGATGCTTGCGTCGCAGATCACGGTGTGCGTGCCGATCAGGTAAGGGGCCGCGAGGG